>JBJEKQ010000066.1:0-10472 GCA_051878715.1 Prevotella sp.
TCGTACCTGAGAATGTGGAGTTTGATATGGTGCTCAAGGTGATGAATATGGCCTTGTGGCGTATCAATCCTGTCGCCCGTACTATAGTATATGATAATGACTATCGTCCTGATGCCGTGGACAAGGCGGTGCTGGGACAGAGCAAACCATTGGATAGCATCTACAGCCTGTTGGCACCTTGGGACAGGGATAGGGTAGAGCACTCGCTGGAAAATTTGTTTGCAGGCGCATCCTCTGAGATGCATGGCATTTATCAGATGCGCGAAGTCAATGCCGACCGCTATCATTGGATGGAGACGAATGCTACCGTGATGAGCCGTAATGCTGAGGGGATGCCCAATATGGTGGTAGGCACCTCTACCTGTATCGACCTGCGTAAGGAGATGGAAAAGGAATTGCTTGTGGCGCGCAACAGGGCAGAGGAGAGTGACCGCATCAAGTCTGCCTTCCTTGCCAATGTCAGCCACGAGATAAAAACACCGCTTAATGCCATTGTGGGCTTTTCTGACATATTGCCTATGGCTGAGACAGAAGAGGAACGGCAGAAGATGGTGGATATCATCAAGGAAAACAATCATAAATTGTTGCGTATCTTCGATAGTGTAGTGGCACAGTCAAAGGAGGATGCAGCCCTTGCCCAAGACACTGTGGAACGAACGTGGTTTGATATCGACCCGCTGTTGCATGATGTGTTGAGGCAATATACAGAGGCAAATAAGAATCCTCAGATTGTTTTGGAGGGAGAGATTTCCACGGGAACTTTGAATATCTATTCCAACAAAGAAAGAATTCGCACCATTCTGGAGCATTTCATGGACAATGCCCTCAAATTTACCAAATCAGGCAGGGTTGTACTTGGTTCTGTATGGAGAGAGGGTGGAGTGCTACATATCTACGTCAGAGATACGGGTATCGGTGTACCTAAAGAACAGCAAGATCGTATCTTTGAGCGTTTCGTCAAATTGGATGACTTTACTCAAGGTATGGGTTTGGGCTTGTCGGTGTGCCGAAGTTATGCCGTCAGTTTAGGCGGAAGGGTGGGCGTGTCTTCAACGGAGAACATTGGTTCTACCTTTTGGTTCGATTTGTTGATTTGACAAGTCTTTGCCGCCGATTCCTCCACCTTTATAATCATCTTCACATTGTTGTCACGGCTTTGTAATATCTGTTTTCTACTTTTGCCGAAAAATAGCAAAAGTCAGAAAACATGGAAATCATTTATTTGTTGATAGTGGTCTTTCTGCTAATCTTAGCAGTATTTGACCTGTTTGTAGGAGTAAGCAACGATGCGGTAAACTTCCTTAATTCCGCCATCGGTGCCAAAGTGGCGAAGTTCAAGACGGTGATGATTATAGCTTCAGTGGGTGTGGTCATAGGTGCTGTAATGAGTGCTGGCATGATGGATGTAGCGCGTCATGGCATCATGTATCCCGCCAATTATACGTTTCATGAGGTAATGACCATATTCCTTGCGGTAATGGTTACCGATGTGATTGTACTTGACATGTTCAATACCTTGGGACTTCCTACCTCCACCACCGTGTCTCTGGTGTTCGAACTGCTGGGCGGTACCTTTATCCTTGCCATCTTGAAGATGAATGCTGACCCATCGCTCAATCTTGACATGTTGCTCAACAGCGACAAGGCTCTCAGTGTCATCATAGCCATCTTTGTGAGTGTGGCTATCGCCTTCGTGGTAGGTATGATAGTGATGTGGATTTCCCGCGTAGTGTTTACTTTTGCCTATCAGCGTCATCTGCGCTACACCATCGCCGTGTTTGGCGGAATCGCATTCACTTTGCTTGCCTATTTCATCTTTATCAAGGGCTTGGGTAAGTCGCCCTTCATCAGCACCTCTACACGTCAGTGGGTCGCCGGAAACACTCCGATGTTGCTGGCTACCACCTTTGTGTGTTCTTCCCTGCTGATGCAGGTGCTACACTGGTTGCGTGTCAACGTGTTCAAGGTAGTGGTGCTGATGGGTACCTTCGCCCTTGCTATGGCTTTTGCAGGAAACGACCTGGTGAACTTCATCGGTGTGCCAATGGCGGGTCTTGACTCTTACAACGACTTCATGGCCAATGGCAACGGCGATAATGAAGGGTTTATGATGACTTCACTGATGAGTAGCGCCAAGACACCTATGCTATACTTGATGTTTGCTGGTGTGGTGATGATTATTGCGATGGCTACCTCTAAGAAGGCGCAGAATGTGGTGAAAACCAGTGTGGATTTGGCACGGCAGGACGAGGGCGAAGAGATGTTCGGTTCTTCCAAGGCTGCCCGTAGTATCGTGCGTGCCGGACAGGATGCAGGAGGTTTTATCAACCGCTGGATGCCGTATTCGTTCACCCGATGGATAGACAGCCGCTTCAACCGCGAGGAGGCTGTGCTTGCCGATGGTGCCGCCTTTGATGTGGTGCGTGCCGCTGTCAACCTGGTACTTGCTTCTATGCTCATCGTGGTGGGAACCAATTACAAGTTACCCCTATCCACCACCTATGTAACCTTTATGGTGGCGATGGGTACTTCGCTTGCCGACAGGGCATGGAGCCGTGAAAGTGCCGTATTCCGTGTTACGGGAGTACTCTCCGTTATCGGTGGATGGTTCATCACTGCCGGTGTTGCTTTTGCCGCCTGTGCCATCGTTTGTCTGCTGATGAACTGGGGCGGCTTCATAGCCATGCTTGCGTTTATGGTGATTGCCATTTGGCTGCTTGTTCGTAGTCAGATACAGTTTGCACGCAAACGCAACCAGGATCGTGAGGACGACGTGTTCCTGCTGATGATGCGTACTAAAGACCCAGAGATAGTGTGGAGCTTGTTGTCCAAACATGTGGCGCGTACCCAAAGTTTTGTGTGCCGCTTTGCGCTGGAACAGTTCGAATCTGTTATCAGCGGATTGGAAAACAATCGTCTGCGTACCCTGAAACAATGCAAGAAGGAGTTGGATAACGAGCAGGAACAACTGCAACGCTACCGCCGCAAACAACTTTTGGCGATGAAACGCATTCCCAAACAGGTGGCCTTGGAGCGTAACACCTGGTACCACTTGGGTGTGAACAGTGATATGCAGTATATCTATTGTCTGAAACGCATGTCGGAACCCATTACTGAGCATATCGACAATAATTTCAATCCCATTCCGCAAGATTTGATACATGAGTTTGCACCGGTGCGCATGGAGGTCATCGACCTAATGCAACGTTCGGAATCTATGCTCTCTACCATGCGTTTTGCCCAGTACGACAAAGTGCTTGGTGAGGCGGACATGTTGAAAGACAAACTCTCCACGCTACGCAAACAGCATATCGACCGTATGCAGAACGACAAAGTGGCATCCAACATGAAGATTTCTCTCATCTATCTCAATGTACTTCAGGAAACACAAGAGTTTTTGAGCATCATGCGCCACCAGCTCAGAGCTGCCAATAGATTTTTGAGTTGAGCGCATTGTAGAAAATAAGTGGTGGTGGGAAGTGGCGACTCCCCACCACCACTTTTTGCTATCTGGAAGAACAATGATTCTTTGTCCCTAATTCGTGGTTTTTGAAGAATTATCGTTACCTTTGCATCCATAGCAATTAAGTTCAAAAAACTTGTCTTTGTAATTGAATGTGTCTTTGTACCTTTCTGAAGAGTATTACTAACTGTAAAACGATATGACAACAAAATTCATTGCTACTTTTTGGGGTTCCCTGTGCAGCCTTAGCGTGATGGCAGCTACAGACACCCTTAGTCTTAACAGGGGCTGGATGTTCAAAGCCGGCGAGGGGCAATATGCAACAATGACCACCGCAGCAGCCAAGTCTCAGGGATGGCGTGAGGTCAACGTGCCCCACGACTTCCAGATAGAACAGCCGTGGGTTGCACCCGATGCCAGTGAAAAAGCCGACAACAGCGATGCCGGTGCTAACATCAAGAGCAGGCTTAGCGCACGCGGATTCAAGGAAATGGGCGGTGGATGGTATGTGAAGACCCTTGTGCCCGATGCCAGGAACAAAGGAAAGCGTGCACTGCTCGATTTTGAGGGCATCATGTATTATGGTGATGTGTATCTCAACGGCGAGCGTATTGGTGGCACCGATTATGGTTATGTGGGGTTTGAGGTGGATGTGACACGCAAACTGAAATACGGCGAGGAGAATACCATTGCCGTGTATGCCAGCACCGCTGACACCAAGGTATCGAGATGGTACACCGGCGGAGGACTTTTCCGTGACGTACATCTTGTATATACTGACGCCAACCTGTATTTCCACCGCCATCCGCTGTATATCACTACCGCTGACAACAAGGTGGTGAATATCCGCGCCAACGTACAGTGCAACGGCAAGCAGAACGAAGTGGAGTTCCGGGTAATCATAACTGCCCCCGATGGTACGGAGGTAGTGAACAAAAAAGAGAAGGTGAAGCGCGTGCGCAACTACCGTTACGGACAGGAGCTGGCACTGCAGCCCATCACCTTGCAACAGCCGTTGCTGTGGGATTGCGAGCACCCCAACCTATACACCGCCCGTTTGGAGCTGCTGCGCACCGACGGTAGTGTGGCTGCCGTGACATCGCAGCGTTTCGGCGTGCGCACCGTGGAACTGGTGCCTGGAGAGGGACTGAAACTCAATGGCAGGAAGGTGCTGCTCAAGGGATATGCCAACCATCACACCAATGGTGCCTTGGGTGCCGCCGCTTACAGGAGAGCCATCGAGAAACGCATACAATTGATGAAGGAGTTTGGCATGAACCATATCCGCACTTCTCATAACCCCTATTCGCAAGACTTCCTTGATCTCTGTGATGAGAATGGCATCCTGGTGGTGGACGAACTCTATGACAAATGGAACAATCAGTATGTGGGCGCAGGGAGAACTCCCTTCATGCAGTTGTGGCCTTATCACGTGCAGGAGTTCATTACCCGCGACCGCAACCATCCTTCAGTGGTGATTTGGTCTATGGGCAACGAATTGCAACAGCAGAATGACATGCCCTTCAATGATTTCGGCGTGACGATGTACAAGTTGCTGAAGACTGCCGTGCAGCGCTATGACGACAGCCGCAAGGTGACGGTGGCGATGCACCCGAGATACCGCAACTGGAGCACTGACTCGCTGCCCTGCGATTTGGCCATGGTCACCGATGTGCAGTCGTATAACTATCGTTACATGTATTTCCCAGGCGACGGAGCCAAGTTCCCGTGGATGACCTTCTATCAGAGCGAGGCTTCGGTGGCTGCCATGGGCGAGAACTATTTTGCCATGGAACTGGACAAGGTGATAGGACTGGCTTACTGGGGTGCCATCGACTATTTGGGAGAAAGTCAGGGATGGCCTGTCAAGGGATGGGCGCAGGGTGTCTTCGACATCAGTCTTGAACCCAAGCCCAAGGCCTACTATATGCGCTCGTTCTTCAAACCTGAGGAACCGTTGGTGCACATTGCCGTGACCGACAGCAAGGGGGATGCCATGTGGAACGGAATACAGACGGGCAATGACGGGCAGAGCGACCATTGGAACCGCCAGACAGGCTCGCTGATTGATCTCACCACCTATACCAATGCCGAGGAGGTGGAACTGATTGTGAACGGCAAAAGTCTTGGCACGCAGAAGAACGATGTAAAGTCTGCCAAGATGCGTAACCAGATAAGATGGAAGAAAGTACCCTATCAGGAAGGCTATTGTGAGGCAGTGGCACGCACCGGTGGCAAGGTGGTGGCAAGGCATCGTATAGAAACCACGGGCGAGGCAGTGGCGCTGAAATTGGAAACAGACAATGAACATTGGCTTGCCGACGGACAAGACCTGCAGCATGTGAGGGTGATTGCGGTGGATAAGAAAGGACGTCGCGTGGCGAATGTGCCTGCAGAGGTGACCTTTACCGTGGTAGGAGATGCAGAAATTGCTGCCGTGAGTAACGGCAACCACAGTTCTGACGAACTCAATATAACCAACAAGCGCCGCCTCTTCAACGGTTCTGCACTTGCCATCCTGCGTTCAGGCATTACGCCTTCGGCTGTTACCATCACAGCCACTGCAGAAGGGCTGAAGAGTGCAAAACTGAAAATGACTACACACTGAGGCTTTCCAGCAGGGCGCATGCCATGGTATGTGCCTCTGCCCTGGCCGGCTTGCCGGTAGGAGTATGAGGCAGGGCTTCCACACGTAGATATACCTTGGGTTTCCAATAGCGGGGAAGTACTTCACTGCAGAGTGTGCAGACAGCGGACAACAGACGGCTGTCTGCACACTTGCTTTCATAGAGCAGGGTGACCGCCTCACCGTATCGGACATGGGGGGTCTGGGTGATGAGGAAAGGCACGGGCATCACTGGCGACAACAACCGTTCTACCTCTTCAATCTGTATCTTGATGCCTCCGCTGTTGATGATGTTGTCTCTGCGCCCCAGAATGCGGAACCGTGTGCCGTTTGCCGACAACACGGCACGGTCGTTGGTGACAAGGGGAGCGGCACATACCTCGGGTGCATCAATCACCAAGCACTCCTCTTCGTTGAGCGACACGCTTACTGTGGGCAGAGGGGTGTACCATGTTGATGCCTCCTTGCCGTTGAGGCGCCTCAGGGCGATGTGCGACAGGGTTTCGGTCATGCCATAGGTGCTCCACACAGCATGAGGAAAGCATTGCAGTTGTGCCTCCATCTCCTCATTTATGGCTCCTCCGCCGATGATGAGATGATGTATCTGCATCAGCAACTGCCGTTCGCGGGGTTCCTGCATGCTGTGAAATACCTGCAGGGGCACCATGGCTGCAAAGTGGGGTGCCTGCTGCAGGGTGGCAAGGGGATGGCTGGAAGGGGGCACTTGCCACAACTGCAAATGCGCTTCCAGGGCGCGAACCACCATCATTTTGCCGGCAATATAATCTAAAGGCATGCACAGCAGTGCCGTCTGTTGCGGCTTCAGATTCAGAAAGCGGCACGTCATCCTTGCCGATGCCCGCATCCTCTCTTTCTCTACCCGCAGCAGTTTTGGCTTGCCAGTGGAACCGCTGGTGTGTACCGGCAGGGTAGGGTCGGCTGATTGCCATTGCTCCAAAAACTCGTTGAGCGTCATTCTGCAGTTCGCATCCATGCCTCGCCTTCCTTGATGAACATCTCCTGTCCTTGCCATGGCACATTGTCGGTATAGAGCATCCCCGTGCCCACCCCCTGCGCCTGGGTGATGTGTGTTCCGTAGAGATGGGCGGTGAGTTGGGCGATGGCGTTCAATCCCACATTGCTCTCCAATGCACTGGTTATCCAACTGTCTATGCTCATGTCGCGTGCTATGCTTATCCACTCTCTCACACCATGCATACCGCCATGCAGTGAGGGCTTGAGCACTACGTATGCCGGTTTGATGATATTCAGCATCTGTCGTTTCATTTCGGGGAGGTTTACCCCTATCAGCTCTTCATCAAGGGCTATAGGCAGCGGTGATTCCCTACATAGCATCGCCATCACTCCCCACTGCTTGGGCTTGATGGGCTGTTCAATGGAGTGTATGCCGTATTGGGCAAGCAGTTCCAGTTTGTAGAGGGCTTCTTCGACGGTAAAGGCACCATTGGCATCTACCCTTAATTGTAGTTCTCTGATACTGAACCTGTCCCTCAGACGCTTGACAAGATCCAGTTCCTCCTCAAAGTTGATGGCACCGATTTTGAGTTTTATGCAGCGGAATCCCTGTGCTATCTTCTCTTCCATGCGGGTTAGCATTTCGTCGTGCCTCCCCATCCATACCAATCCGTTCACGGGTATTGACACCTCGCCCCGTGCAAAGGCGGTGTCGAACAGCACTGTACTTCCCTGGGCAAGATGCAGCAATGCCGTTTCCAATCCGAAAAGCATGGAGGGGTAGGGGCGCATGATGCCGTAGTCAATGCTGCCCTGCTGCTCCACCATGTCACACAGCGTGCGTAGTGTTTTTTCATAATCAGCAAGGTCGTCGCAACTCAGTTGGGGCAGGGGAGCGCACTCGCCCACGCCACAGCGGTTGGGATAGAGCGGGGAGGTGGCATAAACCAGCCACGACCGTCTGGTGGTATATATCCCCCGTGAGGTGCCTGCCGGTGACTTGAAATGGAAAATGCGAGGCTCGATGCGTATCTTTACCTGCAGAATGGTGGGAATGCTTATCTCGTTCATATGCGGTGTCAATGGTTTTATTTGGATTTCCTTGATTCCTCTGTCAGGGAATCTTGGGATATTTGTCAAAGTCGGGTTTGCGCTTTTCCAGAAAAGCCTTGCCTCCCTCCTGCGCTTCGTCCAGGAAATAGTAGAGCATGGTGGCATCGCCCGCCAACTGCTGTATGCCGGCTTGTCCGTCAAGTTCGGCATTCAATCCAGCCTTGATCATGCGCAGTGCCAGCGGACTCCTTTCCATCATTGTCTCTGCCCATGCCACGCACTCGTCCTCCAGTTGTTCCAGGGGTACCACCTTGTTCACCAATCCCATGCGTTCTGCCTCGGCAGCAGAGTATTGCCGACATAGGAACCATATCTCACGTGCCTTCTTCTGTCCTACGATGCGTGCCAGATAGGAGGCGCCAAAACCAGCATCAAAGGAGCCGACCTTAGGACCGGTCTGTCCGAAGATGGCATTCTCTGAAGCGATGGTGAGGTCGCACACCAGGTGAAGTACATGGCCACCGCCGATGGCATAACCGTTGACCATGGCAATCACGGGCTTGGGTAACCGCCTTATCTGCATCTGCACATCCAGTACGCTGAGGCGGGGCACTCCCTCGTCATCGATGTATCCTCCGCGTCCCTTCACGTGCATGTCACCGCCCGAGCAGAAAGCCTTGTCACCTGCTCCTGTGAGCAGCACCACACTGATGTCTGCCGCCTCACGGCAATAGGCGAATGCAATGCCCAATTCTTGGGTGGTCTTGGGGGTGAATGCGTTGCGGTAGCGCGGACGGTTGATGGTAATCTTGGCAATGCCGTTGTATTGCTCAAACAGGATTTCCTCAAAATCCCTTATCTTCTTCCATTCTCTTTGTGCCATATTTAAAGTGTAAAAGTGATTTATTTCTGGTCAATCCATTGACGGTACAGTTGCTGCACCGCTTTTAGGTCTGTTTCGCTGTCGGTAAACACCTCGATGAGCATGGGGCGTTGCGCATCGGCGGTAATCAGTGTCACGATGCCCGTCTGCATCTCCTCCATGTTGTGGGCTTTCAGATAACCTATGTCATTCTGCGTGCATATCCCTTGTGCCGTGGTGTGGTGAGTGGCAGCCACATACTGCTGTGCCGCAGGCGAATCGTTGAGATGAGGCAGGGTGTCAAAGATGCCGCCCTTGCCGTTGTTGAGCAGCACGATGCGCAGGTTGCCCCGCAGGTGTTGGTTCCACAGTGCATTTTGGTCGTAGAAAAAACTCAGGTCGCCGATGATACAGAATACCATGTCTTCGGTTATCGTAGAGTGTCCGGCAGCGGTAGAAAGTGATCCCTCAATACCGTTGATGCCTCTGTTGCACCACACGTAGTGAGCCGCAAACAAGTTGGCGAGCCGCACTGCATTGCTGTTGGCATAATGTATATGCCAATCATAGAGCATATCGTCCAATTGCTGTTCGAAATACTTTACCGTCGCCATCTGTGAGAAAGGTGGCAGATAATCCTCCGTCAGGGTGCGTGCCCTGTCTATATAGCGTTGCCATTGGGCATGGTATTCTCTTGCCTCGGCAGACAGTTCCACCTCGTTGAGTGCCACGTCCAATGGAGGCAATATGTCCGCTGCCGTACCTGTTACCTTGCAGGTGAGGTGCATCAGCAGGTCATGCACGCCATTGGTGGCATCCGCCTGCCATACCTCTGCTTCCGATACCCTTATCCAATGTTTCAAGGGCTTGCTTACGAGGGTGTCGCCGATATGCAACACGAAGTCGGGCGGCTGTAATGCCGGGGATTCTTCGTGCTTTAGCACCAGGTCAAAGAGTGTGAGGTCAGAATGTTCACACAGGGCTTCGTGAAGCAGGGTCACCTTTTTACATATATTTTCCATGGCAGGGGTGATGTCCTTGCGGCGGCAATCCCTTCCATAGACGATGAGCGGGCGTTTGGCTTGTGCCATGCGCTGTGCTGCCTGCTGTGCCCAGAGGGTGTAGTCTTGGCGGAGGGTGTAGTCTGTGATGCACCGCTCTTGCGGTAGAATTGCCACGGAGAAGTCGAACAAGGGTTCCGATATCGGCACGTTGATGTGTACAGGTGCTCCTCCGTCGCTGCGGGCGGCAAGCAGAGCTTCGTTTACCATCCGGTTGCAATACCAGTGCTCTTCCTCGTTGGCTGGTTCCGGTAGTTGCACGCATTTTGCTGCCAAGTCACCTAAAGTGCCCGGTTGGCGTGCCGTCTGTCCGTCATACTGGTCAATCCATACCTGAGGCCTGTCAGCGGAAACCACTATCAGAGGCACGTGCCTGTAGTGGGCTTCCGCCACTGCCGGAATCACGTTGTGCAAAGCACTGCCCGAGGTGAC
>JBJEKQ010000067.1:0-10422 GCA_051878715.1 Prevotella sp.
AAGACGGTGTCGGAATGGATACACGAACAACTGACCGAACAGATACGCAACATGCTGATAAACACATCGCTGTCGTGCAAGGAGATGGCAGCGAAGACGGGGTTTGCCAACGTGTCGTTCTTCGGCAAATACACCAAGGAACGACTGGGCAAAAGCCCGATGGCATACCGCAACATCAACCGAGGAAAATAGAAAGAGGTGCCGCAACGTCGGGTTGCGGCACCTCTCTTGTATCGGAACAGAAGGAGGGATTATCCGTAGATAATCTTTCCGTTTTCGTCTTCGTAGGGAGTCAAATCCTTGGCATACTGGTTCATGGCACGCAGACTCATACCCATGGACGAGAAACCGCCATCGTGGAAGAGGTTCTGCATGGTGACCTTGCGGGTGAAGTCAGAGAACATCATCACGCAATAGTCGGCACACTCTTCGGCAGAGGCATTGCCCAGAGGAGACATCTTGTTGGCAAAGTCCATCAGGTTGTCCATATCCTTGATGCCCTTGCCCGCCGTGGTGGGCGTGGGCGACTGGGAAATGGTGTTGATACGCACATTCTTCTCACGGCCATAGATATAGCCGAAACTGCGGGCAATGCTCTCCAGCATACTCTTGGCGTCTGCCATGTCGTTGTAGCCGAAGAAGGTGCGCTGTGATGCCACGTATGTCAGCGCCACCACCGAACCGTACTCGGCAATGGCATCCTGCTTCTTTGCCACCTGCAGCATCTTGTGGAAAGAGATGGCAGAGATATCGAGGGTTTTCTGCAGATAGTTGTAGTCCAGGTCATCGTAAGTGCGACGCTTGCGCACATTGGGACTCATACCGATGGAATGGAGCACAAAGTCAATCTTTCCACCCAACAGCTTCACCGACTCTTCAAATACCTTTTCCAAATCCTCCACGCTGGTGGCGTCGGCAGCCACAACAGGGGCATTCAACTGCTTGCTCAGTTCATCGAGTTCGCCCATACGCAATGCCATGGGGGTATTGCTCAGGGTGATGGAGGCACCCTCTTCAACGGCTTTCACAGCCACTTTCCAAGCGATTGACTCGGAGTTAAGCGCACCAAAAATGATACCGCGCTTGCCTTTCAATAAATTGTGAGACATCTTGTTAATTTCTTCTATTTGTTTGAATTTCGGCACAAAATTACAACTTTTGTGCATACTACACAAACATTTTCACCGTTTTTAGTGCCTCATGCCCCTTTTTGCAACCCTCAGACTGTCAAACTACTTGGCTGTGACACTGCTGGTACTAGTACCGATGGACAGCGTATAGGTGCTGCCCGAAACCATTCCCGGACAGGAGATGATAATTCCCGAACCAGAACTGCCGCCCGGCTTGGTGTTGCCGCCGCCGGCATACATTGCCCCAAAGGGAGAGAAGGGGAAACCGCCACCCGAAGAGGAATAGTCGGAGGGAATATCACAGGTGAGCAGGGTGGTGGAACCGCTGAGCAGGCTCAGGGTAGCACCGGCTGTGACAGAGGAAGAACTGGTGATATAGGGCTGACTGCCGGAACCGAGCGACGAGTTGCGCCCGCCAATGGCTATCAGGGTACCTCCTGTAACCTTGACGCTGTTTCCCGTCTCGTCAGACGCATCCACACCGCCCTCTGAGTTTGTGGGAGCGAAGGCGCGGGTAACACCGCCGCTGATGGCTATGCCAGCATTGGAGTCGATGGCATCGCAGGTAGAGGAGAATACGGTGAGGTCGCCACCTGTGATATACAGGTTTGACGAAGAGTTGAGACCATCGTCGTAGGTATGGATGTTAAAGGTACCCCCGCCGATGGTGAGAACATTCTTGCTCTCTATGCCCTCGGCACCGTGGCCTGTGGTGGTGATGGTGAAATCGCCGCCCGTGATGTTGACATTGCCGTCGCACTTGATGCCCTTGGGCGAAGAGCGCAAAGAACTGTTGATATTGTCCGTATTGCCGGTGTAGTCGGTATATTCCACACCGTTGATGTAGGCGTAGAGACCGCCGGAAGTGCTGATGGTCACGGTGCCGCCCGAAGCCTTGAAGTCGCCGTCGCAGCTGATGCCCTTGCCGGCACTGCCCGTGGCAGTAAGCAGCAGGGTGCCGCCGCTGATATCCACGCAACCGTCGGCACTGATGCAGGCAGATGCCTTGGTTTCAGACTTCTCGCTGTCCCACATGGCTCCTGCCGAGGTGGTGAGTGTGAGTTCGCCTCCCGAAATCAGCACGTCGCCGTCTGCCTTGAGGGACTTGGCGGCAGTGGCGGTGATATTGGCCTGCAGGGTGCCGCCCTGAACCAGTATGGAGCCAGTGTCTTCGTCTTCGCGGTCGGTATCGTCCTTGAACGCCACCTGAATACCGTCATCGCCCACTCCGTTGATGCGCAGTGTGCCGCTCTCAAGCAGGAAATACTGGTTGCAGTTGATGCCGTCCTTGACAGCACCGAGCACATCCACGGTACAGTTCTTCATCGACACGTATTCCTTGGCATAGATGGCATGACCCGTGAGAGAGGTGACGGTGAGGGAGCCCTGCCCCTTGAGTTCCAGATGTCCCTTGCACACGATACATCCTTTCTGCGAACCGCCGGCAGCGTCGCAGAGCGCATTCTCGGTGCCGTTCTTCACACTGAGTGCCACGCGCTTGCTGTTCTCTATGTCCAGGGGCGCACCCTTCAGGCTGGTCAGGCTGAGCCCGCAGAGCTGGACGGTGCTCTTGTAAGAACCGTTGAGGGTGAAACTGCCGTCAGCGGAAGCGCCGCTGAGCAGATAACTTATTTCGCCGCAGGTGTCATCGCCCACCTCACTGCTCTGGGTGATGGTGACACGCGCATCCTCTACCGACACATCCACGTAGGGGGCGATGTTGCCTGCCACAAGCACTGTGGCGGAAGAGCCGTTGAAAGCCACGGTCACGGTATTGTCTTTTGCTTCTGCAGTGGCGGTATATACACTGTCGATGGTGCTGATGGGGAACGAATGCCCGGCAACGGTGAGCGTAGTGCCTTCGGCAAAAACCATCTCACCCGCCTGTGCTGCGGGATAGGAATAGGTTACCTGCCCCACACTGAGTTGGAGCGACTGGGCAAATGCGCCGAGACAAAGCACGGCAGCTATAATAAGGGAAAACAGTCTTTTCATGTTTTTTTCTTTTTGGATTGCGGGATTACCTGAGTGAGTTTCCTGTTACGACTTTCACGCCATTCTGGTCTTTCAGCAGATACATTCCACTGCCCAGGGAAGAGGCAGCGGCACGCTGCGAGTCAAAGGTGCCTACATACACCCCTGAAAGGGTATAGACACTGACAGCATTCGACAGAGCGGCTGATTTTGGAAAGACAATCGCCGTCGGGGCGGACGAAAAATACATCTTGGAAAGCGAAACAAGGGGCAACCGGTGCTCGCCGTTGGCATCGCGCACCACAGCCTCTTCACCAGCAAAAGTGATGTGAACGGTCTCTGCATCACACGACAGCAAGCCATTATCACTTGTCTGGAACACAAGATAGGGATAGGAGTCTGCCCATGCTGTAAAAGCAAATAAAAGAGCACCCCCTAAAGTGAATAACTTCTTCATAAAAGGAAAGTAATAGGTGGTAATAGAATTTTTAGTTACACTGTCTGGAATAATTTCACTTAACAGGTTTGAATATGACAAAAGTATTTCAAACCTATTACAAATACAAATTTAATTGACAAACACATAAAATATTTCGACAAATTCTTTCGGATTATAAAAATTCAGCCTCATATTTCTTCTAATCGTAAGAATTTTCCACCGGAACGGGAAATAGGAACAGGAAGGTGGAACCATTGTTTTCCACCCAAAAAAGCCAGCCGTCTGTGCATCGCTGCTACACAGGCGGCTGAATTAGTTTTCAGGATTGAAATGAGTGCGCAAGCCTTACGGTTTCTTATAGCCGCACTTGGGGCACACTCCCTTTTCGTTGAGGGCAATGCCACAGAGCGGACAACGGTCGATGCTCACATGAGAGGGGAACTCTGCCGTAGCTGCATTGACACCGCTGGTGAAGGTAAGTTTCACGATGTTCAGCTTGTCCTTCAACAAATCGTACACAATCTTGATCATTCCCTCCACAGTCATGGTCTCCTTGGTCACCACCAACCGGCAGTCGGGATAGGCCTGGGCAAGTTCTGTCTTGAAAGCCTCACCCTTCATCTTGTTCTGCGGTGTACCGTTCTTGATGCCTGTCTTCTCATACACGTCGAGGATGGCGGGCAGCAGCGGGTCATCCTGGCGCAACACCAGAGCGTGGTCAAAATTCTTGAGCACATCCCATGCCACTTTCTGTATCTCGTTGCAGGGATATACCATGTTCACTCCCTCTTCGATAGGCTCTTCCACTTCGATGGTGAGCACGCCCGTATGTCCGTGCAGATACTGTGCCTCGCCCTTGAATCCGTAGAAACGGTGCGCATACTGAAGGTCTAATTTTGCAATACTTCTCATAATTGTCAGATTTTAGAGTTAATAATCTATGTTCTTGGATAATCTCTCCAACCGTTTTGTAATGACAAATATAAGACTTTTATCGGGAAGTGCAAAAAAAATAACTGCCAATTGATAGGAAATTCCGGCATTCAAGAAATGCCATAGGCATCTGATTGACATGAACCTTGTCAAAAGGCAGCCAGTTCAAGGGGCGCCAAGCGAGACACGACAGCCAGAAAGATACAGAAACAGGAGTGGCAAGGCAGGAGTAAACCTATGATGAACTCTAAAGATTTTCCATAAAATAGGTAATAAATTCCAAGATACGGGTATCGCCTTTTTCTTTGTTTGGCAGTAACTTTGCAGACGAAAACATTTATATCATCAGGATTTATGGAGAAGAACGTATTGGTAATATCTACGAGCCTGCGACCGAAGAGCAATTCCGAGGCACTGGCGGACGAGTTTATGCGTGGCGCGGCGGAAGCGGGTCATGCCGTGGAGAAAATATCACTGAGAGGGAAGGACATCCGGTTTTGCCGTGGCTGCCTTGCCTGTCAGCACACAGGAGCATGTGCCATCAAGGACGATATGGACGAAATCAGGCAGAAAATGCACGATGCGGAGGTCATCGCCTTCGCCACACCTATCTATTATTATGAGATGTGCGGACAGATGAAGACACTGCTCGACCGTGGCAATCCGCTCTACAACTCCGACTACCGTTTCCGCAACATCTATATGTTTACGGCTGCGGCAGAAGACGGAGAGGAAGTGCCGCAGAGGGCGGTGAGCGGACTGGAAGGCTGGATTGAGTGCTTTCCCAAGGCTCAGTTAGCTGGCTCTGTGTTTGCCGGAGGAGTGACGGACATGGGCGACATTGCCGGTCATGAGGCATTGGCACAGGCATACGACATGGGCAAGACGGTATAAAACTATGCGAAAGTACGAATCATCAGCAATGTACGGCTGGTCTTTACGGTGGCACTGTTCCTGTCTGCCCTCTCGGCTTATCCGACAGATATGGAAGAAAAGATGAGAATCACAAAGGCATTTACATCAAGAACGGAAAAAAATACAGATAAACCTATGCTTATGAAGAAAGAAATAATGATTCTGACCGGAGCCGGACAGATAGGCATGGCGATAGCCCGGCGCATGGGATATGGAATGAAAATCATTGTGGGCGACAAAAGCCTGAGCCATGCAGAAAGTGTTTGCGACACAATGAACAAGGCAGGATTCGACACCGTGCCCTGCGAAATGGACCTTGCCTCGCGCGATTCCATACGCGCCTTGATTGGTGAGGCACACAGATATGGAGAGATTTCAATGCTGGTCAATGCCGCAGGCGTTTCGCCAAGCCAAGCCTCCATAGAGACCATACTGAAAGTGGATTTGTATGGCACTGCCGTATTGCTTGAAGAGGTAGGAAAAGTAATCCAAGAGGGCGGTGTGGGCGTCACCATATCCAGCCAGTCGGGACATCGTATGCCAGCCCTCACCCCGGAGGAAGACCGTCTGCTTGCCACCACACCATCGGAACAGTTGCTCTCGCTCGACCTGCTGCAACCGCAGAACATCAAGGACACGCTGCACGCCTACCAAATGGCAAAGCGGTGCAATGTGAAGCGAGTGATGGCGGAAGCGGTGAAATGGGGAGAACGGGGAGCACGCATCAACTCCATCTCGCCCGGAATCATCGTCACACCGCTTGCCATCGACGAGTTCAACGGACCGCGTGGCGACTTCTACAAGAACATGTTCGCCAACTGTCCTGCCCGCCGACCCGGCACAGCCGACGAGGTGGCAAACGTGGCGGAACTGCTGATGGGCCGCCAAGGCGCATTCATTACAGGGGCAGACTTCCTGACTGATGGCGGAGCCACTGCCGCCTATTTCTACGGACATCTGAGGGGCAAGTGACTATACAAAAAAAACTAACAATTCACAAAACATCCATATAATTCTCAGGTGTGACAATATTTACGCTGCCCACATTATAATTATTTGTAAACGACGCAGGCAGTGACGTATTGCCCCGCCTGGGATTCCACTTCATTTCGAAGGCATGAAAAATGCCGTCTTCCTCTTCGACAAAGTCAATCTCCTGCTGTGATGTGGTTCGCCAGAAATAATATTTTGGATAGCGACCTTCATAATGATTCTTCTTCATGCGCTCAGAGATGACGAAATTCTCCCACAGCGCTCCCATGTCGTTCCGCAATGCCACTGGCGCGAAATTCTGCAAGACGGCATTCCGTATTCCATTATCAAAGAAAAACACCTTGCGGCTCTTTTTCAGCTCTGTGCGCATGTTGCGGCTGAGAGACGGAAGACGAAAGACAATGAAGCACTTCTCCAGCAGGTCGATGTATTTCTCCACCGTCTTGGAATCTGAGCCTATGGTCTGCCCTATCTCATGATACGACACCTCGCTCCCAACCTGCAAGGCAAGCGCAACAAGCAGTTTCTCCAGCAGCGCAGGCTTGCGTATGCCCTCCATCGACAAGATGTCCTTATAAAGGTAGCTCCCGGCAATGCCCATCAGCAGCTCCCTTGCATTGTTGGGATTGCTCACTATTTCGGGGTATGAACCATAGACAAGACGTTGTTCAAGAGTCTGTCTGACCATTAACAGCCCACCGGTCCTCAGCAATTCGCCTGTGGAAACAGGATAAAGGAAATATTCAAATTTTCTTCCTGTCAGCGTTTCCTCTAATCTGTTGTGCAGCTCAAAAGATGAAGAACCAGTAACAAGCAGTTGAACATCCTTGAAGTTGTCGGTAATCATCTTCATTGTGATTCCAATGCCTGCAACTCGCTGAGCCTCGTCAACAATCACCGTCTTGTTGTTACCTATCAGAAGCCGTATCTCCGTCAGGTTTGCGTCAGCAAGCAAAGTCCGCGTCTCCGGGTCGTCGCAGTTGAGCGACAACACTCCACCCTCCATTCCCTTGCTTATCTCGGAGAACAGGGTGCTCTTGCCTACCTGTCTTGCACCGATGAGTATCACGGCCTTGCCCTTGTGACATTTTTCCTCAATCACATGCTGCAAATCTCTCGTTATCATATTTGCCATACGCCCCTAAATGTTTTTACTTACGGTTACAAAGTTAGGCAGAACAAATCAAACGACCAAAGAGGTTTTCCGAAATATTATGCCTAATCCGAAATTTAAGCTTATTTTTTGGATTATATTCCAAAATAAAAGCCTTATTTTTGGATTAGGCAATACCTTCGGGTATCACAGAGCTTGGCATGAAGTGACCAAGAATCTGACAAATACCGGCTACTTTATAGAACCGCCTGAATCACTGAAATCCATAAAACAGGTAATAATTACCGAAATCGGGGTAGCATGTCATTGATATTCTATAAGTATTTTTGCACCTGGGAGTTCATACCATCAAACATAATAAGGTTTCAAAGCATTTACACAACAAACAGGATTTATGAATCGTTTATCAACAATCATCGCATTGCTTCTCTCCCTCTGCTGCACCATGTCGTGCGCAAAGGCGAAGAGTGGCGAAGCCAACAAAGAAAACAACAACATGGAAACAGGGAAAAAAGTATTGGTGACATACTTCTCGCGTACAGGCGAAAACTATGGAGTGGGCACTATCACGAAGGGCAATACGCATATCGTTGCCGAAATGATAGCCAAGGCTACGGGTGGCAAGCTTTTCGAGATTGCGCCTGAAAAGGAATACCCCACAGACTACAACACATGTGTGGAACAGGCGAAGCAAGAGAAGGAAAAAGGCGCACGGCCTGCCATCAAGCGTGACATTGCGGTGGAGGACTATGACATCATTTTCATTGGCTATCCCAACTGGTGGAGCGACATGCCGATGGCTGTCTATACCTTCATCGAGAAACACCAGTGGAAGGGCAAGACCGTCATTCCTTTCTGCACGCATGAGGGCAGCGGACTTTCTGACACGGAAAGTTACATCGCCAATGCCTGCAAGGGAGCCACGGTGAAGAGCGGTATTGCCATAAAAGGCTCCACGGCACAGAACAAGCAGGAACAGGCAAGGAAATCCGTGGCTAGGTGGCTTGAAAGATTAGGGCTGAAGACGGGTGCCAGCAAGAAATGAGCAAAGGGTGTTGCTCATTTAACCGAAGCCAATATATGTGATTGCTAATGAGGCAAAGTATCAGGCAGACAAAAATTTACAGAATGCGTGTTAAAGGGACAGAAACAGCGGCCTTTGTAATGGTCCACGGTTTCTGTCCCTTTGATTCGCTTTGATTCCCTAAACTATGGAAATCATTACTTATCTCACGACCTTCTTGCCTCCGACAATCACGAGCCCACGGGCGTTCTTATCCACTCGCTGGCCTCTCATGTTAAAGACAGGCGTCGATTCGTCAGTCCTCCTGCCGTATGCAGTAACGGCCTCTACAGGCGTCTGTTCCTCTGTTAATAGCAGGATGGTGACAATACTGCTCCAAGGCATGGTTGTCTTGTAATCGTCTAAAACAGATGCGGGGACATAGAGGGTGGCATTTTCCATCATGTAATAACTAAAGATATCTCTATTGCCCGTATTCGGAACATCTTCTGCATAGCAGAGGACTTTTTCGATTGCAGGGCAGCCATTGTATTTAGAAGTAATTGATTACCAATTATTTGCAGTTAATACGGCAGAAAAGTGGATTGGGTTCTATTTGTGGGTTTAAGGAAAGTGAAGATTTAACGATTTTAACTTGCTTTTACGTGCAAATGTGAGGTTTGGATGACAAAATGAGGGAAGAGAAGAGAAATATAGGGATGCAGTCAAAAGAGAAAATAGGATGGGATGCTGTTGTAACGATACCCATTCTCTTATATGGATGAGGCTGTGTCAAAATAGGCACGGCCTCGACTTACAGGAACATACCGTTGGTTACTATCTAAGACAATGCGGATTGAAGCCGAACGTGACAAATAATGGAAATATCTTATCACAATTAAAGATGATTGGTTCTGAGTTGATATTTCCCAAGACGACCATGCTTTCCAAATCATTTCTAATAGATCAACGCTTTATTATCTTGGCCATTGTCGGATTGCTTCCGATGGTCATCATGAATATGCCATTTGGCGGATTTCTGCTCTTTTATGAAGTTTCCCTGTATTTCTCCATTATCTGGGGACTATTTTTCTATACATGCTTCAAGACTTTACAGGTGAAGCTTAAAACGACCTTACTTGTATTCTTCTTAACGCAAGCACTTGTCTTTGCCCTTTGGGACATAATAGGTCTTCCTGGGCTTAATCCGTTCTATGCCCTCTTAGAAATGCCTTTCCCCCTCTCTGCTTTGGGGTATGTTTTCGGTGTGGGATTTACAGAAGAGTTGGTAAAATTGTTGCCGCTACTTTTTATCTTGAGAAAAGCCAAAGAGCCACTTATTCCGCAAACAATGGTGTTTTATGGTCTTATGTCGGGAATTGCTTTTGGCGTTTTCGAAGGAATACAGTATCAGATGACCGTAAATGCGGAACAGGCATACGATGTATCATTCTTCTTGAATATCGCACGTCTGACAAGTCTTCCGTTCCTACATGCCTGCTGGTGTGGTATAGCCGGATATTTCCTTGCTTTCGTTCATTTATACTCAAAGTATCGTCGCGGCCTGTATGTGCTGGCTATTGCAATACCTATGCTAATTCATGGCCTTTACGACACATTCTCCAGTGTACGTTTCCTTTCACTGATATTAGTATTCATTGGATTGATGCTACTTATGGTTTATCTGAAACAAGGTGTTAATTATCAATCTAAGCTAAGACAATAATATGGCAAGAGGACGTGGTATAGCACAATTGACAATTCATTTGTCACATTCTATTTTGTTGGAAATGATTGCCAAGCATCATAGTATAAAACCTTGCATCCTATTTTAGATACCTATGTACGAAAAAGGGCATAACATTATATTGCTTCTATATAACAAAGTTCAAATATCATCTGTTTCTCCACAATTTGCCAG
>JBJEKQ010000068.1:0-10416 GCA_051878715.1 Prevotella sp.
AATACTACACGATTTAATTGTTAATTACGTGTGAAGTAAATCTGTATCATGTCATTGCGATTTTTAAAGGGTATTATTGTAGATTTCGCGGATTTTGTCTATATTTGCACCAAAATCATTTACACCACCATGAAAGGAATCGTATTAGCAGGAGGTAGCGGCACCAGACTCTACCCAATCACCAAGGGAATCAGTAAGCAGCTCATACCCATCTTCGACAAACCGATGATATATTACCCGGTGTCTGTACTTATGCTCGCCGGCATCAGAGAGATACTGATTATCAGCACACCCACAGACTTGCCGGGATTCAAACGGCTACTGGGCGACGGTAGCGACTATGGCGTAAGGTTTGAGTTTGCTGAGCAGCCGTCGCCCGACGGACTGGCACAGGCTTTCATCATCGGCGAGGAGTTTATCGGCTCCGACTCCGCATGTTTGGTATTGGGCGACAACATCTTCTACGGCAGCGGTTTCTCCGCATTGTTGAAGCAGAGCGTGGAGAACGCTGAGAAGAATGGCGAAGCTACCGTATTCGGCTATTACGTGAACGACCCGGAACGCTACGGAGTGGCAGAATTTGACGAAAACGGGCGTTGTCTCAGTATCGAAGAGAAGCCCCAGCATCCCAAATCAAACTATGCGGTAGTAGGCTTGTATTTCTATCCTAACAGCGTGGTAAACATTGCCAAGAACATCAAGCCCAGCGCACGCGGAGAACTGGAGATAACTACCGTAAACCAAGAATATCTTGCCGCCAACATCCTCAAGGTACTGCCCCTGCAGCGCGGATTCGCATGGCTCGACACCGGCACACACGACAGCTTGAGTGAAGCCAGCACTTTCATCGAGGTGATAGAAAAGCGACAGGGTTTGAAGGTGGCTTGCCTCGAAGAGATTGCATACAAAAAGGGATGGATTGACGCCGAAAAACTGCGCCAGCTTGCCACACCCATGCTGAAGAACGATTACGGCAAATACCTGCTCGATATCATCAAATAAAGGAGAGGGCTGGAATCTGAACCAGCCCCCCGATTTCAGTTGTCGGTTCCAGCCTACAAAAATCAGTCGCTGTAAACCTCAGAAAATTCACACATCGCCCTGCGGAGCGCAGCAGGATTGCCCATATCGAACATGCAGCCCTGCATGGTGACCGCTACCATGCCGCTACGTTGGCGTACTGCATCCAGTGCCTTGGTAAGTTCTATTTCGGTGTGATGGTCGCCCAGGGCATCAGCAGTCCTGATATCCTCTGCAAGCTGGTCAAAGACTTCGTTAGTGAGCACATATTGCCCAAAGACCCCGTAATACGCTCTGTTTCCGTCGGCATCCTTCATGCCCAGATGTTCCTCGGCATAGCCCGACTTCGGTTTCTCCACCATTCGGCTCACGTTCATCACCGTCTTGTTATGATCCTCCCAAGTACCTGTCAAGATGCCGTATTTGTCCACTTCTGCCAGCGGAACGGAATGCACGCTTACCATCAGTTGATTATAGCACTCGTATTTCTCTATCATCTGCAAGGCACATGGCTTGTGCGTCTTCGAACGATAGATGGTGTCACCAAGTAACAGCAGCACAGGCTCTTGTCCGGCAAAGTCTGCCGCCTGATAAACGGCATGACCGAATCCCCGCTTTTCTGTCTGAAAGACAAAGTGCAGTCGCTTGCCTATTTCCAGTATTCTGTTTTCGTATTCCTGGCATTGGGCATTAAGCTTGCCAAGATGCTCGTCCGAAAGTGGATTGCTGAAATAATCCTCATACATCGCTTTCTCCTCTTCAGAACCGAGCACAAGGCATATTTCCTCGATGCCGCTATTCACCAGCTCCTCCAACAAAATCAGTATAACGGGCTTCACCATGCCGTCGGCACACACGATGGGAAAAAAATCCTTTTTAAGCATACGGGTGGCAGGATAAAGACGTGTGCCGAAACCTGCCACAGGAATGATGGCTTTGCGGATGGTATGCACAGGCTTCAACGTCAGGGCATACGCCTTCATGCCCTGATGGTTCAGATAGTCACATAGCACTTGCTGACAATGTGCATCCTTGGCAAGGAATTGTACCGAACCGTCGCCGTGCGACCCCACTCCCTTTCCGCCATACACCCACGGAGCTATCTCAGGGTTGCTAAGCACGGCATGCAGTTTTGGAGCACTCAGGGCAGCAGACATGGGAGCCACATGCTCGTCAAAACGGTGCTCCACCTCGGTCATCAGTTTGCCCAATCCCTCCAGGTCGCCGTTTGCCATCATTGCCACGGCTCTGTTCACCACCTCGTGGTTGTGTACGCCCAGCGCATCATGCAGTTTTTTTTCGGCTTCATTACTGGCAAAGGGATATGCCTTGTTCAAATCGGCAAGAATCTTGATGGTGTCCTTGGAGGCACACAGGTCGGCAAAAACCAGATGGAGTGCTTTTTTCACATTCAGCGATTTCACCTCTATCTCGTCGCCGTCAAACACCATCAAGGTAGGCTTCACGCCAAAAGCACATGCCTGGTCAAGTCTGCCACATCGTGATGAGGTGCGCAGTTCTCCCAAATAGGCGATATTCATCTCGCCCAGGGTATTGAGATTAAGACGGTAAAGCAAGTTGAAGGCACGTGCCACGAGCACGCAGATGGCAGCACTGCTTGAGAGTCCTGTCTTGAGAGGCAAGGTCATATCGGTAATCCTGATACGCACTCCCCCCACCTTGTACCATTCTAACATATACGAAGCCACTCCGGCACAATAACAGAAGAAGGAGCCTGAGCGTGCCACCTTCTTCAGTTCCAGCTCATCCATACGGCAGGAGAAGTCTTCCCAGATATCCGCTATCTCGGGAGCCTCACTGTACATTTCAAAACGGGTAGATTTCTCCACTTCGGCATATATGCCCTGCTCTATACCCGACACAATGGCCATGCCAGGCAGAATGTCGGCATTCATGGTACGGTAATGACCTGCCCAATCGGTATGCTCGCCGAAAAGGCACAATCGTCCGGGAACAAACAATTTGAGTTTCATGTATATTAGATAGGATAACCGTGGCACAAAGGTAATGGAAAGAAAATAAATATCAAAAACATTTCTCGGTTTTTTAGTGTATCTTCTCTCCCTGGTAGTATTCGTTATGGAGGAAGAAAAACCCCATCAACGGCAGTAAAATGACAGAAAGAATGTATCAGAAAGAGTCAAACTGAGATTTTTAGCCATGAATATTTGGCAAGAAAGAATATTTTATATACTTTTGCAATGATTTGCCGCGTAAGGCGGCTACAAGGATTCACTATATAAACCATTCACAAAAATTCAAAACGCCTATCGGAAAAATTTACTCTTATAGAAAACAAAAAATATGGTAAATTTTGAAAGAATGACCGACGAAGAGTTGGCTATGCTCTACATAGGCGGCAATAATGGTGCGTTTGACGAACTGCTCAGCAGAACACAAGACAAGGTGTTCTCTTATATCATGTTCGTGGTAAAGGATCCTGAGATTGCCAACGATTTGTTTCAAGACACATTTGTAAAGATCATCGTAAGACTGCAGCAAGGCAGGTATGTAAGTTCGGGAAAACTGCTGTTCTGGATGATACGCATCGCCCACAACAACGTGATGGACTGGTATCGCAAGCAAAAGAATGACCGCATCATCGAACTCTACGATGCCAAAGAACTGTCAAACCTTGCCCCGATGACACACTACGGCATCAACAGGGAAGACGAGTACGTGAACGAGCAGGTGCACCGCGACGTGAAGAAACTGATGCAACTGTTGCCACCCACACAAAGGGAGGTGGTGTATATGCGCTTTTACCAGAATCTCTCGTTCAAGGAAATTTCTGCAATCACCGGCGTGAGCATCAATACATCGCTGGGACGTATGCGCTATGCCCTGCTCAACATGCGAAAGATGGCAAACGACCACCATATAGAACTGAGGCTGGAGCAATAAACACCACCCTATCCGAGCATTCTCAACTCACGGATGGTTTGTTCGGGACAACTGCTCTTGAACACATAACTGCCGCTGACCAGCACGTCCACTCCGGCATCGACCAAACGGGGAGCGGTGGCTTGTTGCACACCTCCGTCCACTTCGATAAGCGTGTGCAGACCGCGAGAAAGAATCATGGACTTGAGCCGTCTCACCTTGTCGAGCGTCTGCTCGATGAACTTCTGCCCGCCAAAACCGGGGTTGACACTCATCAGGAGCACCATATCCACATCCTGAAGGATGTCGCCGAGCACCTCTACGGGCGTCGAGGGATTGAGTGTTACACCAGCTTTCATCCCAGCGTCGTGTATCTCCTGCAGGGTACGGTGCAGATGCACACAGGCTTCGTAGTGCACATTCATCATCATGGCTCCCAAATCTGCCGTTTGCCTGATATACTGTTCGGGATGCACAATCATAAAGTGCACATCAAGCGGTTTGGTGCACTTACGGGCTACTGCCTCAAGCACAGGAAACCCAAAGGATATGTTCGGTACGAAAACACCGTCCATCACATCCAGATGCAGCCAATCCGCTTCACTCCGGTTTATCATGTCCAACTCTTGCTCCAAGTGCAGGAAATCTGCCGCGAGCAACGAGGGTGAAATCATAGTCATATAAAAATCGTCTTTTAATTCATGCACAACGGCACCACAGAGCCATCAGCCAACCTTGCCACTCTGTAGGCACGGGCAAACTGTTTGATAAACAAAATTGCATTTTCTTTGGGACGATAATTTTCAGAAGTAAAATAATCCATAGGCATTCATGTCTTGCATTCTGTTAGAGAAACGCTTGAATGTATTATTTATTTTACATTCTTGAAAATATTTTGGTCAGGACCAGAGGCCGATGCCCATTATCGGCAGTCCCTTTTGCTCGTCTCTATGAGAATGGCATACCATCCCCTATGAGCGTAGCACACACATCTCCTTATCCTTCATTCCATTGATGAAGTCAACGGCTGCCATGCGTTTCTTTCCCGCCAACTGCAGTTCCAGCAGTTCCAGCCATCCGTCTGTAGTTGCCACATACAGTTTCTTCTTCTCTACCATCAGGGTACCGGGCGCATCTCCCAAAACGGGCATCTCCGTCTGCCGTGTCTTGTATATCTTCAGTACCGTCTGTTTGCCGTCCGGTTCGGTAAAATAGGTCCAGGCTCCGGGAATGGGACTTAACCCGCGGACAAAGTCATGCACCTTTTTCTGGGACTGTGTCCACTGAATGATGGTATTCTCCTTGAACAACTTCGGGGCAATGCACTGCAAATCGTCGTCCTTTGCCATGGAATCCTGTTCTATTGTCTTGGGACAGCCATCGCAGGCTATGACCTGTTCCACAGTTTTCAGGCATATCTCCGCACCGAGTTTCATCAGTCGGTCATAAACCGCCTCCACGTCATCCTCAGAACCGATAGGTGTGGAGTATTGCATGATAATCCTGCCGGTGTCTATATCCTTGTCAAGGAAGAAAGTGGTGACACCGGTCTGCATTTCCCCGTTGATGATTGCCCAATTGATGGGTGCCGCCCCACGATAGCGAGGCAACAGGGCTGCATGGACATTGAAAGTGCCATACTCGGGAAAATCCCATACCACCTGGGGCAACATCCTGAAAGCCACCACTACCTGCAGGTTGGGATTCCACTGTTTCAGCGTTTCCATGAAGTCCTCATCCTTCATCTTTTCCGGTTGTGCCACAGGCAGATGATGTTCCGTGGCATACTGTTTCACAGGCGAAGGTCGCAACACGCTGCCATGACGCCCTACGGGTTTGTCGGGCTGGGTGACAACACCCACCACAGGATAATCTGCCTCTACCAGTGCGCGAAGCGACTCCACCGCAAACTCCGGCGTGCCCATAAATACTATTCTCAAATCTTCTTTCTTCATGATTCTATCAGTCTTGACTTAAATCAGCCACCATTTTTCTGTACATTCCGTAGATTCTCCGTCGGGATATATATCCTTTCAGATGTTTGTCGGCATCTATCACAGGTAGCCAGTCGGCATGTGTCCTGTCAAAGGCACTCATCACCTCTGTCATCGGGGCATCATCGGCAAGAACCTCGGCAGGCGGCGCCATCAGTTGCTGTGCCTTGAAATGATGGTACAGTTCTATTCTGAACATCACGTGCCTGATTTTGGTAATGTTGATTTCTCCCAACAGACCGCCGCCGGCATCCAGCACCGGCAGGATATCCGTCTTGCTGCGGCTCACCTTGTTCACAATCTCTCCGAGATACATATCGGGGGTCACTCCCAGGAACTGTTTGTCAATGACGCTGTCCAGACTCATCAGGGTGAGCACGGCATGGTCGGTGTGGTGGGTTATCAGTTTTCCTTCCTTCGCAAGCCGCATGCCATAGATGCTGTGCTTCTCAAACAAGTTGATGGTGAGATAGGCACACACGCTCACAATCATCAAAGGCATGAACAGGTCGTAGCCTCCGGTAATCTCTGCAATCAGGAAGATACCGGTCAGCGGGGCGTGCATCACGCCCGACATCACGCCAGCCATACCCAGCAACGCAAAATTCTTTTCGGGCAAATAGACTCCCAAATGGTACATGTTCCACAGATGGGCAAACAGGAAGCCCGAGAAACAGCCGATAAACAAGCTGGGGGCAAATGTACCGCCGCAGCCGCCTCCGCCATTGGTGGCAGAAGTGGCAACCACCTTGGTGAACATGACCAGGGCAAGGTAGAGCACCAGCAGGTTGCCCTGCCCGGCAAAGAGGGAGTTGTTGAGGATGTGGTTCCAATCCTGCTGTGTCTGTCCGTTGAGCAGCAGGTTGATGTCCTTGTAGCCCTCGCCATAGAGTGACGGGAAGAGGAAGATGAGCAAACTCAGCACCACCCCACCGATACACAGTTTGACGTATGGTTTGTCCTTATATCTGGCAAATACGCCTTCGCAAAGGGTCATGGTACGGATGAAATAGAGACTGACCAGTCCGCATGCCACTCCCAACAGTATGTTTGCAGGCACCCGCTCCACCGTCCATGCACTGTCAAGATGGAAGGTGAAAAGTGCTGTTGAGCCTCTGAAGATATAGGTAAAACAGGTGGCTGTAACGCAAGAGATGAGGATAGGCAACAAGGAGGCCATAGTCAGGTCTATCATCAGCACCTCAAGCGTAAATACCAATCCTGCAATGGGTGCCTTGAAGATGCCTGCGATGGCACCTGCAGAACCGCACCCAACCAGCAGCATCAGCGTCTTATTGTCCATCTTGAAGAGTTTGCCCAGATTGGAACCTATGGCAGAACCTGTGAGCACGATAGGAGCCTCTGCACCCACCGAACCTCCAAAACCGATGGTAATGGCAGAGGCGATGACCGATGACCAGCAGTTATGTCCTCTCAGGCGACTGCGCTTGCTGCTGATAGCGTACAATATTCTGGTGATTCCATGACTGATATTGTCTTTCACCACATACCTCACGAACAGGGAGGTAAGATAGATGCCTATAACCGGATAAACCAGATAGAGCCAGTTGGCTGTGTCACTGTCAAACGAACTGGTGAGCAACAGCACTATCTGATTGATAAGACTGTGCAGGATGAAGGCTGCCATAGCAGCAAAGAGTCCCACCATGAAAGCCAGTATCAGCACAAACATACGTTGGCTGATATGCTCTTCCCGCCATTTCAAAAAACTGTTCAACAGGCGGTGTTCCTTTTCCTTGTCAAGATATTCTTCTGCTGTCACTTCCTAATGATTTTCACTTCTCCGTCCATGCCGAGTCTCACGATGCTTGAAGGCTTATGGGGCTTGTGTTCCTGCCGGCGGGCAAAGCACACATAATCCACGGCTTCTATAATTTCCGGTGCGATGTCGCCGTAGTTCTGCGCTGTAGGCTCACCAGAGATATTGGCTGAAGTGGATACGATTGGCTTCTGGAAACGGTAGCACAACTCCTTGGAAAAGGGTTCCTGAGTGATGCGCATGCCGATACTGCCGTCTTCCGCAACAAGGTTCTCTGCCAGATTGGTGGCGCCGTCCAGAATCACCGTCAGCGGAGTGTCTGCACACTCAAGCAGTTCCCATGCCACCGCGGGCACCTGTCTGACATATCGCTGCAAACGGGCATCACTATCTACCAAACAGATAAGTGCCTTGCTGTCATCACGTTGTTTTATCCTATACACTCTTTCCACGGCCTCCTTGTTGGTGGCATCACAACCGATGCCCCACACGGTGTCGGTAGGATACAGGATGACCCCACCCTTTCTCAGCACCTCTACGGCTTTCTTTATATCTTCTTCCGTCTTCATAATCTTCCTCTTTTGTACGGATTATCCGTATTTTTGGCACGGAGTACACGGATTTTACGGAGCTGCGCCCACATATTTCTGTGTTAATCTGTGTTTATCGTGCCTGAATATCAGCTTAGAACTCGCTCGAAAAATGGAACTTGATGTGCTTGAAATCCTCCTGCGCCATAGACAACACATAGCCGCTGTCGGCAAGAAACACGTCCCTGCCCTCCTTGTCCTTGGCCATGTATTGGTACTTGCGCTTCTTGAAATTCTCCAACTCGGCTTCATCGTCACTCTCTATCCAGCATGCCTTATAGAGATGCACTGGTTCCCAGCGGCATTTGGCATTGTACTCATTCTCAAGGCGATACTGTATCACCTCAAACTGCAGTTGTCCCACAGTACCGATGATTTTCCTGCCGTTGAACTGGTTGACAAACAGCTGCGCCACACCCTCATCCATCAGCTGGTCGATACCTTTCTGCAACTGTTTGGCTTTCATCGGATCGGCATTTTCTATGTACTTGAACATTTCCGGTGAGAAACTGGGGAGTCCTCTGAAATGCAACTGTTCTCCTTCAGTCAAGGTGTCGCCTATCTTGAAGATGCCATTGTCGGGCAAACCTACGATATCCCCGGGCCATGCCTCATCGATGGTGCTCTTGCGTTGCGCCATAAACTGCGTGGGCGATGTGAAGCGCAACGACTTTCCCTGTCTTACATGGAGATAGGGTTTGTTGCGTTCAAATCTGCCGCTACACACCTTACAGAAGGCTATACAAGAGCGGTGGTTGGGGTCGATATTAGCGGTAATCTTGAAGATGAAACCTGTAAACCCAGGCTCCTCAGGACTCACCATACGTTCCTCTGCTTTAGTGGGTTGTGGAGAGGGTGCTATTTCCACGAAACAGTTGAGCAGCTCCTGCACGCCGAAGTTGTTCAATGCAGAACCAAAGAATACGGGAGCCACTTCCGCCCTGCGGTAACTGTCGGTGTCAAATTCAGGATAGACACCATTGACCAATTCAAGGTCATCACGCAGTTTGGCGGCATCGGCAGCCCCCACATGTTGCTCCAGTTGCTCACTGTGCACATCCACCTCAATCTTTTCGGTCACACGCTGCTTGTCAGGAGTAAACAAGTCGAGTTTGTTCTCATAGAGGTTATACACTCCCTTGAACTTGGCTCCCTGGTTGATGGGCCAACTCAAGGGACGCACCTTGATTTCGAGTTCCTGCTCCAGCTCGTCTAACAAATCAAAGGGGTCACGACCCTCACGGTCCATTTTGTTCACAAAGATGATTACCGGTGTATTCCTCATGCGGCACACGGTCATCAGCTTGCGTGTCTGGGTTTCCACACCCTTGGCTCCATCCACCACGATAATGGCAGAATCCACTGCCGTAAGCGTACGGAACGTATCTTCCGCAAAGTCCTGGTGGCCGGGAGTATCCAAAATGTTGACCTTATAGTCGTGGTAATCAAACTCCATCACAGAGGTGGAAACGGAGATACCACGCTGTTTCTCTATCTCCATCCAGTCGGAGGTGGCGGTTTTCTTTATCTTGTTGCTTTTTACAGCACCCGCTACCTGTATCTGCCCACCGAAGAGCAGGAACTTCTCCGTCAGCGTCGTTTTACCCGCATCCGGGTGTGATATTATCGCAAATGTTCTTCTTCTTTCTATTTCCTTGTTCATATATATTCTCTTTATTTTTGGCACGGATTAACACGGATTATCACGGAGCTGCGCATTTTATTCCGTGAATATCTTTCGTTTCACTTTCAGAGACTGACCGAAATTTATCAGTAATCCAAGTTCTTTATCACATGCTTTCAAATAATTTATCAACTGCCATTCATGTTCCTGTTTCAGATCTTTTACCGCTTTCAATTCAATGATAACAGTATCTTCAACAACCATATCGGCAATATAATGCCCAACCTTTTCTCCCTTATAATAGACATCAATAGATTTTTGGCATTCACACTTAATCCCTGACTTTTTTAATTCCTTATAAAGAGCATTACCATAAACAGCTTCCAAGAAACCAAAACCTAAGGTTTTATGTACTTCCATCGCTGCATGAATAATTCTATCTGTCAAGCTCTCGTACAACATAAAAATCAGTGTTAATCCGTGTTTTCCGTGCCTCAAAAAATC
>JBJEKQ010000069.1:0-2389 GCA_051878715.1 Prevotella sp.
TATCAATAGTATGAACAATAAAGATTACATAACTTTATACTCAACATTTGCCATGGAACAGATGCGGCGGTATGGCATACCTGCCTCCATCACCTTGGCGCAGGGCATCATCGAGTCTGCCGACGGCCAGAGCACCTTGGCGCAGACCGCCAACAACCACTTCGGAGTGAAGGGCGCATACAACGGCAACTATGTACTTGCCAATGACGACAAGCCCAACGAGCACTTCAAGAAGTATGATAATGTGGGACAGAGCTATGAGGACCATTCCAAAGTCCTCATGGCTTCCCGCTATCAGCGGTATGTGGGCAATCTCTCGCCCGATGATTATCGTGGTTGGGCTGCCGGCATTCAGAAAGGCGGCTATGCCACGGCAAAGAGCTATTCCAACACCCTGGTGAGCGTCATCGAAGGTGCCAACCTGCAGAAATACGACCAGATGGTCATGCAGCAGATGCGTGCCGAAGGTCGGCAGTTCGGAGTACAGGCCAATCCGCTATCTACGGAACAGACGGCGACAACTTCCTCTGCCAGCCGAAGCGCAGGCTACTCCATGCCGATGAAGCGTGACGAGTTCATGCTTATCACCTCTCCCTATGGCCCACGTGAAGACCCTGTCAACAAGGGAACGACGCAGATCCATCATGGCATTGACATCAAGACCAACAAGGACAATGTGCTGGCCACGGAGAACAACGGTACTGTCATTGGTGTTGACCATCGCACCACCACAGGTGGCGGCAAGACAGTCACTGTGGAATACTCCCGTGAGGATGGCTCCAAGACTCGTGTGCAGTATATGCACCTGAGTGAAATCGCCGTCAAGAAAGGCGATGTGGTCAATGCAGGACAGAAATTGGGAGTGACCGGCAACACGGGTACACGCACCACTGGCGAGCACCTTCACCTGGGTGTCATCAATGTCTCTGCCGACAACAAACTGCAGTGGGTCAATCCTGCTGCCTACCTTGCCGAGGTGGCGCAGAAAGGCAACCTGACCATCGAGGCGCAGCACAACGGCAAAGATCTCTTGGCCGACTACAAGACCGCTGGGGCAAAAGCCACGAACACCGACGAGCAGACTCCAGAAAACTGGATGAACAAGCTGCTGGGTTCTGACGATGCCGCCCTTGGCCTGAACAGCGGTGAGGACAAAGGGTTGTTAGGCAACCTCATGGAGATGTTCATGACCCTACTCATGCTCGCCATGCAGCAAGAGGGCAAGAGCAAGGAGCAACAGATGCAAGCCGTCAGCGATGCCCTGGTCAACAGGCGTATCGACATCAGCAGTCTGGTGCCGAACATGCAGTCGGCCTCGCTCTCCATCACCGATAAAGGGAAGGCAATCCTCTCTGTCCATGACGGCAAGCAGGAGTTCTCCCACGAACTGACCGAAGCGGAGCGCAGCAATATCTCGCAGGTGCTTCATAGCGACAGCGATGACCAGACCAAGCAGCAACGTCTGGGTGGTATCGTCAGCGCCATCACCTATACCCATCAGGCGGCCAGCAACTACGAACGTATTGATGCCGAGCGTCAGTCGCAGGAGCAGACTTTACAACGAAAGTAACATCACTAAACCAAAACAATATGATTAAAGCAGAAGTAAATGTAACGGGTACGGTGAAGCGAAATACCGGCATCCGTACCGACAGGAACAACAATCCTTACCTGTCACTCATCATGACAGTGTGCTTGCCCGATGCCAAGCAGACCAACCACAGCATCGACGTGTTTGTCTCTCTTCCCAACGCCCATCAGGAGGATGTGGCCACCTACACCGAGGGGATGCGTATTACCATCAGCGGCAGTATGGACATCCGCAAGAAGGGAGAGGAATTGCAGTTTTACCTGACCGGCAACCTGATTTCCACTGAGAATGTGGCAGACTTGGATGCCATCAGCGGCACCATGACGTTCCGCGGCCATCTGAAGAAGGAGAATGTCTATGAGGAGAAGAGCGACAAGAACGGCCATCCGTTCATCGTGTTCTCAGCATATTCAGCCGAGAAGGTCGGCGAGACTTTCGTCAGCACCTGGGTCAACTTCATGCGCTTCCCCGAGAAGGATGCCGACATCAGCACCATCATTCCCGACTGGATGCGCTCAAAAGCCCATGTGGATATTACGGGCGACCTGCAGGTGTCATCTTTCGGCGGCACAGTACGTCTGTCCTGCCGTGTCAAGGATATGCAGGAGCATGTCTATGTTCAACACTAAACCATAACGCATGAAGAAATCCAACTATACTCCCAAGCCTGACGGACAGAGTGCGGAAGACCGTGCTCTGTCCACCTTTGCCGAGCTGATGATTTTATGTTGACGTCAACATAAAATCATTAATGTTGTCCATTTATTTATGTCAGTTTCTTTCATATTTACTTATGTT
>JBJEKQ010000070.1:0-68932 GCA_051878715.1 Prevotella sp.
TAATACTACACGATTTAATTGTTAATTACGTGTGAAGTAAATCTGTATCATGTCAATTCATCATAACGGGTCAGTCCGGAAGATACGCAACCGGCTTTCCGGACTGACCCTAAAGAACACGATGAACAGTTTAAAAAGAATCACCACCCACAGGGTACAACCCAACACCATGCGACGGAATCTGTCGGCACCGAAGTCGCATATCCGATAAACCAGACCGTATTTCCTGCTCATCTCTTGAATTTCAAGTTAGCGGTGGGCACAACATCCCCGCCCCCCAGCATACTGCAAAAACAGGACATTCCAGTCAATCGCACAAATTATTCCATAAGAACGCGCCTTGGCAATGCAAAAAAAATGCATTTTATCCGTTTTTTCCATAATAAACGTTTATGTGACCATTCCGAAAAGGATGAAAGTACAATTTATTTTGCCAGGTGTCTTTTCTTGGAAAATGCGATTAGTCATTTCCTGTCTATAGCCCGCCATGCATACCAGATATATGCCAGCACGAAGGGCACAAACAGACTTACCCACGACATGACCGTGAGCGTGAACTCACTGCTGCACGCATTGGCAATGGTGAGCGACGACTGCAGGTCGGCCGTAGAGGGATAAAAGGCGGTGTGATTATATCCCACGCTGAGCAGCAGAGCAAACACCGTGAGCACGGTACCTATACCGGCATACCATATTCCACAGCGACAACCGCTGCGCCACAAAGCTACACCAATGCCATAGAGCACCAATACCACGCCCACTAACAGCACCAAGGTGACGGGCCACAGGGCAAGAAAATTGTGCAGATACTTCAACGGTTCCACCACTATCAGGCCATTCTCCGGCAGATAGGCATACCCGTCTTTGAGCAAGGTACGGATAACGAAGGCAAGGAAGAACACCAAGAAGGTGACGGCATTGACCATCACTGCATGGCGGCTGCGGCCCACGATGGCTTCGTTGTCAATGTTGTTGATGAAGTAGAGTGCTCCCAGCACACGTGCCAGAAAGAGTACGGCAAAGCCCAGGACGAGATTCCAAGGGTCGAGCAGGGCATCCAATCCGTGCGAGGCGTTCGCCCAGCTGCTTATCACAGGCTGCAGCCCGTTGGTGATATTGTCGTGCGATACCACAAAGTTGCTGCCGTTGAAGAAGGTGGCCACCGCCCCGCCCAGCAGAAGAGGCCCCACGATGCCGTTGACGACCAGGAACCAGCGGAAGGTGTTGTCACCAAGCAGATTGCCCAGCTTGTTCTGGAACTCGTAACTCACCGCCTGCAACACGAAGGTGAGGAGGATAATCATCCACAGCCAGTAGGCACCGCCAAAACTGGTGCTGTAGAACAAGGGGAAGGAGGCAAAGAACGCACCGCCAAAGGTGACAAGAGTGGTAAAGGTAATCTCCCATTTCTTACCGGTACTGCCGACGAGAAGTCTGCGCTCTTCCTCTGTCTTGCCAATACCGAAGAGCATGGAATTGCCACCCTGTACAAAGAGCAGGAACACGAGCAACGCACCCAACAAAGATACTATCGCCCACCAATACTGCTGCAAAAATTCGTATGTCATAATGGTATGTCTTTTGTTTCAACTACGTTTATCTTACTTTCCGTCCATCTGCGGGCCCTTCTTTATCTGCTTCCACAGGATGCCTATCTCCACGGCAAGCAGTGTGGTAAACAGGACGAGGAAGATGAAGAAGGTGAGCATCACACTGCCCGAATCCACATTGCTCACGCCTACCCACGTGGGAAGCATGTCCTGGATAGTCCACGGCTGCCGTCCGAACTCCGCCACCAGCCATCCGCTCTCACTGGCTACATAGCCCAGGGGGAGCATCACCATGCCTGCCAGATGCAGCCAGCGACAGCGGCTGATATCCCTCCTGTATGCCAGGAACAGCACCACGATGAAGAACAGGATGAACAGGGTGCCCAAGCCCACCATCGCTCTGAAGGCATAGAAACACACAGGGATGTAAGGCACCAGCTGATGCACATCCTTCACGTAGCCATAGCCGAAATAGGGCATCGTGGCATGAATGGTGGCAGACAGGTTGTCCAACTGCTTTTGCTGCGAGGCTGTAGGTTGCTTGCCATGCAGCGAGGCACGCAATTCACGGTAGCGTTGCAGGGTGGTAATGGCAATCCTTCCGGTTGCAATCTTCTCCTCCATCGAGGGTTCCCTGCTGCCATCGGCGCGCTGATATCCTCCCTCAAGCAGGTTTTTCACTCCCGGCACATAGCCATGTATGTCGCGAGTAGCCAAGAACGAGAGGGCATAAGGGGCGGCTATGCGCAGCGGAGGTTCCTGCTCGCTCATATAGTCGGGCTGGGCAAACGGATTGACCAGTGCAATGACGGTGAGCGGCTGGTCGGTGCCTCCCTCGTACAGAGCCTCCATAGCTGCCAGTTTCATCGGTTGCACCTGTGCCACCTTATAGGCCGACTGGTCGCCGGTGTGCAGTGCCAGGAGCGTTCCGGCAAGCCCTACCACTGCCCCTATCTTGATACTGGCCACCGAGAGTTTCTGCTCGCGCCTGCAGAAAAGATAGTAGCAGCCCACGGCCACGGTGAACAGCGCACCGATAATCCAGGCAGACGTGACGGTATGCAGGAACTTGTTCACGGCAAAGGGCGACAGCGCCACCTCCAAGAACGAGGTCATCTCGTTACGCATGGTATCGGGATTGAAGGTGCAGCCCACCGGACACTGCATCCAGGCATTGGCCACCAATATCCACCAGGCAGAGATGGTGGCGCCCAAACCGGTGAGCCAGGTGGAAGCAAGATGGAAGCCTGCCGACACCTTGTTCCAGCCAAAGAACATCACCGCCACAAAGGTGGATTCCATGAAGAAGGCGATGATGCCCTCCACCGCCAGCGGGGCACCGAAGATATCGCCCACAAACCAGGAGTAGTTGCTCCAGTTGGTGCCAAACTCAAACTCCAGAATGATGCCGGTGGCAACACCCATGGCAAAGTTGATGCCAAACAGGCGTTGCCAGAAACGGGAGGCATCACGCCAGAACTCCTTGCGCGTGCGGTAGTAGCACGTCTCCATAATACCCATGATTACAGCCAGTCCCAACGTGAGCGGGACAAAAAGCCAGTGATAGATGGCCGTGAGCGCAAACTGCGCACGCGCCCAATCAATGGCTGCGGCATCAATGTTCAATAAGAAATGTTGCATATTCGTTGGTTTTTAGTGTTGTTCTTGCACAGGCATTCCTGCTGGCTCCAGGCATCATACTATCGCTGCAACACCTGCGTTGCTACAAAGTCGTCCTCCTCCCCATCGGCAGCATGGCTGCTGACATAGTCGGGAAAGAAGAACAGTTTCAGGATAAAGAAGATGATGAACAGTTTGACAAGAATCACCAGCCACAGGGTGCGACCCAGCACCATGTGACGGAATCCGTCGGCATAGAGATCGTATATCCGATATATCAGACCGTGTTTCTTGCTCATCTCTTGGATTTCAGGTTAGCTGCGGGCGCAGCATCACCGCCCCTGCATACTGCAAAAATAGGACATTTCAGACAATCGCACAAATTATTCCATAAAAAACGCGCCTTGGCAATGCAAAAAAAAGTGCATTTTGTCCGTTTTTTCCATAATAAACGTTTATTTGACCGTTCCGAAAAGGATGAATGTACAATTTATTTTGCCAGTTAGGCAGATTTGTTTAATTTTGCCAAATGTTAGACAATGTGGGCAATCTGCCACACATACCCGTAAAATCACAGCAATATGAATAAGAAAATCATCATTCCGTTACTGGCAGTCATCATCGTCTTGGTGGGTGGCGTGGCCTATCTCTTCACCAGCCTGACCCAGCAGAAGCAAGTGAACAAGGAAATGCAGGAGCTGGCTGACTTGGACAAGAAAGAGATGGAAAACGAATACGAGCAGTTCGCCAAGCAATACAGTGAGATGAAGACGCAGATAAACAATGACTCCATCGTGGCACAACTCACCCAAGAGCAGATGCGCACACAACAACTGCTGGAAGAACTGAAAAGGGTGAAGAACTCGGATGCACGCGAAATAGCCCGCCTGAAGAAGGAACTTGCCACCGTGAGAGCGGTACTGAGGAGCTACGTGCTGCAGATAGACTCGCTGAACAGACTGAACCAAGACCTAACCGAGGAGAACACACGCATCAGGGGACAATACGAGCAAGCCACCCAGCAGATACAGGGACTGAACAGCGAGAAGGCATCGCTGTCGGAGAAAGTGGCCATCGCTGCCCAACTCGATGCCACCAACATCAGCATGGTGCTGAAGAACAAGCGCCAAAGGGTGGCAAAGAAAATCAAGGACTGCAAGACCATCGAAGTATCGTTCAGCATCGCACGCAACGTAACGGCTGCCAACGGCGTACGCACCTTTTACGTAAGGATTGCCAAACCCACCGGCGAGGTGCTCAATGGCGGAGGCACCTTCAGTTATGAGAACAAGCAGATTGCCTACTCCATGAAACGCTCCATGGAATATACCGGCGAGGAACTGCAGGTGACTACCTACTGGAACGTCAATGAGTTTCTGAGCGACGGCAGTTATAACGTAAGCATCTTTGCCGACGGGCACGCCATAGGTTCGCGCACCTTCACATTCAAATAATACTGTTTCACATCGGTTCTGAAGTTATCGCACAACGTATGAAGAGAAACGACTTGCTACATTCCACCTGCGTCTGGAGCACATGGTTGCTCCTGCTGTCTGCACTGCTTGCCGGCAATATCAGGATGCAAGCACAGCGCATACTGACGCTCGACAGTTGTCTGAACATGGCATTGGACAACAACAAGCAACTCGGGGCTGCCAAGATGAAGCAGGAGATGAGCAGGAACCTGCGTAAATCGGCACGCACAAAATATCTACCCCAAGTGAACATGGTGGGTGGCTATGTATTTTCGAGCAGGGAGATATCCATCCTTAGCGATGAGCAGAAGCAACATTTCGCCAACCTGGGCAGCAACATGCAACAATACATGAACAGCATGGGTGCCAGCATCGGCGGACTGGAAGCTATCCTCAACGCAGAAGGTGCCGGCATCGTGAACGGATTCCATACCAATACGCGCCACCTCTTTGCAGGAAGTGTCGTGGCAACCATGCCTCTGTATATGGGCGGCAGCATCACCGCATTGAACAGAATGGCAGACATCGGCGAGGAAATGGCAGAGAACAGCACTGAAGCCGTGAGACAGAACACACTCTATGACACCGAACAAGCCTACTGGACGGTGGTGTCGCTGCGCAACAAGCAGCGGCTGGCGGAGAGTTACCTGGCACTGGTGAAAAGACTCAACGGAGACGTGCAGAAGATGATTGCCGAGGGAGTGGCTACACGCTCGGAAGGATTGAGCGTGGAGGTGAAACAGAACGAGGCGGAGATGACGTTGCTACAGGTAAACGACGGTCTGACACTTGCAAGGATGATGCTGTGCCAACTGTGCGGCATGCCTGCCAACGAGAACATACTGCTGGAGGACGAGAAAGGCGGAAACACCACAGTGGAACTGCCCACCGACCTGGGGGATGACAGTGAGGAAGGCACAGACAACATGAAACGCCCCGAACTGAGGATGCTGCAAAACACCATAGACATGAGCAGACAAACCACCCGACTGGCAAAATCGGGGTATCTGCCCAAGATAACGCTGATGGGCTCCTACTCCGTGACAAACCCCAACGTATATAACGGCTTCCAGCGTGAGTTTGCCGGGATATGGAACATCGGTGTGCTGGTGAGCGTGCCTGTGCTCAACTGGGGTGACGTGACCTACAAGGTGAGGGCATCAAAAAACGCTACAGCCATGGCACAGATGGAACTGAACGACGCACATGAAAAGGTAAACCTGCAAGTGAGTCAATGCACATTCAAGGTGAACGAGGCGGCCAAAAAGCTGGCACTGGTGGAAACAAGTTGCAAGCGGGCGGAAGAGAACCTGCGCTGCGCCAACATAGGCTTCAGGGAGGGAGTGCTGCAGAGCACCACGGTGATGGAGGCTCAGACAGCATGGCTACAAGCACACACCCAGAAGATAGATACCGAAATAGAAATGCTACTGAGCCGATCTAACCTAAAGAAAGCGAAAGGAATACTGCAATAAAACAAGAAAATTCAACGACGATGTCAGCAAAAACACAACATAACAACATTCTTTTGGCAGTGATTTGCTTTACTGCTGTAGTGGGTCTCGTGGCACTGATAGGCTTCCTCACCATCGGAAACGAGAAAGAGATTATACAGGGTCAGGTAGAAGTGACAGAATACAGGGTATCAAGCAAAGTGCCAGGACGGATACTGGAACTTTGTGTAAAGGAGGGCGACTACGTAAAGGCTGGAGACACCCTTGTCATCATTGACGCCCCGGAAGTGAAGGCCAAGATGCAACAGGCACAGAGTGCGGAGGATGCCGCCAGCGCCATGGAACAGATGGCACGCAACGGAGCACGCAGAGAACAGATTGCCACGGCTTACCAGATGTTGCAACAAGCGAAGGCTGGCGAGGAGATTGCCGAAAAATCGTACAGGCGCGTGCAAAGGCTGTATGAAGAGGGTGTGATGAGCGAGCAAAAAAGGGACGAAGCCTTCGCCCAATACAAGGCGATGGAAGCACAGGTAAAGGCGGCACAGTACCAGTATGACATGGCACGCAACGGTGCACGGCAGGAGGAGAAACTGGCGGCACAGGCACAGGTGAACAGGGCCAAGGGTGCCGTACAGGAGGTGAACTCCTACATCTACGAAACCGTGCAGACAGCACAGAAGGAGGGGGAGGTTAGCGAGATATTCCCCAAGACGGGAGAACTGGTGGGCACAGGTTCACCCATCATGAACATCTCGGTGCTCGATGAGATGTGGGGTACCTTCAACATCCGCGAAGACCAACTCAACGGCATGAAGATAGGCGATGTGCTGAAAGCCTATCTGCCAGCCTTCAACAAGGAGATAGAGATGAAGGTGTATGCCATCAAAGACCAGGGAAGCTATGCCGTATGGAAAGCCACCAAGGCAAACGGGCAATATGACCTGAAGACCTTTGAAGTGAAAGCACGACCCACGAAAAAAACCGAAGGCCTACGCCCAGGTATGTCGCTGGTACTGAAAAGATGAGAACGCTGAAGGCTCTGATACGACGTGAGGTGCGCCGACTGCTCAGAAACCCCATATACGGATTCTGCATGATAGGGTTTCCGCTGGTAGTTATGGTGTTCTTCACCACACTGATGGGCGACGGGCAGCCCACCAACATGCCTGTGGGAGTGGTGGATCTTGACAACACAACCACCACACGCAAGCTCACCCGGATGCTTGACGCCTTCCAGTCGTCTGAAGTAACGGGACATTACAACAGCGTGGAACAGGCACGCAGGGCGATGCAACAGAACGAGATTTACGCCTTTCTCTATTTCCCGAAAGGCACTACCGAGAAACTGCTTGCCTCACGCCAACCCCAAATCTCCTTCTATTACAGCATGACCTGTCTTACATCAGGGTCGCTGCTCTTCCGCGACCTCAAGACAATCTGCACACTCGGCAACGCCGCCGTAGGCAAGAGTGTACTCACCGCCAAAGGAGCCACGGACAAACAGGCACAGGCACTGTTACAACCCATCGTGATAGACCTGCACCAGCTGTCAAACCCATGGACAGATTACAACATATACCTATCCACCATGTTAGTGCCGGGAGTGCTGCTGCTGTTCATCTTCCTCATCACACCCTACTCCATCGGCACCGAACTGAAATTTGGCGACAGCAAGGCATGGCTGCACACGGCAGGTAACAGCATGGGCATGGCCCTGGCAGGAAAGATTCTTCCCCAGACACTGGTGTTCCTCTGCGTGATGTATTCCTACATGGTATATATATTCGGCATCCTGCACTTCCCCTGTCCGGGAGGCATCTTCCACATCCTGCTGCTTGGTGCTCTGGCTGTGATGGCAGCACAGGGATTCGGCATCTTCATGTTTTCCATCATGCCCTCCATGCGTATGAGCATGAGCGTATGCTCGCTATGGGGTGTGCTCAGTTTCTCTATGGTGGGTTCCGCCTTCCCGGTATCTGCCATGGACAGTGCATTACAGGCTCTGTCGTGGCTCTTCCCCCTACGACATTATTTCATGCTCTACCAAGCCACCGTTTTCAACGACTATTCGCTGCTCAGCGTGTGGTATCACTTCACGGCTCTGCTGGCTTTTGCCCTGCTACCTTTTATCACCTTGTCCCTGTTGAAACGATCCATGATAGAATACAAGTACCTGCCATAACACACCCAAAAGCAATATGAACACGGTTATGCCATACATCCGACATGTCTGCGACATATGGAAAGAGGAGATGAAAAATATTTCCAAAGACCAGGGTGTACTCATTTTCTTTGTGCTGGTACCCCTGCTCTACCCTCTGTTGTATTCCTGGATATACAATAACGAGGTGGTCAGAGAGGTACCCGTGGCGGTGGTAGATCACTGCGACAGCCGCACCTCGCGCGAGTTCATACGCCTATGCGATGCCTCTGCCGACGTGAACGTAATGAGCCATGCCACTGATATGGAACAGGCAAGAACACTGATGAACCGGCAGAAGGTGAAAGGCATCTATTACATCCCAAGCGACTTTGAGGAAAGACTGCACAGACATCAACAGGCCACGGTACATGTGTATTGCGACATGGGATTGATGCTGTACTACAAGGCGGTGTATCAGACTGCCACTGCCGTGTCGCAGCAGATGAACGGCAGGTTGCTGGTGATTACCGCAGGAAACACGACACGGCATGAAGACGAACTGGCCACTGCTCCCCTGAAGATTGAGGAAGTGAACATGTTCAACACCACGGGTGGCTATGGAAACTTTATTTTGCCAGGTGTGCTGATACTGATACTGCAGCAGACGATGGTGCTGGGTATAGGACTGGCAGCAGGAACTGCACGGGAACACAACAACTACGGCCATCTCATCCCCTATCGGCGCAAAGGTTACAGCATACCTGTCCTGCTGGCAGGCAAAGCATTGTGCTACTATATGATTTATGTGGTGCTGGCTGCCTACCTGTTGCTGTTAGTACCCCGCTTCTTCCATTTTGTCACCCTTGCAGGCTGGCGTGAACTGTGCGCCATCCTGCTACCCTACATTCCTGCCTGCATCTTCTTTGGCATCACGGTATCGTGCCTCATCCGATACCGTGAAAACGTATTGTTGTTAGTGGTGTTCATGTCGGTGCCCCTGCTCTTCGTATCGGGAGTATCTTGGCCACAGAGCAACATCCCCTGGTTCTGGCAGTCATTGTCGGCACTCTTCCCTTCCACCTTTGCCATCCGAGCCTTTGTGAGAGCAAACACCATGGGTGCCACCGTAGATGACATCAGTATCGAGTGCACCGCCCTGTGGATGCAACTGGCTGCCTATCTGGTGCTGGCATGCGGCGTATATAGGTTCCAAATGGTGACAGCACATAAAAACATATTGCACCGCGTGCAGAGCATACGGCGCAAACGTGAAGTAAAAAAACGTATCAAAAAATATCAGTCCTCGCTTTCGTCCTCATCAGAAACAGGAATACCGGAAACAGACAACTGACGGTTGATGGCAGAATTGAACGAGATGATGGTTTCGCTGCGCGACAATCCAAGGGGCTGCAACTTGTCATGGATGATATTGAGCAGATGATGGTTGTTCACTGCATAGATTTTGATGAACAAATCAAAATCACCGGTGGTGTAATGGCATTCCACCACTTCGGGGATGTTCTTGAGTTCCTCCACCACCAGGTCAAACTTCTCAGGATTCTTCAGGTTAAGTCCGATATAGGCACAAGTCTCGTAACCTATCTTCTCAGGATCGATGACAAACTGCGAACCCTTGAGTATGCCGCAATTTGACAACTTCTGTATTCTCTGGTGAATGGCGGCTCCACTCACATTGCATGCTCTTGCCACCTCAAGGAAAGGAATACGGGCGTCGTCTGCTATCAGTTTCAGAATCTGTTTGTCTAACTTGTCTAGTTTTTGAGATGCCATATCAACGGTTTATGCGATAGTTTTTCAAAGTTTCCATGCAAAGTTATCAAAAAAGAGGAGAAATACAACAAATCATAAGGAAAAACATTGCAATCGGTTTCAATTTCCAGATTCCTGACAAAGGTATCTCACCGTTTCCGCATTTACTTCCGCTTGACATCTGCCGAATACTGTATCTTCAAGGCACCCGCCTTGCGCAACTGTTCCTTCACGGCGTTGACAGTTTCCATCCTGGTATGCAGGTCAGCCTTGATGCACACTACCATCTGCTGGCGGTCTTCGCTGTTCATTGCCTTACGCTCGTCTGTCACAGCTTCGGCTATATCGTCCAGGCGCACCATGCGGTCGTTCACCTGAAAAGCCGTGCCCATGCTTCCGTCGGGCTGTTTCGCCGTGCCCACATACAGATAAACCACCGAAGACTTGCTGCGCAGTTTGTCCAGCATTTCAGCTTCGGGTACATCATACTTCACCCGTTCGGGCACCTCGTGCAGATGGGTAACAATCATAAAGAAGAAAAGAACGGTGAACACCAAATCGGGCATGGAGGCGGTGTTCAGTCCAGGCATTGTGCGGCGCTGACGGCGAAACAGGCTCATGGAGTGTTTCCTTTCCCGGCATCCTGTACCGTTTCTACAATCCGTTGCGGAATATTTTCCATCACCCACCGTTTTTCCTCTGCCGAACAATTCTTCAGGGGTTTGCCGAATTGGCGCAGGGCAACCTTGTCGCGCACCTGCCTATAGACATAGGAAAGAGTATGTTGTAATTGAAAATAGGTGTCGTAATCAGCATCAGGATGCACCTGGATATTGATAAGCAAATGAGGATTGACAGACAACTGCTGTTCAAATAAGGCGGACAACTGCTGTACCGACGAGGCCTTGCCATCGCACCACAGGGTATTCTGAGCATCGATGCTCAAATCCAATCCGTCACGTTTCTTCACCTGAATCTCCTGCGCATCCTTGTTTTCAGGGGCTGCAAGTCGTTTCATCAAGCCCGTCTCACTGTCGAGCGAGGTGGTCACCAGAAAGAATACCAGCAACATAAACGAGATGTCGGCGGTGGCAGTAGTATTGAGCGCCGGTGTGCGACGTCGGCGAAAGTTAAACTCTCTCATGCTTATGCTTGTCGAAAGATTTGCTCTTGAATAATTTTCTGTTCAGTCCGCTCACGCCCAGTATCATCAGCACCACAGCCACCGCCACAAGCGTAATGGCTGCATTGATGAACATGTCGGTAACCTTGAGCCATCCCTCTTGCTGGTAGTCCTTACCGTTTACCTGTAACACATTGGCAGAACCCACCGCATAGGTAAGTGCAAGCAATACGACGAAAAAGACTGCCGTGCTCCACATGATAGCCTTGGCAGGCACACCATTGCGTGCAGAGTCCACCTCACCACGCACCTTGAAAGCATGCACCATGCTCACCGCTACGGCTATCTGCACCGCCGCCAACAGCACGTATATCAGCACCAAAAAAACATCTACTACGGTTTCCGCCATTGCTTGTTCTGCTTGTATTGGGTTATCTCGTCCATCAAGGAGATGGCAGACTCTTCCATCTGCGAGGTGAGATGTTCTATCTTGGAGAGGATGAAATTATAGAACACCTGCAACACCAATGCTGCGATGATACCGAAAACGGTGGTTATGAGCGCCACCTTCATACCCGCCGCCACAATGGAAGCATTGATGTCGCCTGCCTGGCGTATATCGTCAAATGCCATCACCATGCCCACTACCGTACCTAAAAAGCCCAACGAAGGCGCTATGGTAATAAACAATGATATCCAAGTGCAGCCCTTGTCCAGATTGGCAGCCTGCACAGAACCGTAGGAGGCGATACTACGCTCAATGCTGTCGAGGGATTCCTGAATGCGCAACAGCCCCTGATAGCAAATGGAAGCCACCGGACCTCGGGTGTCTCTACACAGTTGGCGTGCCTCCTTCACCTTGTCTTCAGCCAACAGTTTGCCTATATCCGCCAATAATTTCTTGACATTCACCTCTGCCATAGTAAGGTAAACGATGCGCTCGATACAAAATGCCAAGCCCAAGACGAGAACCAAAGCCACCAGCGACATGAACCATACATTGCCTTCAATAAACTTGGTCTTCAACGTGTTGTGCAGTCCTATTTGGGTAAGCATATCCTCTCCTTCTCCCACCGCCTTGGCAACATCTTCCAGACTCATCTGGGTCACATCCTCCTGAGAACCTACACTTGCCGAATCAGTAGAAGCCACTACCCCAGAAGACACGCTCACGGTAGTATCTTTCTTCTGAGCATGCACAGCAGACACTCCCGTCGCAAACAACGCCAGCAAGGAAACCAACCACACAAATCTTCTCATCATTATCTCATCGTTTTTTACGGCTGGCAAAGGTAGCAAATAAAATGCAACTTTGCAAATGAGTTGCATTTTATTTGTATTACTTTTGCACTCGTTATCATACGATTACAGGACTTTTAAAAACAAGGGGAGCGTTGTCGGCTCTCCACCCGAAAACATGGAAGAAATCATCGATTTAATCAACGAAATGTCGCCCTACATCCTTCTGGGCTTTCTGCTGGCAGGACTGATGCACGCATTCATCTCTCCGGCACTGTATCACCGCTATCTTGGCGGCAACACATTCCGCTCGGTGGTCTATGCTGCCTTGCTGGGCATTCCGCTACCGCTCTGCTCGTGTGGAGTCATTCCCACAGCCATGTCACTGTACAAGGAAGGGGCTTCCAAGGGTGCCACCATTTCCTTTCTCATAGCCACCCCGCAAACAGGAGTTGACTCCATCATCGCCACCTACTCGCTCATGGGCCTCCCCTTTGCCTTACTGCGCCCCATTGCGGCACTGTTCACCGCCCTCTTCGGAGGAGCCATCACCAACCTGTGGAGCCACTGCGAACCTCAACTCGCCAAATCCCACACCTGTTGTTGCTGCGAAGACGATGACTGCAACGACGATGACTGTGATGACAATAATGAAAGTGAATGCGGTTGCGGATGTGGGTGCGGATGCCATGGAGAGAAAGGAGAAGTGCCTGTCACTTTTTGGCAGAAAACAGTCAAGGCTCTGCATTATGCCTTTATCGAGATGATGGGAGATATAGGCAAATGGCTGTTGGTGGGATTGCTGGTGGCTGGACTGATTACCGTATTTGTTCCGGCATCGTTCTTCAGCATGTTTGCAGACAAGCCCTTGCTGAGCATGCTGCTGGTGCTGGTGTGTGCCATGCCCATGTATCTGTGTGCTACAGGTTCCATCCCCATAGCCGTGGCACTGATGCTCAAGGGGCTTTCCCCCGGCACCGCCCTGGTATTGCTCATGGCAGGACCTGCCGTCAACGCCGCCTCGATGATAGTCATCGGACAGGTGATGGGCAAGCGCACTGTATGGCTCTACCTCCTTTCCATCATCATGGGTGCGGTAGCATGTGGATTGATGATTGACTATCTGTTGCCTCACGAATGGTTCACCGTTCCGCTCAACAGCATCCATCACAGCAAGACCGAGGGAGTGCCTGTGTTCAGCACCATCTGCTCCATTCTGCTTCTCGCCATGATTCTGTATGCCCGATACAACAAGAAACGCACATCGCACAAATGCTGCGGATAGAAAAAAGGTGCCCGTCCAAATGGCGGGCACCTCAAAAACTTTGTTCACATGACTTTTGCGGAGAGAACAGGATTCGAACCTGCGAACCGGTTTTGCCGGTTACACGCTTTCCAGGCGTGCCTCTTCAACCACTCGAGCACCTCTCCTTGTCGCGTTTGACTCAATTGCGGTGCAAAAGTAGCACAATTATTTCTGATTTGTGTAGAGACGGCTATTTTTTAAGTTTCGTTAAGATTTAGAATCCAGGAGGTCACTATTCAGCGACAGTGGCAGGTTTGCAGGAAAAGTCGCCTGGCCGTCTCTGTGGTGACGCACGCCACTTCCTCCTCCGTTACGCCATAACTCTGTGCCAACACAGAAACGATATAGGGTATGAAGGAACTCTCGTTGCGAGTGCCACGCTTGGGAACAGGTGCCATATAGGGCGCATCCGTTTCCAGTACAATGCGATGCAGGGGCACTGTCTGCGGCAATACCGTAGGCAGAGGTGATTTCTTGAAGGTGAGTACTCCTCCGATGCCCAAAACAAAACGGGGGAATGACAACAATTGTTCTGCCTCCTGCTCATTACCTGTAAAGCAATGAAACACACCACCTACCAGCTCTTTCTCATATTCACGCAGTAGTTTCACCATCTCATTCTGCGCCTTCCGGCAGTGTATCATCAGCGGCTTCTTCACTTCCGCAGCCCATTCCACCTGTATTCTGAAAGCATCCAATTGCGCCTGCTCAAATTCACGACTCCAATAGAAATCGAGTCCCACTTCACCGATGGCAATAAAATCATCACAATACATCTCCTTGAGTCGGGCAATCACCTCTCGGTAGTCGGACTTTACCTCTTCTGGATGCAGTCCCACCATAGGAAAAATCACTCCCGGATATTCTGAGGAGAGTTTCTGCGCCCTTTCGCTTGACACCACATCAATGGCAGGAACAAAGATTTTCTCCACTCCCTGTTCACGGGCACGCTCCACAACTTCGGGAAGATCTTGCGCAAACTCTTCCCCGTCCAAATGGGCATGCGTATCTATAAAACTTATCATCATCAAATCGTATATCCGTCGGGCTCCACAGAACCTTATTTCTCACGTTTCATCATGTCAAGGGCATAGCACCGAAGCACCTCCTTACGCTCCGCAGGCAATGGGATGCTTTCCAGACTTTTCAGGCACTCTTGAAAATAAGTATTTATTTTTTCTTCACAGAGCTGACGGACACCTATTTCATTATAAAGTCTCGTCACTGCTTCAATTTTCTCTTGTCTGTCAAACTCATTGACAGTAGTCCAATGGAACAGTTCTGCACGTTGCTTTTCGTTGGCATGGAGGAACGCGTTGATAAGCATGTAAGTCTTCTTATTGGAAGTGATATCTCCTCCTATAGCTTTGCCAAACACCTGAGGATCACCGTACACATCCAGCAGGTCATCCTGCAGCTGGAAAGCCAGCCCCATCAATTCGCCAAAACGATACAATTGCTGCGTATCCTGTGGTGAGGCATCAGCCAATAGTGCCCCCATCTTGGTGGCACAAGCCAGTAGCACGCTGGTTTTCAATCTTATCATCTCTATGTACTCCTCTTCCGTCACATCGTCGCGCGTCTCAAACTCCATGTCATACTGCTGTCCCTCCCCTATCTGCAGTGCCGTTTCAGTGAACAGATGCAGCAGTTCCGGAAGTTTGTCTTCATCACATTGCGTCAATCTTTGATAAGCAAGTACCTGCATGGTATCTCCCGAGAGAATGGCAGCGTTGGCATTCCACTTTCGATGCACGGTGGGTTTGCCACGCCTCACATCAGCATTGTCCATCAGGTCGTCGTGCAGTAGAGTATAGTTATGATAGGTTTCCAGAGCGCAGGCAGGCATCAGTATATATTCGGGATTGTCCTTATACATATTGTACGCCAGCAGCATCAGCACCGGTCGTATGCGCTTGCCACCTAATGACAATACGTATTTGATGGGTTCATAGATGGTTTGCGGTTCTCTCTCGTAAGGCAGGTTACTGATAAAATCATTCACCATGTCCAAAAGCTCCTGTGATGTTTTCATGTCTTTCATTCAATGGTTTATGGTGGCAATGAATGCCACCGTCATGTTATAGTCTGAACACAATGGGCACAGCCACCATGGTTCTGCAAGGTTTGTCGTTTTGTATTCCCGGTTTCCAATTGGGCATTTTGCGCATCACGCGCATGGCTTCATTGTCGCAGTTTGGCTCCAGCGACTTAGCCACCTTGATGTCAGATATTGACCCGTCGGTATTCACAATAAACTGCACCAGCACCTTGCCTTGTATCTTACGCATCTTGGCAAAGGGCGGATAAGTAAGATTGCTGGTAAGCCATTTCATAAAAGCCACCGCCCCACCCGGAAATTGCGGAAGGTCCTGTACAACTCTAAAGTTGGGCGGATTGTCATTTGCATCCACCACGGGCGGCATATCATCCTCAGTATCATCCGTCTCCACTGCCTGGGCAAGATTGTCGTTGCCCACGGGCAAGGGTTCGGATATTTCTTCCTGCTGTGCCTGTTGCGGTTCTTCCGTTTCTACCATTTTCAGTGCCTGTTTCTTTTCGGGTTCCATTGGCAACAAAGGTATTCTATCTTCCTTCTTTTCCTCTTCCATCATGTCGAGTTCTTCAGTCAGCTCCTCTATCTCCTCTTCCGAAAAGTCGTCTTCATCACCGCCCAAAGGGATATGGACAAGCACTGACAGAGCTACGGTGACAAGCAGTAGAGCTATAAAAAAACGCCGTGCCCGCCCTTTTTCCAAGTCTGCTTTCGGTGATTTCTTCAATTCCATCATCCTTTGTCAAATATCCTTTCGGAAAGAATGCTCCCTGGTTCTGTATATTGTCACCTCACAGACCAAAAAACCTTTCTTCCGTTAAATCATTTACAAAAGTAATCAGATATTTGAAAAAAGCCTTATCTTTGTAGTCAAAATAATAAAAACAAATGAAAAAAGTTTCCATCGCGTTACTTTCCTGTCTTCTTTCCTTTGTGGCACATGCACAGGAAAGCAGCACGGCATATAATTTTCTGCGTCTGCCAGTAAGCGCCCATGCTGCAGCACTGGGCGGAGATAACATTTCCATCACCGACGATGATGCATCCATCATTTTCCATAACCCAGCTCTCATCAGCAATGTGAGCGACAAAAGCATTAACATCAACTTCATGACCTACATGGAGGGGGTAAATATCGGAAGTGCCTCGTTTGTAAAAGCATGGGGTGAGCGTGCCACGTGGGGAGCATGCGCCATGTACATGGACTATGGAAAAATCAAGGAGACCACCGCAACGAACGAGGTGATAGGCGACTTCTCCGCCAAAGACGTGATGCTGGGCGGAACCTTTACATATCTGCTCTCCAACAAGATTGCTGGTGGTATCACCGCCAAAATCATCTCTTCTTCTATCGGCGGCTATAGTTCCATGGCTGTGGGTATCGATCTTGGACTGAATTTCTACGATGCCGAGCACAATTTGTCTGTATCGGCAGTGGCAAAAAACCTGGGCGGACAAGTGAAGGCCTATGACGACAATTTCGAGAAAATTCCCTTTGACCTGCAGATAGGAGCCAGCAAACGACTGGTGGGAGCGCCCCTGCGTTTCTCGGCCACTTTCACCCGTCTCAACTCCTGGGACGATGACTTTATCAATCACCTGAACCTCGGTGCAGACCTGTTTCTTGGCAACAGCATCTATGTGGCTGCAGGCTATAATTTCCGCCGTGCCGATGAGATGAAAATCTATCAAGACGATGACAGCAGTAGCAACCATGGAGCGGGCCTGTCTGTAGGCGGTGGCATCCATCTGGAACGTTTCAAATTGCAAATGTCGTATGCGAAGTACCATGTTTCATCCACCTCGCTACTGTTCAACCTCACCTACACGTTGTAAAATATCCTGTACCCATTCGCAATAATACCGACAGAAATATGAAAAAAATCGTGATAGCCATCGATGGGCACTCTTCTTGTGGCAAAAGCACCATGGCAAAGGCATTGGCCCGCCAGTTGGGATACATATACGTAGATACAGGTGCCATGTACCGCGCCGTGACACTCTTTGCCCTGCAGCATCAACTGTTCGATTCCAATGGCAACGTAAAGGCAGATACCCTGCAGTCTATGATGCCTCAGGTACACGTATCATTTGTACTGAACAAGGTAACGGGATTGCCCGATACCTATCTCAACGGAGTGGCCGTAGAACAGGAGATACGTACCATGGAGGTATCTTCACATGTCAGTCCCATCGCAGCTCTTCCCTTTGTACGCGAGGCTATGGTGGCACAACAGCGTGAGATGGGTATTCAAAAGGGCATTGTGATGGATGGTAGGGATATTGGGACCACCGTTTTTCCTCATGCCGAACTGAAAGTGTTTGTCACGGCTACGGCGGAAATAAGGGCACAACGACGCTTCAAGGAACTGTTGGAAAAAGGAATGGATGCCGACTATGAGAAGATATTGAAAAATGTACAGGAACGCGACTATATAGATTCACACAGGGAGGTATCTCCGCTACGCCAAGCAGAAGATGCCATTCTTTTGGACAACAGCCATATGACCATCAGCCAGCAACAGCAATGGCTTTTGGAGCAAGTGCAACGCGTCTGCAACTAAAATTTTGTCAATAAGTTACTCAGATTTTATCAGAAAGAAATTCAGATTGTCGCGCCAACTCCCCATTACACTGGCTGGAGAGATATTCAAACAAATTATGCTTCAACACTATACTTATCTTCATCAATAAGTCACTGCCAATATTGTCACGCTGAAATATATCATATACATTGGAGCGTTCGCAATGGATTGCTTCGGACAACTGCTTTACTGTCACATTTTTCTGTAACATTACATCTCTTATATATTCTCCCAATTTTGCCATCTGTTTTTCTTATTTAACTGTTTCAGTAGTTAATCTATCTTTCATTATCACCGAATCATCTTTCCCCATTTTGTCTTGGATGCAAAGGTATATATTTATCTCTGAGTTTCATCACATTACCCCCCCCCCATTAACTTTTGTTAACCTCACTTTTCACTTTTCCCAAGACTTCTCCATACTCTCTATGGCATCCCTACACTGATCCATCAGCCATTTGGGAGTGCTGGTGGCACCACAAATGCCCACAGTCTTTGCATTCTTGAGCCACGAAGGTTCTATTTCCTCAGGCCCCTCTATCAAGTGGCTGTTGGCATTGACCCTCAGACACTCATCAAAAAGCACCCGTCCGTTGCTACTCTTTCTGCCGCAGACAAAAAGCACCAGGTCATGTTGACCTGCAAAAGCAGATACATTAGGCATACGGTTTGCTACCTGACGGCAAATGGTATCAAAACTCTGGAACACAGCAGAGGGAGAGATATGCTGCTGAATGTAGTCGATGATACGATGGAACTCATCGAGTGACTTGGTGGTCTGCGAATAGAGATAGATATCTCTGCTGAAATCAAGTTGTGCCACATCCTCAAAATGAGCAAGCACGATGGCCTTACCTTTGGTCTGTCCTACCAGTCCGAGCACCTCGGCATGTCCAGGTTTGCCGAAAATAACAATCTGCGCATCAGGATTCCTGTCACATTGCTGTTTGATACGCCGCTGCAACTGCAATACCACAGGACAGGTAGCATCAATAATCTCTATATTGTTACGATTTGCCATGCTGTAGGTACCGGGCGGTTCACCGTGGGCCCTCAGCAACACCTTGACATGATGCAACTGTTCCATTTCCTCATGGTTGATGGTCTTCAGTCCCATTCTACGTAACCGTTCGCACTCCATGCCGTTGTGCACGATATCACCCAGACAATAAAGGGCGTTTCCCTTTGACAATTCCTCTTCAGCCTTGTTGATGGCAGTGGTCACGCCAAAGCAGAAGCCGCTGCCATTGTCTATCTCTATCTGTAACATACACACATTCTGATTATATGATGCTCTCCCCTCCATCTCGTTTGTAGTAGGCATTGAGCAGGTCTGCAGCCGCCATGAACGAGGTCTTCGAGCCTGTCAACACCTGTTGCTCCGCCATTTTCAGGCGTTGCTGCATCTCGCTGTTGTTGTAGAAATGGTTGCGCAGATGCTCATTGACAGTCTCGTACATCCAGTATTTTGCCTGCTCGTTGCGACGATATTCAAAATAGCCGTTTTCCTTCACGAAATCGATATACTTATAAACCATGTCCCATATCTCACGGATGCCAATACCGTAGAATCCGCTGTAGCAGAGCACCTGCGGTGTCCATCCGCTCTCATGAGGCGGGAAGAAATGCAAGGCATTTTTCAGACTGGTGGCCGCCAGATGACACCGGTCCACATTATCACCATCACACTTATTGATGACAATGCCGTCGCTGATTTCCATGATACCTCGTTTGATTCCCTGCAGTTCATCTCCTGTTCCTGCCACCTGTATCAGCAGGAAGAAATCCACCATGGAGTGGCAGGCAGTCTCACTCTGTCCCACTCCCACTGTCTCCACGAAAATCTTGTCAAAACCAGCCGCTTCGCACAAGATGATACTTTCCCTTGTCTTGCGTGCCACACCGCCCAGCGACCCTGCCGACGGACTGGGACGTATGAACGACTTGGGATGTTGCGCCAGTTTCTCCATTCTGGTCTTGTCACCGAGGATACTTCCCTTGCTGCGCTCACTGCTGGGGTCGATGGCGAGCACAGCCAACTTGCCTCCATACTGCTGCAATACATGGATGCCGAACTCGTCGATGGAAGTAGATTTCCCGGCACCTGGAACACCACTGATACCCACTCTCACCGATTTGCCGCTATAAGGCAGGCACTTTTCTATCACCTCCTGTGCCATGCTCTGATGGTCAGGGTTCACGCTTTCTACCAGTGTCACGGCACGACTCAGCACAGTGACATCCCCTTTGACGATACCCTCCACCATTTCGGCAGGCGACAGCTCACGGCGTTTCACACGCTGTCGTTTCAGATAGGGATTGATTATAGACTGCTGTGCCACGCCGTCGTTGACAGTAAGTCCCTTGTATGCTTCGCTGTTTTCTGGATGTTCCATATTATTTGGCATTTACAGTTATCGTTACATGTGGTTTGTCGGGATCATTGGTAATCATCAGCACACGCGGTTTGGTGCGCACTTTTGCCAACTCATCGCGCACGGCGGTAACCCGCAGTTTCGCAGTTTCCCCGGGTGACAGCACGCTCTTCGACAGCTCCACCCTCAATCCTGTGGTGAAGAGTTGCAGCGAAGAGATTTTCAAATCAGAGCGTCCTTTATTGGTTATAGTGATTTTTCCCGTCTTCTTTGTTTTCTTGTCAAACACGATATCAAGTTGCTCGGTCGAGAGTTCCATGTGGGGTGCATACTGTTTCTGCCCTCCCTGGTAGAGTGAGAGGTCGGGCAACAGGACAGCCGAAGCCACCACCTCATTGTCGGCACTCACCTTATCACCCGGTTTGTTGGCAAGATGCAGTGAGGTCTGTGTCAGACCATAGTCGCGCAGTTTCTCTGAAAGCAACGTCACCACCATCTTTCCAGTCTTCCCAGGTGCCAGATTCTCAGGCAACATCACGGCAGTGAGGTAGTTGGGCAGGTGCATCATGTTGGGTGACAACACTGTAGTACCGTTATTTACCATGCGTATCTCCTGTACCGGATGTTCGCCCTTGTTCACATTCTCAAACTCCAGATCAAGCCTATCTACGCACAGGTTGCCCACGGTATAGGGATACATCTTGGAGTAATCCACATAGTCAGCCAGCACCACACCCTTCATCCTAAGGTACACGGGTTCTTCCGAGGCATTGGTGTATATGCCCACCGTCTTATTAAAATGCCCCAACTGGCGCGCATCATAGGTAAGGGTAACGGTAAACTTTTCTCCACCTTCAATACCGTTGGTGGGATATTTCACGTCAGTACAGCCGCAATCGGTATGCACCTTATGGATAAACAATTTTCTGCCTCCCCTGTTCTTCAGTTCAAAGGTAGCAGTCACAGGCATTTCATATCCTGTTTTTCCGCAATCCACTTCTCCCTTGACGATGGTCAACCGTTGCGCCATGGCATCAGCAGGCAACAATGTCAGTGCCAGCATCAGGCAACCGATGCTGCACCGTGTCAGTATATGGGTGATTGTCTTATTTGTCATGTGTTCTTCTTTTATGGTTTACTACTGGTTTTCTCCATCTCTCCTTTCTGTTCACTGCTTGTCATTCCAGGTGTCACCGCCAGCCACATTCAGCGTGAGTATGCCGTCTGTACCTCGGTATGCCGGGGCATAGGTACAGGTAGCTGTACAGGTACCCGTGTCATACTTGCCGCCGCGTTCAACATAATATTCCGTTTCTATCACACGAGTACCCTTGCGCAGATGGTCTATGCGGTAGGTTGTCACGCGGTCGTTCACTGATACGTAGCAGCCTGCACGATACCCACTCAATTGGATAACGGGTTCCAGACAGGCGGCACGATGGTCTTCAATGCTTACAAAGTCAAGGTCACGATTGCTCTGCACGGTGATGCGCACTACCACCCTGTCACCAGCCTTAAGGTTGCTGCCTGCCACCACCTCGCGCTTCACGGTGACCTCTCCCTGTGTTCTCTCTATCTGTGCTGCAGGCAGGGTATAGGAAGCATATACCGCTCCCCACGATACGCCTTGAGAAGATTTCTTTACTTGCAGTTGCTTCCCAGAGGGAGCCGCCATTTCGGTCTTCACATACCCCAGGAAGGCGATAGGAGCCGACAGTTCCAACGGTTTCCCGTCAATCTTCAATTCTGCCGGTTTGCCTGTCTGCAATGCCTTGGCATTACCCTGCAGAAAAGCATGGATGGCATTCACCGTGTTCACCGGTGTGCTCCACTGCTGGGTACGTTTCTCTTGCAGCAGCCAGCGCTGCATCTCCCGCAAAGTGAGGGTATCGCCTGGGGTCAGGGTAGCGATTGCCTCTATGGCTGCCGTTTGGGTGGGTATGCGGTAGTCGCACCAACTATAGGGTGCTCTCGGGGTGTCGTAGTAGCGCCCCATTCCCTCTTGATACACGGTGTATTCCTTAAGACTCTTCACATACTCCCCTGCCCTTTCCGTCTCACCCGCGGCATGGAGTATCAAGGCACTCATTGCCTTATCGTAGAGAGTCTGTGACTTGATTTCCTTCTTCAGCAAGGGCAGCAGATATCGTATGTCCTCCCGAGCCGATGCGGTGACAAGTCCGGGGGCAATGGAATGAATATACATCCACTTCAATGCGGTAGTGGGCAACTGCACCGCTCTTTCATGTTTCTCATCAGCCTTCATACTGAGCACCATGCGATGCATCTCTGCATCAAGATATGCCATACATTTTTTCCATAGTTGGCTCAGTGAGTTGTCCATGGAACCTTTGCCTGCCATGTACTGCAACCTGCCCAACAGCAGTGCCACCTCGACTGTAACATACTCATTCCCGTTCATGCCCTTGCACCAAGCGATGGAACCATTGCCCTGCTGTAAGGAACGAAGGTGACCAGTCAGAGTTTCCTGTGCCTGTCTCACCCTATTGGTATCCATCAGCCACGCCAACCGTCGCATCTGCTCGTCCTGTTGCGGTTCCTGCTGCCACTGCACGATGGCTTTCCTCACCTGTTCACTGCCGTTGGCTATATGGCATGCCATAGCAAGCGAATACAGGGTTGCTGCCGTCTCAATGGCATCCTCATAGGCTGCTATCTCCTTGGTGGGCAATGCCTGTATCACCATCCATGCCGGATGATGGGTGTATTCCACCATAAGACTGCGGTGGGTGGCGTTGGCAGGGAACATCTTCTGGATGTCGATGGTGTGAGTGGAGGGACCGTTCTGACTAAAAGGACAGGTCACTACTACAGGGTCCGTACAGGGGAGCACAGGCAGATAATGCTGTTCACCGTCACTGTAGCCCTTTCCGCTCACGCTGACACGACATATATACACGGCGGCATCCATCCGTATGGGTTGCACAAAGGTGACTGCACGGGTACTTCCGCCGGGAACAGTATAGGCGATACGTTGCTTCAATAGCACCTTGTCAGTCTCGGGATGTATCAGCTCCATGACGGCATGACCGCTCACCTCATGCTCGCTAAAGTTAGATACACGTGCAGACAATGCCAGTTGGTCGCCCTCCCTGACAAAGCGCGGCATCTGCGGCTGTACCATCACAGGCTTAGTGGCTTCCACTTCTGCTGCAATCTGTCCACAACAGCCATCCCGTGTGTGTGCCAGTCCCATGAACTTCCACGTGGTCACGCTCTCAGGCAGGGAAAACTGCAAGGTCACATGACCTGTCTCATCAGTATGCAGAGAGGGATAGAAGAATGCTGTTTCCTGAAGATTCTTACGTATCGGGGATTCGAGAGAAGCTGATTCGGCAATGTTATCTTTGTCTTTCTCTGATACGTAAGAGTCTGTTTCCTCTGATGAGTTCTCCTCCCGCACCACATTCCCAAGTGCGGCTGTTGACATCTGTGCCATGGACTTCATCATAGGTATCGACGTCTTGCCCATGGTCTGGAATGCCAAGTCATGGAATCTCGGAAAACCGCCATCACCCTGCAGGCACCACAGCAGTTCATATACAGACGGACTGATGCGGCTCAAATCCATATTGTGGTATTTCATGGGTTTCCACGACTGTGTGCCAGTGCCCCATACGCTGTGGGTTGACACGCCATTAAGTACAAGATAAGGCAGAGACAGGGAGGAAGGTGTGATACGGGTATTCCAGCGATGTTTGCGGAACATGTCCAGCGACCGGTCATAGAGAGTTGCTATCAGCTGTGCTTCTGCCGGACTGCCATCGGGCATGAGCACCTGCAGCTTCCATGTTTCTTTCTGTCCGGGCTTCAGTTTGTCCCTGAAGGTAATCCATCTCATCTGCAACCCGTTGTCGGTCTCAGGACGTTTGATATAGAATTTATGTGTGTGTGCCTTACCTTCCTTCACCCAAGAAAAGGTGACGAGCAGTGCATCACCGTAGGATTCCTTATAAATAAACTTTCGGTTTATCAGTGCATTGGATTTCTTCACCATGCCCTTCTCCAATACCGTGTCACGCGCTATCACGGTGTAGTGGATATACATATTGGCTTCGCTGCCTCCCGCCTGGATAGTTACGCTATCCTTATCCAGACTGAAAGCCTCTGCTGACTGGTAGAACCACTCATCACAATCAACGGGGGGCACTTCATCATCAGTGGAGAACACCACAAACTCATGGCGCAAGGTATCACCCTCTGCCATTGCCACCAAGGTGTGCCTGCCAGAAGCAAGAGGTTTGTCCCACCTGTACCACTGCATACTGCGTATGGTTTTCACTGCCGTGGAATCATCCATATAAAAACGTACCGGTACCTCTATGTTTCTACCTGATGCATTCTTTACGTAAAACCTAAGGCTATCCGTCTTTTCTGCCAGCATCTTCACAGACAGGTTGCAGGTCAACTGCACCGGTTTTCTGTTCAGCATCACGCTGAGTTCGCCCTCATGGGTCTCACCTGCAAGGTCGGTCACTGACGCTCTTGCCACAAAGCGATAGTTCTGCCTGCGCGGTTCCACACCCTGCTCCTCCTCGGGCACCACAAGGGGGACTATCGCCTCAAAACTGCCGTCGTTTCCCGTTGCCACCGTGTCCAGTCTGAGCAAGGCTCCGTTACCGACATATCCACTGGACAAATAATCTGCGGAGTAACGGTATAGGAAAGCGTGCTCACGTCTCACCCCGATGCACACCTTGGCACCCTGTACAGGCATCCCCGTATAAGTGGTGGCTCTGCCTCGTACCACCAAGGTGTCACCCTCATGATAAGCAGTATTGACGTCTGGGAAGGTCACCTGAAAGGTAGGTCGCTTGTATGCTGCCACCTCTATGGTCTGCGAGGCATTGTCCGTCATCAGCCTATAAGTGCCTGTAGCGGCATCATCCGCCAGCACAAAATCGGCAGAAGCCTTGCCAAACTCATCGGTGATAACGGTGCAAGAACTAACATGCTTCCCGTGGGCATCACGAAGCCGGATGGTCACGGTCTCGCCTGCTGCCGTTTTATGCTGCCTGCCTTTCGCATCTACCACCATCATGGCAACCCTTACCGTCTGTCCTGGGCGATATACAGCCCTGTCGGTATAGAGGTAAGTACGCCTGCCCGTTTCGTTGCTCCTGTCGTTGTACTGGAAGCGACTTGCATGGAGCGCAGACTTGGGCATGGCTTTGTCTTCTGCAGTACAGGCATAGACAGAATCAGGGGTGGCTATACCCATGATATAGTGAGCCTCTCCCTGTGCGTCGCAGACCAGTTGCACCATAGCAGCTTTGTTGCCACGGAAATAAAGGTTCAGCCGGGCATGTGCCAAAGGTTCACCCGTAGTGGCGTTCATCACATAGTAGTTCATGAGGTTATGGGGCAACGACTGCTGCAACACATACACGTTGGATACATACAGCAGGGTACGCCATACCTCAGTCTGCGGTACGGAAGACACTTCCATCATATACACGCCCACGGGCAGGTCGGGCAACAGGATACTGTCCTTAGCTATCTTCCAAGGGGCACCTGGTACGAATGATTTATGGAGAGTATGCTGCGGTAACGGAGTGAGTAGCGGCTTGATATGTTCCATATCCTTGGCTGTTTCCACGGCAAGAGGGGTGGTGCCGTCAGCCTCTACCTGATAGAAACGGAAAGACAACTGTGACAAGTTGCGCAGGCATTCCAAAACAACCTTTTGCTGTATATGAGGACGGAGCACGTCGGCAGGCAGGCACAGACTGAACAGGGGAGCAGTAAGGGCTTTTTCCGCATTGCGCAGTTCCCCCATCCGTTGCCATCCACCCCAACGGTCCAGGGCATAATGGATGTAGTTTATCTTGTCTTCCAAGGTTACATCGGTACACTGCTCCATATAGCGATAGCGCTCCACTGCCACCTCTCCTGCTACATCCAGATGACCGCACACGGCAATGAGCGAGTCGAGCATCACGCGGTAATACGATTTCTTCAGCACCCGCCCAGCCTTGGCTGCCCCCTTTTGCTTCACATAGTCCAAGGCAGCGAGACAAGCAGCACGGTCGTTTCCCACATGATTGTAGTAGTACATCAGCGTTTCGTAGTCCTCCACACTGCGCCCCACTACCGAGAGCATGTCATTATTGAAAATGTAGGCATGTTCACCACTCTCCACCAACGGCGCATAGTCTTTGTCCTTGGCTGCAGCCAGCAGACGAAGGGGATTCATGGCGCACTTCTTATAATAGGCAGACTTGGTCCGGGCATTCACAATCTTGCAGCTGTCAGCATTCAGAAAGAGTCTGTATAGGGTGGCTGCATAAAGACTTTGGCTCACGCTGTCTGCTATCATCGGATACTCCTTCTCCAACCTGTCCACCACCGGGACAAGCGAATCGGACGAAAGGCTTACCTCTATATTGGCACTCATCAGCCGAGCCTTGACAAAATGGTTATAGCATTTCTCACGGACAGCCTTCTTGGTTATTCTATCAAGCCACTGAAGTTGCGTGCGGGGCTGGTCTTTCTCGCCTGCCGTCTGCACCCGTTTCCATAATGCAGCATAGTTTTGCGCTGTCATCGTCAGTGACAGACACCACATCACAGCAGTCAATATCCACGCCTTATTCCTCATGATAAAACACCTTTTCATTGGGCGAGCGAACCCCGTTACTGCAAAGATACTACTTTTTCATGTATCCATAGCACAATGGAACATCTTTTAAGACATTATCATTTTCCACAGCATACAACCAGTACAACAAAAAAAGCAAACGATTCTCACGAATGGTTTGCTTCCTTAGGAAAATGATAAATATAGATTAAAATTACTAGTTGTCAATGCAAAGATAACATACTTGCCAATACTGTCCAAATATTTTGGACAATAATCTTAAAAGATGCTCATTATTTAACATTTTATACCATTTTAGCAGCTTTTGAGCATGGCCTTATACTTCATTGCTTCCAGGAAGTGATACTCTCAGCCACTGTCTTCGCCATCTTGGCGGCACCTTTGGGAGTGGGGTGTACACCGTCTGCCATCATCTCCTCTTTGTTCATCTGCACCACGGGATTCAGGTCAATGAGCTGAAGCTTGTTCTTCTTCGCCAGTTTTCTGATAATGGGAATGATTTCGTTGGTCATCACAGAGTCGCGTATCTGCCAGTTCTTAGACACCTCGGTCTTATACGACCTGATGGGGGTGCAGAGCATCACCGTAGGATTGGAGGGCAGTGTTTTCAACTCGTCTATCATCTGCTGCATGTCAGCGGAAAATTCGCTTCCATAGTTGTCCCAGTTGATATTTTTGGTGTCGTTGGTACCCAGCATGATGACGGCAATATCGGGATTGTATTCCTTGGCTTCTGTCCATGCCCGTTCCTTCATGTAGGGCTGATTTCCCTTGTTGAGCATCGTTCTCCCACTGCGTCCGAAGTTACGTACTTTATAGCCGCTCCCCAACATCCGCTGCAGTTGTGCCGGATAGGCATTCACGTCTGCCATGTCCATGCCATAGCCATCGGTGATACTGTTGCCGATACATGCCACCTTCACAGCCTCCTTTTGAGGCATCTGCAGATTCTTCAGCCACGCCTTGAGCTCGTCAAGCATCTGCTCATGCCACACAAAAGTGGTGCGGTAGCCAAAGCCATGACCACCCGAGGGGTAGATGTGCATTGCCACGGGCACCCCTGCCTTGCACATGGCAGTGTAGTAAGGGATGGCATTGGTCAGGGGTGGCACGGCCTTGTCATCGGCAGCCAGCAGCAACAGGGCAGGCGGTGTCTGGTGTGTGCGCACCTGCTTGTCACTGCTGAACTCCTTCACCAGTCGGGCGTCTCCCCTGCCCTCACCGAGGAAGTTGACCACCGACCCCTTGTGGGTGAGTTTCTCTTCCATGGAGATGACAGGATAGAAAAGTATCTGAAAGTCGGGTCTTGCAGGATAGGGGGCATGAGTGGCGGTGGTAGAGGCAAGATGCCCTCCTGCCGAGAAGCCCATGATGCCCACATCGTTGGGATTGACATTCCACACCTTGGCAGAGTCGCGCATCATTCTGATAGCATTCTGCGCGTCGGTCATGGGCAGGGTACGGTCGCCCTTAGGCATCCTGTAGGTCAGCACTCCATAGGTTATCCCCAGTTCATTGAAAAAAGGTGCCCAATAGGTTCCCTCATTCTGCATGGACAGGTGCGAGTAGCCTCCACCAGGACAACCCACAATGGCTCTTCCCGTTGCATTTTCAGGGATAAACACCTGCATGGTCGCCTTTCCGTCGGCCGACACATTCACCGTCATCACTTTTTTTGTCTGGGCACATACATCTGCTGCAAAAGCAAACAACAGGCCCATCAGCAGACACCCCTTCATCCTTTTATAACTCATCATTCGTAACTCGTAATTCATAATTCATGACTCATAACTCAAAATCCCCCTTCCTCTATCATGTCAGAGAGGAAGGGGGATTTGTTCCATTGTCTCTTCCCCTTTTTACTTGAAGGGCAAGAACCAGTTTTCCTTCACTGAAAGATCCACCACAGGATTTTTGTAAGCCAGTTTCTTCTTCAGCCAGAGGCTACCGAAGTTGGCACCATAGGGATTGTCCGCATTCTTGTGGTTTGCCACACGCATCAGGTCATAGTAGCGTGTACCCTCAAAGGCAGCCTCCAAAGCCATCTCATCCACAATGAGATCCTCAATGGCATTGATAATATCCCGTTTTGTAGGAGCATTTCTGTCAATGTTCAACTGATGCTCTCTCACCAGATAGTCCAGCTTCATAGCCACCACAGTATCCATCTGATACCAGGTAGTGGAACTGTCTCTCACAAAATTCTTTTGCGAATCGATGTTTTTGGTATAGCTGCCTCCACGGGCATGTACGCCACAGGCATTCTGCTTTGTGAAGCGATCCAGGTTCTTGCCGTTCAATATGCCATACACATTCTCTAAGGCGTTGGCTCCTTCGGGTGTCATATACGAGGAGGTGAGCATATCTTCAAACAGACCGTCCTTCAGGATGGCAAACGCCACATCCGGATAACCCTGACGATTGAATGCCTCTGCCAACCTCAGCCACACCATGGGAGAACGGTAGAGATAGAGCATGGGAGTCTGCAGCTTGCTTATCCATATCTGCTCCCTGCCAGTGTCCTCGTCCTTCTCCCTGCTGCAGAGTGAGCGTGTGCGTGCGTCACCTACATTGCGCATCTGAGGTTCATACTTGCTGCCATTCATCACCCGGAAATAGAGGCAGGTGGTATCTGTCAGTTCCTTGTACGACGTTGACATCACAATCTGTACATCGTCCAACCTGCTGTTCTGTCCGTAATAGTCGTAGCCATAGAACCTGGGCAACTGCGAGGTGCTGCCCGACTCGCTGTTGTTAGGGAATTTCACTGCCGTAATACCGCCTTCATTCTGAACGTTGACGAACAAAAAACTGTAATTACCCACACTCTGTTCGATGCCATTATCCAATCTGTAATTATTAGGCAACTGTGTAACATCAAAATCAAGCACGCTATAGCTCATATTGGCTGCATAGGCATATACCGGCCACTCGGTGTCGGATGCCACTTCCGTGAGGTAAGTCACATAGTGCCGGATGGCTTTGTCGTACTGGTTGGTTTCCAGATAGAGGTCAGCCATCACCAGATCCACAGGCATGAAGAGCTTGGTAGGGGTCATTCCGGAAATAGGATTGTCGGAAGTTCCCCAGATGGGCACATGGTAACCCGTATATTGCTCCAGGTCGGGCAGCAGCACGGCTGCTATCTGTTCCATGTTCTTGTAATCAAACTGCCCTTCTTCTATCTGGCTTATCTTGGTCAGCGGTTCCAGCACGAAGGGCACACTTCCGTAGTTGCGCGCCAGCTGCATGTAGGTCCATGCACGGATGGCCTTGATGGCAACATACTCTGGCATCACCACCTTCTCGGCACCCGTGAACAGGGTGGTATCCCGGTGGGCAATGTAGTAGTTGCAGTTGTTGATGATACGGTAATACAGGTAAGCACTGTCGTACTTGCAGTCTGTCGAAGCAGAGAAGTTGGCAAGTGCCTGCAGGTTCTTGTCGGTGATTCCGGGCACCACATCCACCAGGTCGCCCCTCATCTCACCTTGCAGATAATACTGGTCGGTAACATCCTGCAAAGCCTTGAGAATACCCATGGCATAATACATGGAGTCGGTCTTCTCGTCCATGCCGGGATCAATGACCAGACGGTCACTGTCGGTATCGAGCATATCAGAGCAACTGAATAGTGTGCCCATCCCGAAAACGGCTGCTATTGCTATGATTATTTTTTTCATATCCTTTGGAATTTTCAGATTAGAGATTGATTTTCAGACCACAGGTAATGGTACGTCCCTGTGCCAAGGTACCGGTATCGATGCCTTGATAGTAGGCGCTGTTGCCCACACTGAACTCAGGATCCAGACCCGTGTATTTGGTCAAGGTCACCAAGTTGCCGGCTTCTGCCCAGATGGTGAGTCCCTGCAGCCATGTCCATGAACCGGGTACCGGAACACGGTAGGACAACGTGAGGCTCTTCAGACGGATATAACTGCCGTCTTCTATCCACCGGTCGCTGAAGCGGTTGTTGTTCATGGGATCCCCATATACGGCACGGGGCAAATCGGTCTGCTGACCCTCATAGCGCCAGCGGTTCACCTCAGCCACCTGCTGGTTGTACAGGGTGCTGCCTGAGTTGAGGATGCTGCGCTGATAGTTATACACGTCGTTGCCGAGGCTGTAGTTGATGCCGAAACTCAAGGTAAGGTTCTTCCAGTTGATGGAGCCGAAGATGTTACCGTAGATATCGGGGTTGGGGTCACCAATCACAGTGCGGTCCCTATCATTGATTTCCCCGTTGCCGTCAATATCCACAAAGTGTACGTCACCCGCCTTGAAATACTGGGGCTCGTCTGTCTCATCTTTCATGTACAGATAGTTGCCGTTACCGGCTGCCTTTGCCTCTGCATCGGTGGAGAACACGCCGGCAGTCTTGTAGCCATAGAACAATCCCATGGCATTGCCTTCAGAGGTGAGCAGGCTGGCGCCATACACATTGGTCTCGAACGAACCGTCAGGCAACTTGGTAATCTTGTTCTTGTAGTGTCCTACGCTGGCACCTATTTCCACGTTCCAGTCTTTAGTCACCACGGGCTTGGCAGTGAACGACACCTCATAACCGGTATTCTTCAACTCTCCACCGTTGCTCCAGTACTTGTTGATGCCTGATACAGGAGAAGAGAAATTCTGCAGGGTAAGCAGGTCCTTGGTCTTATGGATATAGTAATCCACACTCACACCCAAACGGTTGTTGAGGAAGCGTCCCTCCAGTCCCACATTCCACTTGGTGGTTGTCTCCCACTTAATCTTGTCATTACCTATATTGGTAAGTTGCAGACCCGTCTTGTTGGACGTGAAGCGCACAGGACTGTAGAATGTCTGGGCGGCATAGTTGTTGATGTCATCATTGCCGCTCATGTCAAAACCGGCATTCAGACGCAGGTAGTTGATGGCAGAAGTTTTGGGGAACCACGACTCGTTGGTCATCACCCAGCCCAACTGCACACTGGGATAAAGTGCCCAGGTAACGCCGAACATTTTCAATCCGTCGGCATCCTCTCCGAAGCGGCTGTTGGCTTCTCCCAGCAGCGAGAGGGTGGCAAAGTAGCGGTTCTTATAGTTGTAATCCACCGTGCCGTACCACTGGATGTACTTCCAGGTTTCATTGATACCATCGGTAGCACCCGGCTTAGCCAAGGTTGGGTTTTTGTCGTCAGTCTGACCGGTGTACTCGGTGGTAAGATTGTTCATGTCATACGAGAAGTAGTTGTAGCGATAACCCACCGTGGCATTGATAGAATGCTCATTGATCAGTTTGCTGAAGTTACCGAAGCCACTCACCATGAAGTTGTTTTCCTGCGCAGTGAGCGAACCCACCTTAGAGGTCACAGTCTTCAGGTCCTGGATATAGAAGGGAGGCACTCCCTCATAGGGACGGTAGTAGCGCTGAGTGTTTCGGTTGAGCAGATAAGATACGTCAAGTCCCACCTTGAAATACTTCTTGAAGGTATAGACAGGTGCCACATGTATCATGAAGTTGGTGTTCTGCAAGGTGTTCTTGTTGTTGTCTTCCGCATTGTAACCGTTCTCCAGAATCGCCATGGGGTTTGCCAAGGAATACTTGTACGGATTTTTTGAATCAATCTGACTGAAGATGTCATCATAGTCACTCAGCAGACTGGTGAAGCCGTTCACCACCTTGTTGTACTGATACACGCTGAGCAAGGGTGACTTAATCATGGCAAGGTTGGCAGGCGAGGTGATGGTTCCTTTGGAAAAATCAGAGGGGAAGCCGCTGTCAAAGAGTTCGCTGTTGGTACGCGCCACAGAGATGTCAAACTTGGTATTCAGGTTTCTGAACACCTCGATATCGGTGTTGAAACGCAGGTTCATGCGGTCAAAGCCGGTGTTCTTCAGTGTTCCCTCGGCGTCCATGTATCCCACGGAGAGGTTATACATACCCACATCGTCACCACCCTGCACATTGATGCTGTAGTTCTGGGTCAGTGTCTCGTGATAGACCTCATCCTGCCAGTTGGTGTTGTTGTGGTACATATTGTAATAGTATCCGTCGGGATTGTCGTCAAGGAAGCGGAAATCTACCTTCCTGTTCTCCATTTCGCTCATGGTACCAATCATCTCGGTAGCATAGGAGCGGAATTGCGAAGCGTCCATCATGGTGAACTTCTTGGGAACGAAGTTCACACCCACCGACACGTTGGCATCGATGCGCGTTGCCATGCTCCTGCCACGCTTGGTGTCAATCAGGATGACACCGTTGGCACCACGTGAACCATACAGGGCAGTGGCGTTCTTCAACACGGTCACCTTCTCGATATCATCGGTAGAGATGTTGGAGAGCATGTTGTTGAAATGGCCGTCGTGCAGTGAGGTACGGTTGCGCTGCATGTCTATCTCCACACCATCCACGATGATGAGGGGCTGTGAAGTGCCGTTGATGGAGTTGTAGCCGCGGATAAACATGGCTGCACCGTCGTTGAGTGCAGCAGAGCGCATGATGGTACGCACATCGCCACCCAGTTTGTTGCCAATCTCCTGGTCAACGGAGGGGGCTGTCTGTGTCACTGTCATCTCGCGTTTGGCGGTAATGTCGGTGCCCTTGCCATACATGGGCAGGAACTTGTCGCTCAGCATCTCGATGCGTACCAGCCGCGTGGAGTCATAGCCTGCCACAGCCACCTGCTGTGACATGTAAGCATCGGAGTGTACATACAGAGCTGTGGTGTGCTGGGGCACCTTGATGGTAAACTTGCCGTCCTCATCGGTCATGGCTGTATATCTGCGGTTGCCCAAAGCCTGCAACTGGATACCCGCCAAAGGAGCCTTTGAAGCATGATCCACCACTTTACCTTTCAGCGTTTTGTTTTGTGCCATAGCCGGCATTGCAGCAGCGATGGCGAGGGTGCAAACAGCAAGTCTGAGACTTGATTTTCGCAGGTTGGTAAATATTGTGTTTCTCATTTTAGTTCTCTTTTCTCTGTTCAATAAGTTCTACGGGTACCATCAGGATGTTGGCTATACGCCAGTTAGGGGTATATTTCTTCATCGCTGCAGCATTGGTAGGCAAATACGGTATTCTCAGTTTCAGGTTAGGCACTGCCATGGAAGATGCAGAGACATAATCTATCTGGTTGATACCGCTTCCCGGCACATACACCTGATTCATATAAGAAACGGGGAAGGTAAAGTCTCCCAGACAGATAGTGTCTATCTTGGTAGAATCGGAGATGAAGCCGAAAGTTGTCTTCTGTGCGTTCGTTATACCCTCACCGGTAGATTTGAAGGCTATTTCCATTCCCGCGAGTGCGGTGGCATCGTCTTCTGACACGCTGGTATTGCCTGCACTTGAGGTAAAGTAGTGGTAGGCTATCTCACCCTTGGCATTACAGTAAGACAAGGTGGCGTAGAAGTAGGCGGGCCTGGCTGTAGAAACCATCACGCCATCCACCTCTATACTGTCCACGTCTTCGGGAGCGTAGGTGTCGCAGTTCATGTCGGCATCTGCAGGCACTACCACCACATAGAATCTGTATTTGGTAGAGAGCAGCGGGGGAAGGTTGAACTCCATCCAGCTGTTCACACCCTTCTCGTTGTTACTCTTGATCATGGCAAAGTCGATACCATTGGGATAGTTGCCGTACTTGGGGTTGACGGAGCTGGCACTCACACGAGAGGACTTGGCATTCTGGTCACGTGCCACGGCACGGGAAGCCCAAACGGGATTGTACCATTCCTCGACACGGAAGGCAAGGCTGTCAACCACCAGGCCCCTGCCGTTGCTCATGTTCACCTCAGATACCTTGTAGCCAAGTATATCACCCGGATGCGAGAAAATGCCTCTGTTAGTACTGTAAAGAGAGTCTGTAGCGCTAAAGGAAGGCTTCTCCAGGCACTTGTTGTACGTATTGTTGTTGCTGTACACCAAATGCCTGATCAGATACTGGTGTACCAACGAGTCGGTCAGATAGGTATGGTCTGCAATCGGAGTCGTAGTCTTGATAATGTCTGAAGGTTTGGTCTTTGTTTCTGATTCACCTAAGTTTTCTCCCACTATCTGCTTCACGTTGAAGTTGAAATAACTCTTAATACGTGCATACGACTTGTCCCAAGCCTCACTGGTAGGCAACAGCATGGTGTAGCTACTGTCTTCATTGTCTATCTTGGCATTGAGACCGAGCCGCCCTATCATGGAGTTCTCGATAACCATCACAGAGTCAAGGTAGGTCTGCACACCGTTTTCAATAGGTCCCTTCACGGAGTTCTCCTCGTCAAGTACGCTATTTTCATATTTTGCTATGAATTTCGACAGTGAGTCTGTCTCCCTGTTCTGCTGCATGTATTCATAAAGATTGGGATAGAAAGGTACAGGACTCTTCAATATGTGCAGCAAACCATTTGATCCCGGGATATTGGATTGCTCCAATTCTACACCTGAGAAGGTAAGCCCACCCTGCGAAGAGAAAGTGTATTTCTTTTCATTGGCAACAAGCACACGGCTGTTGATTTCTCCCGATACACCATAACTGTACTGGCACAAGTGGTTCTCCACAAACCGCTTGCGGGCAGTGGCACTGTCAGTATTCATCCACTGGGTAGCATCGTAACTTCCATTCAGCGGAGCCCATACAGTATAATAACTGGGCGCATTGAGCAATTTGTCATAACCTGTCTTCACAAGCAATGCCTTGAAATCACTCAGGTTTTCCTGCTTGCTGATAGTTTCCCACAGGGTGACATCAGCAGTAGGCAGGGTGCTCGTCCTGACCTCGTTGTAGTCGTCAAAGTCAGAACAGGATGTGACAGCCAGCGCAAGGGCTGCCATCATCGTGATTCCTATATATTTCATTTGTTTCATACAAAAGGATTATTTGCGTTTCACTACTCTTTTAATACCAGTCTTCCAAATACTGGGTGTTGTCCACGATAGAAGCCTTGGGCACCAGCTCCACGAAGTCAAGCTGCCATTTCAGGTCTTTGTCGTCAATCACACTCTTGATACGGAACCAATGGTCATCACTCTGGCGATAGGTCTGGGTGCCCAGCAGCATGCGCAGGGTTGACACACCGTCACCACGGCAGTTAAGGGTCTCGCTGTTGCCGGCAGTGACTCCGGTTCCTCCGAAGAAGCTGTACGGACCACGCATATAGCCACGGTTGCGCATGGCAGCATCGGTGGCTATACCTCTGTCATCTTCCTGTGTAAAGTCCACCCATCCAATTAACGGGTCAGTCTCGTCGATACGTGCATCAAGAGGAATGCCCAGAGCTGTCATCGACTGAGGATTGGGACTGGTGCCAAGGTAGAACTGCATCATGCCGGCATGTGCCATAGGCGAGTAGAACAGGCGTAGTTCATATTGTCCCGTAGGCACCGGTGGCAGTTTGATTGCCAGGTCGTAGTTGCCCCATCCTTGGAAGGCATCGGTCTGGTAGGCGCGATACCATCCCTTCACATTGTAGCGCAGCACGGTCTGCTCGGAGAAGCACACCACATTGTCGAAGAAGTCCAAGGGGAAGGCGATACGCACGCCGTGACCGCCACCGTTCAGGGCACTCACCTCGTTGACACTCATGTAGCGGAAACCGTTGTTAATCAGCTCGGGCAGGAACTCCGACGAGTCGAAGCGCAGACGCTCATTGAGCACTTTTTGGGGTACCGCTGCATCATAGCGCAGGATGTCTTTGATGGGATGGATATAGCCATTAAGTGCCATCACATCCTCACGCACAATCTCCACACCATCCTGTATAATACCGTGCATACTGTCAGAACCCATAGAGCCTATCTCATCGGTCAGCGTGTTGTTCTCGATGGCACGGTTGATGAAGAGGCGCTTGCCCAACTTGTTGCTGGGGTTCCATATTTTCATCAGAGTACCAGGCAGCATGGTTTCGTAATAGTCGTAGGGCTCACCGCCATTGCAGTAGTTCCACAACAGTCCTGCAGGAGGCGTGGCACCACCTGAGCGACGCTCATACACCAACTGGTCGCTTGCCATCTTGGCATACAGGATATGATAAGCCACAAACATGTTGAGCGTGTTGAAACGATTGGTGTAGTCAGTACCCGTGGAGATGGTGATACCCTTCTCACGAGGATAGTCATACCAGTCATCGGCATTGCCATACCATTCCTTGCACTTCTCTATCAAATCTTCTATACTTTCGATGCCTTCTTTGGCCTTGAACACCGCATCCGTTTCTGCAAAGATGGTATAGCCCAGCTGGCATTCCTTGGGCCAATAGCACTCTGCATTGTCAGCCATATTATCGTAGTAGTCGGTGATGGAATACTGGATATTCTGACCGGTCTCATCAGTCTTGTAAGTCTTTGACACAGAGTCTGCCAAGCCAGTCAGCTCCAATGCCTGGGCAAAGATAGTGTAATCCTTCAGACGAGCCAGTCGGTCACCCATTTTCATGGTATTCTTGGGGATTACGTTGTCCAGCACATAGAGATAGCCATTGTTGGTCTCTATCTCTCCGATGGTCTTGTCACTGTCATAAATCAGTGCCTTGCCGTTAATCTGCACCAGTCCGCTTTTGTCGTCGTTACCTATAGAGATAGGCATCTTCAACATCGTGGTCTTGGAACCCTGAAGCTCCACCATAGAGACGGGAGAACCCACGATATGGTAGAGGGCGATGTCGTTGCAAAGACTGTCGGTCAAGCCCTCCAAGGAGTTGGAAGTCATGCCATTGTGCAGCAGATTGTTGTCGCCATCTACAGACAGTTCATCGGTGTAGAGACTGTCGATATACGCCTGTATTGCTTCGTTGGTAGGTGCAAAACAGGTCACTTGCTCATAGGCGTCAAGCACACGGTCCATACCCGAACGCTGCAGGATATAGTTGAACGAAGAAAGATTCTCCCTTTCGTCGATAGCCATTCCCAGCGTTTGCTTCACGGAATTGAATCGGTTTGACTCGTCGGGTTCAGGATTACAACTCACCAAGCCGAGTACCATCACCGCCATTCCGAGCATCCATGATTTGTTGTTCTTTATGTTCATAATATAACTATTGTCAGAAATTTAACTTCATTCAATCCATTTACTCTGTAAACTCATCCTGGTACATCGGGTTCTGATGCAGCCATTCACGAGCTGTGAGAATATCCCTGTGGGGAACGGGCAGGTAGAGCCTTGGCTCTTCCTTCATCTTGTTGGTACGTGCAGAGGCATTTCCTTCCGTATATCTGCTTTGGATAATCTGCAGGAAATTGTCATAACTCTCCATGTACTTTCCGTCCTGGTCCACCATCATCACATGATACTGGCAGGGAGTATCCTGATGGCGGTAGTTGTATCTCAGCAGGTCGAACCAGCGCTTGCCTTCATAGCAGAGTTCACGCTGACGTTCCTGCAGCACCAGTTCTTCCATCTTGGTTTTGTTCTTGTAGGCATTCCAGCGGAGAGAGTCACTTGCCCATGCACTTTCGTCGAGCGAACGGGTGTTCACCTCCCACACCATATTGAATGCCTGCTGCAACTGCAGCAGTGCCGCATTCTTGGCTGCCACTGCATCCTCACCAGTTTCGGTGGAATTAAGGGCTGCTTCAGAAGTCATCGCCACCAAAGCCTCCGCCTTCATCAGCATCACGTCAGCCAGGCGGTAGATGATGAAATTCTGGGCAAATCCCGTATAAGTTCTGCCGACTGCAAGATCGCCCTTGGTTGGCACGGTAGCCAGAGAAGAAGTAAAGAAATCCTGTGCCACCATCTTGCGGATGGGATAGCCGTCCACTACATCTGTCAGCACGGCATAGGTAGAGTTCCAGTAGCGGTAATCCTTGGTTTTGGCAAAGGGCACCTTCACATCGTTGGATGCCTGAGTGGTTCCGATGGCGGTTCCCATCTTCTTGGCACCGGTGAGATAGCCCACACCCGAGTTATTGTTGGCATACTTGTTGTAAAGCTGGTTGACAGCCTCATTGTATCTTTCCTCACAGAACTGCAACTCAAAAATGCTTTCCTCCGAGCCTCCATTCAAGTTGGCAGCCTTTCCGAACAAGTCTGTGTAACTGTCAGCTCCGATGGAGGTCAGGTTGGGCAACTTGCTCTCCCTACCGGGCATCACCACCTGAGCAGCCTTCTTGGCATCTATCACCTTGTCGGCATAGGCAACGGCAGCCTGATAGTCCGACTGGCTGTGGGTCACAGAACCCCTCCACAGATAGATGTCTGCCAGCATGGCATGGATGGCATCAAGGGTGATATAACCCTTGGCCTTCCATCCTGTGAGTTGTGAGGATAGGGCATTCTTGGAAGCCTCTTCCAAATCGTTGATACAGTATTGCAGCACCTCTGTAGGAGGCAACTGTTTGATAACCATATCCTGTGTACTGTTGAGGTAAGCCACGTTGGTGTAAGGCACGTCACGGAAGGTCCTTACCAGGTAGAAGTAGCAGAGGGCTCGCAATGCCAGCATCTGTGAACGGTCGGTCTGGTAGTCACCATCGGTGTAGTTGGGGTCGATGTTGCGCACATTGCCTGCCTTCTCCAGCACGATATTGCAATAGTTGATGACCGTGTAGAACGAAGCCCATTCCGCAAACATATTAGTCGTTTCTATTGCCACTTCCTCTATCTGGCTCAATGCCACGCGGGTGGTGTTGGTTCCGGAAATCTCGGAGGTGGTGGCAATCATCTCGTCAGAGCGGAAATCACCCCATACTATCAGGCGCTTCACAACATCAGCCTTGGCAAACTGGTTATAAGCGCCGTTCACCATCTGCGACACGTCGCTCTTCGACTGCCAGAAGTCCTCCTCTACGGTCTTGTCGTTGGGCAGCAACTCCATGTCCATACAGGAAGCCAGCAGCATGGTGCCTATGATCATTGAAAAAAACTTTTTCATGCTTTTCATGTTTTAGAATCCTATGTTAATACTTGCTGTAAACTCCTTGGAGCGCGGTGTCTTGTTGTCGTAAGCGGGGTTATACATCGAAGCCGAGAACTCGGGGTCGATACCGCTGTACTTGGTCCAGCAATACAGGTTGTTCATGGAAAAATACATCTGCAGCTGGTTCAAGCCCAGACTCTTAATCATCTTCTTGGGGAAGTTGTAGGAAATCTGCAGGTTCTGGAATCTCAAGAAGGAGCCGTCTTCCACATAACGGTCAGAACCACACCAGTTGTAGGCGGTGTTGTACATGGCACGCGGCATGGGGGTCACATCACCGTCCTTACGCCAGCGGTAGTTCACAGAGGCACACTGGTTGTAGGTATCATACATCTTTTCGATGTTCATGCGTGCCTGGTTGATGACCTTCACGCCGAGACGATACACGAAACGTCCCTTCACGCTGAAGTTGCCGTATTTCAGGGTGAGGTTGAAACCTCCCTGCACCTTCGGCTGTGAGTTGCCGAGATACACGATATCCTGCTCGTTGATGTTACCATCGTGGTTGATATCCTCGTAGATGGCATCACCACCCTGGAATACATACTTCTCGGTATTGGCATCCTGATAGTCGAACTTCATACGCATGGGCTTACCCGTCTGACGGTTCATCAGCACCTTGCCGTTGGCATCGGTCACCACAGGGAAGGTGGCACCCTCTGCCAGGCGCTGGTTGATGTACTGCTCATATTCGGTGTCGCTCCATCCGTTTTCCTTGCGCATGTTTTCCAAGTATTCGTAAGTATATTGGTAAACACCCTTATAGCGGAAGCCATAGATGGAACCGAGGGCGTTGCCCACCTTGACACGAGTCACGTACGTACCCAGCGCACTGCCAGAATCCCAGGGAGCATTCATACCGTCGAGCACAGTCTGATCCATTTCAGTCAGTTCGTTGGCATTCTGTGCGATGTTGAAGCCAAGGCTCATGGAGAACTTGCCTTTCTGGATGAAGTTGCGGGCGTTCAGGTTCAACTCCCACCCCTTGTTCACCAACGTACCGCAGTTTTTCATGCTCATGCTGGCGAAACCGGTCATTGACGGGATGTTGTAGTTGTTCATGATGAGGTCGGTTGTCTTCTTGTAATAGTAGTCAAAATCAACCTCAAACATATTGTTCAGCAAACCGATATTGAAACCCAGGTTATACTCCTGACTCTTTTCTGCCGTGAGGTCATCCAGTTTCAAGGCACTCAAGACTGCAACAGGCATGGATGTCGAAGTCTGTCCGTAAGCCACATTGGGGAAAGAGTTGGAGTTGGTAGTGTACATGTTATAGAACAGGTAGTCCTTGTTCGGTTCACGGTAGTTGACACCCCACTCAGCACGAAGACTCAACAGTGACAACCATTTTTCGAATGACTTCATGAAGGGTTCCTCGCTGATGTTGTAGCGCAGAGACACACTGGGAGAGTACAGCCATTTCTTGGCAGGCCCCAGGCGTGAGGTTCCGTCCATACGCAGGTTGAAGTTCAAGGAGTAGCGTTCCTTGTACGACAGGAAACCATAGAACAAGGCATTCTGTGAGTTTCTGCGGCTGGTAGAAGAAGAGAGCTTGGCATTGGTATCCTCCAAATTGGCCGACACTGTAGGCGACAAGATACCAGTAGGCAACTCCAGCATTTTCACATACTGGTCGTTGTAGCGCTGTGTTTCCATTTCATAACGTGCCATCAGCTGTCCATTCCAGTCATCACTTCCAAAATACGGGGTATAGGTCAAATCCACCCTGCCATTCACCTTGAAACGGTTGGTTTCTGTATTGTCACTCACGTTGTAAGTGCCTGGAGAGGTCCATGTGTTGGTGCTGAGCGCAGCAGGCAGGTAAGAGGGTGAACTATTGGCATAGATATCAAAATAGACACGACCGTTGAATGTGAGGCGGTGCTGCCCCTCTTCGATGCCAAGCAGTTCATATTTCAGGTTGAAGTCAGGGGTCAGACGGTAGGTCTTTTCCTTTGCCCAGGCCATGTTGGCAATGGCAACGGGATTGCCCAAGTCGCGGACAGCCCCCAGATCATAAGACGAATAGTTGCCCGTAGTAGGGAACTTGGTACTGGCAGGTTTCATGGGATCCTGACCTTTGGGGTTCATGATGAAATACTCATCGGTATCGTTGCCATACTGGTCCTGACGATATACCGACATGTTGGGAGCCAAACGCTGTGCGATGGTAATTAAATCCAATTTATTATTAGGATCCTTGTAGTTCTTCTGGTTGTTGGTATAGGTCAAGGCGAAGTTGGTAGTGAACAATATTCGGTCACTCACGTTGAAGTCGAGTGCCAAACGGGTGGTAAAGCGGTCAAACACCTGCTTGATGATGGTACCAGTCTGGTGCATGTAGCCTGCACTGATGCGGAAGCGTGCTTTCTGTCCACCACCCGAGAGGTTGACAGACCAGTCGTGCTTCTGTCCGAACTGCTGTACCTGATCCACCCAATCGGTGTTGTTGTTCCAGTTCTCCGACTCTGCCCACTTGTCACCGAGATAGTTTAACTCAGAGAGGGTTGAGGTGCGGTTGCCCTGCTGCTGCGGGTTGTAGAAGGCCTCCTTCATCAGCATGGTGTAGTCATCACCATTAAGCAGGTCATACCCCTTGGCAGCCCATGTTCCCGAGAACTTATAAGAGAAGTTCACCTTGGTCTTACCGCGGGCACCACGCTTGGTGGTAATCTTGATTACGCCGTTGGAACCCTTGCTACCCCAGACAGCCTTGGCGGCAGCAGATTTCAGCACAGTGATGCTGGCGATATCCTCCACATTCACAGAGAGCAGAGAGGCATATTTCTCTTCATCGGCATTGGCAGCATCAAAGTCCTCGGGAGTATCGAAAATCTGGTCGTCCACCACAATCAGGGGCTGGTCATCGCCGTTGATGGTGGATACACCACGCAGGCGCATGGAGGTACCCGAACCTAAGTTACCGGAATTGGACACGATGTCCAGACCGGCAATCTCGCCCTGCAGGGCTTCGTCAGCAGAGGTGAACGAAAGACCCTCCACCGAACTCATGTCCATGGTCTGCTGCGCAGTGGCCACCTCTTTCTTCGACATCATCAAGCCACCGGTATTGCTGCGTTTTGACTTGATGGTCACCTCCTTCAGCATGGTGGATTCGGGTTCCAGCCTGATATTGAAAGAAGTCTGGTTACCAATAGTTACCACCTTGGTCTTGTCTCCTACATACGAGAACTTCAGTTTGTTCTTGGGACTCTTCACCTGCATGGAGAAGTTTCCGTTGAAATCGGTTTGCGCTGCCGAAACGATACGGTTACCTGCATCCACCTCGACCACATTCGCCATCATCACGGGGCCATCGGCATCAGTCACCGTACCGGATATTCGTTTGGCTTGTGCCAGTACCACTTGCGTCATCACGCAACACAGTGCGGCAAACAAGATTCTTTTTATATTCATGGTATTCTATTTTAGAAGTTATTGTTTGCTTTGTAAATCTGATAAGCCCTCAACGCCTTGGCCATGGCTGCCGGTGACTTCCAGTTGCCGTCGTAACGGCCGGTGTCACTATGGAAGTTCAAAGGAGTGTCGATACCATGTACCACACAGAATGAGGAAGTATTGATTGCAGTCTTATCCTTGTCGAACCAGTAGTCGCGTGCCATCACGTTGCAGGGAATGCCACTGTTGGCATTCACCGTATGCTCAATGCCACTGTTGTCGGTCACCTTAATCTCGTCAAGACTGCCAGAAACACGGTTCACAATGGCCACACCCGTCTCATCGGTGAGCAGAGAGGCATAGCGACCGCTTGCCTCGTCCACAAAGACTTTGTCAGCAAAGAGTGAAACATTTTGGAAGTGGTAGCGCACAAAGTCACGCAACTCTTTCACCTGCAGTTTGATTTTATTTTTCAGCACTTCCCTCTCAGAGTCACCCTCTTCCATGCCCTCCAGCACTTCATAGTCGGCCTCCACCTCAGTAGTTCTGGGCAGACCCATTTCATAGGCTTTGTTCATGGCTGTATTGGTAGGTGCGTAGAGGGTATAGTTATAGGTGTTGAACATCTTTACATTCTGATCTACGCAGGCATTGGTAATTTTGGAAGAGCCCGTACCATAAGTGCTTGTGAACACGATATAGCCGTCTTGCTCACTTACGCCCAATGAACTGGGAGAACTTGAAATGCCCACCGCATCCATCAAAGTAGTAGAACTGCTCAACCAGTTGCACAGCTCAAAGAAATCACTGAACACCTCATAATTGGACAATGTCTTATACACACTGTTGCGCGGAGCCTCTATCACTTGATTCAAGCGGTAGGAGATACCGTTGCGCTGGTTATATACACTGAGGATTTCCGACTTTGCCTGTCCGTTGTCAATCTGGGCGCCACTGGAAATCTTGCCTCCCACACTTGTACCTTCCACCATGATGGCACCACCGTGCTTGGTCTTGTAGTACTTGCGTGCGCCAAGGGTTTCACCGGCATCAAGCACCACGGTGTGCATGTTCAGAATGTCGATAATATGCGACTTCACGCTGGTGCTACTGCTCACCTTGCTGAGGAAGTCTCCGACAGTGTTCGTCTTCAGGTCATACTTGTAACGATACACATTGAATTCGTCTTTCTTGTTTCTCTCGTTCCACTCCACTCTGAACGCCAAGGCTTCGGGCTGTGCTTTGGCGAGCGTGGTGGGATCTACATAGTAGTGCTGTGAGAAAGCGGAGTCTTCAGGAATGAAGAACGCATAGTTGGCTGCCATAGCCAGCAGATAGTACTTGAAGTCACAACCATCCTGTGAGTTGCTTGCCTGAATCATGTGGTCCATCACGCGCAGGTCCTTATAGGTGGATGCAGGTGCAAGCACAGCACTGAATTCATCAGGCGCCAGCATGGTGTTGAGTTTGTACATCACGGCATTGTTGGCAAACTTCACGTCGTAAGTACCATCGCTCTTGGTCTGGAGTTTGTCAACGGTCATTCCAAGGTTCTCACCGGCATCATTGGTCAGCAGACTGAACTTGCTGGGCACAGAACCGGCAAAAGAGATGTTCTGCATGTTGGCAAGAAACTTGGAGATGATATCAGGACGCTCTGCAAAGAGGGAGTCAATGTTCTGGGCAAGGTTGTCCGCGGTCACCGGCTTGTGCTTGGCATAGATGTCCATCAGATAGGCACCGTCGCCACCGATGAAGAAATCCTGCACCGCCTTATCCACAGGTACAAACATGGCACCGAGGTCTTTCAATGAGTTGTCACCACCGCTGGTAGAAGCCACCTGATAGGCGTTCCATCCCGGATCGAACTTCAGCAATGCACTGAAAGGCTGCTTGTCGGGATCAACACTCAACTCCCCTGTCTGTGAGTACTTACTGAAATAGCGTTTCTCGAAGATAGAGTCGATGGCAGGTTTGCCATACTGTATGGCGGCAGCGTTGTATTGCTGTGTCACAGCATTGTTGTAGAATGGAGCAGAGAAATACTCAAGCATGCGGCTGATGAGAGAGGTTTCTGCGTCTTTCTTGACCTCCTGTGCCAGGTTGCCCGGAGGCAGCAGCACATCACGCACCTGGTGGATATAGCCGTTCTGGCAGGTCATACCATCGGAATAGCTGCCCTTGGTGATGACAGGATTATTGAAGATATAGGTGGCGCCTGAGGTGTAGGGCTCGCCGGTGAGCACCTGAAAATCACTTCCATCGCCCTGCATGGTAATGGCATTGCTTACCATGTACTCGCGGGTGAGGTGCACCATCATAGGTGTAGTGGCATCACACACCAAATCAATGCCCTTGGAAAAATACTTCTGCCAATAGCGGTTGTTCACAGGCATACCTGCAGCACTATAGATGTGACTGATGGAGTCGGTCACATCCACACGGGTACTGTGCTTGAGTGCTACACCCTTGACAATGGAGCCATTGCTGTTAGTGTTGGACAACATGTTGACCAACATGGCATTCTCGAGCAATGAAGAGTTGAGCAAGAGATTCTTTTGTGCTTGCGTCAAGTCTTCATACGTACTGACACCCCACTCGTTGTTTTGGAAGAAGCGCTGGAAAGCCTCGTCGTTGGCAGGAAACACGGTAATACTACCTGTTCTGTTAAACAAGTCGGTCTGTCCCAGATCGTCAATCAGCCGCAGATAGTAACTGAACGACCCGGTAAGAGCATCTTGCTTGGGATTCTGCAACTCTGAATAGATGCTGCCTCCAAGCCATTCCGGCTTTGACTTTGCATCCACTTCTTCATTCTTGTCAACACAAGAAGTCATCCACCCTGTTAGTAGGAGTGAGACACAGAAAAAGAGTTTCTTCATAGATTATTTATAGTTAGAAATATTTAACTTTATTGATTTTTTCGAGTATATTCATAGTTCACCTTGCAAAATAACAAAAAATAATCAAATTATGAAAATTTTTCCCCCATGAAATTATGCTCTCACACTTGTTTTTTTGACAAGATTCACTGGAGTGAAGAATGAAAAATGAAGAATGAAGAATGAAATTGTGGGCATTCTCCGAAAATGCTTTTGAAAAAATGGGTCAGTCCGAAAAGACGGTTGCGTATCTTCCGGACTGACCCGTTATGACAGCCTGTGTTTTAAAACGCAGGTATCTGCGATGGGCAACGCAGGTACCTTCATGAGCCAACGCAGGTATCTGCTACCGGCTTTTCGACTGACTCTAAAAATCGGGTAAATCGAAAGGGAGCGCAACCGATGCGATTGCGCTCCCTTGGGATGATGATATTGATGTGACTGATTACTTCACCACATACTTCTTGTTGTTGAAGATGTAAAGACCAGCGGGCAAATTGTTCAAGCCCTGGATGCTGTTAGCCACCTTCACGCCATTGAGGTTATATACACCTTTGGCGATGTTCATCTTCACCACATCACTATTTACAGTGTTAATGCCGGTGATAACACCGCTGAGCTGCTCTGCCAATTCAGCCACGAAGAAGGTAGCATTAACCAAAGCAGTGAGTTCCTTGGCATTGGTAGCACCGTTGAGTTCCTTGGCAGAAGCCAAACGACGGGCGAGACGGCTTGCGATGTTAGGCATACCAGCCTGGTCAGCATTAGCCACGCCTCCGTTTACATAACTGTCGAGGAGAGCCTGAGCCTCAGCCTGAACCACCTGGCATGACTTATTGATATCTGCAATAGCGGTAGCTGCATCACCATAGTACTCTACTTCGGCATCGCCCATTGCGAAGGCGTTGGCACCCTTTCCGTCAACCTGACCGTGCGAGCACAGACCGAACTCAACAGCCTCTTCACCTTCGGCAGCCTTATTGTAGAACACAACATAGGCACCTGCCATGTAACCATTGACATTGGTCTTGCTGGTAGGCCATTCTACCAAGCGGCTCCATACATAGGTTGAGTCGGGAGCACCTGCAGGACCGAACATAAGTTTCACCTGAGAATTGCTGAACAGGGTATCAGCCACTTCATCCTTCGTGGTAATAACCATCGGACCACCCTCGGAAGCCTCTACGAAACTGTAAGCAGTATATTCATTGAAAGCGTATGCATTGGCATTGAACGCATAGAGTCCTGCGTTGCTCACATTTACTTCCTGCTTCAACTGAGACTGAGGAGAAGCGGTCTGACCACGCCATACACGAGCCTTGTTTCCACTCTCGAAGCCCTCTGCCTGCTTGCCTGTTTCTACCTTGAATGCCTCTGAAGAAGAATTAACGTAGGTAGAGGTCCATCCGGTAAGACTGCTTGAGAAGTCACCGTTAGTGATGGCGATTTCGATAGGCTTTTCAAAGCTTACGTTGCCCATCATGAACTTCTCACGTGTAGCATTCAGATTTGCCAGCAGTTCCTGATAAACCAGGATTTCAGCCTGAATGGTAGCATCGTCGTCGAGTGTGCTGTAAGTAGCCAAACGGTTCTTGGCGTCGTTGATGGCAGTTTCATAGTTGGTTCTGGGAGCACCTGTAATCACCGCGTAGTCCTCAGAAGCAATCAGAGCCTCATGTTCGGGCAGTGCAGCCTGCAATGCAAGTACAGACTCACAGTAGCCATACACATTCTGGAAGCCCTTGCGAACCTGCTTCATGGCATTGTCGAGTTCAGTGGGCAGATTTGCGTCTGTAGCATCATCTACAGCCACCTCATTGCCATCTGCATCCACCTTAAGAAGAGAAGCCTGATAGATAGCATCCACTGCCTTGATAGAGTCGTTGAGCTGAGCCATACCCCACTTGTAGATGTCGGTCTTAGTAGCCACCACCTTGGCGCTGTCAAGCATCACCTTGAGGGAATTCTGTGCGGTAGCAATCTTTGCAATGAGATTCAGGTGGTCGAGGTCTGCCTTAGAAAGACCCACCTTGCGGATGTCGAAATGAGTAAACTCAAGCTGTCCACCCCACAGTTTGCCTACCTGTTCTGCTGCCAAAGTGAAGTCCCAACCGAACTTATTCTCAGTGGACCCTTCGGGCACGTCATAGAACATGTAGAATGTACGGTAGCGCTGTGTGGGCACAGAGTCGAGAACCAGTCTCTGGTCACCGCCGAAGAGAGCGATTTCACTTACATTGTAATTCACATTGGGATGATAGTTATAACCGTTAGTGCTACGCTTGCTAATCATGGTATAGCCCTTCACATCCATTTTGATAAGGTACTTGCCAGGACCAAACACACCGACAGCCTCCTTGGTCACAGTACCGCTGGCAGCAGGAAGGTCAAAGCCACCACCAATCTGGTGCTCGATACGAGCCTTATCCTCGTCTTCATAAACATTGTTGCAGTGGAAAATACGTCCGCCAGTGAACACCCAGTCACCAATCTGTGTGGCCTTCTGGTACTTGGTACTGTTGTACCAGTGAGTGAATGCAGAAACGATGGAAGCAGCGTTGGCATCAAGATAGGCTTCAATGGTCTCATCGATGTAATCCAAGCACAACTGCATGTCATCAGGGCTATCAGGATCTCCATACTCTCCACTAAGATAACCTTCAATTAAAGGCATATTCTGATCCAGAATTTCCTTTCCGTTGGTGAAGTTACCGCTATTAATCAGTCCGTTCAGGTAATCCAACTTGTTGGTCGCCAAACGGTCATCAAAAACCTCCTCACACTTGTTGATGGAGATATTGGCAAAACGGGTGCCTTCTGCCACACGGTCAAAATACATCACCAGATAATCGTCTGCATTGAGCAGCACAGTGTCGTTGATAACAGTCCACTCTTCACCGAAGCCGCCACCGTCGCTCACCTGACGCCCCACTGTGGCACGGGTACCGTCCTGGTTTACGAAGAAGCCATAATAGCCGGCATCTCCCTTCACGTCGCCAATCACGCTCAGGGCAGGACCGCACACCATATAGGAGATAACGTAAAGACCGCCACCATTGAGGTCACCGTCCACTTTCCACACACGCGACAGTTCATAACCCGAGGCTGACTTGTTGCACTGCAGCACATTCTCTTGGTTAGGACCTGCTGCCTCCACGATTTCCCAAGCCTCGTTGCTCACAGCACCGCCATCGGTACCGTTGTCAAAGCCCGCAAACGCGTTGGTAAAATCACCATTGGTCACTGCATTGGGAGCAGTGGTCTTCACCTTGGCAAGGTTTGTATAGACATACTGATCCTTGTCGTATGCAGAAGCACCGACAAAAGAAGCCATTGCCAAGAGTGATAAAAGTACTCTTTTCTTCATGTTTTAAAGGATTTGTTATTGTTGTTAGTTAATAATTAAGTAAAGTCAAGGGAATGTATAGTTAGATAACTGCGCAAAGGTAACTTGAAACAGCTGATTTAAACCCTAATTTTTGATAAAAGACCTATAAAAACAGGAAAATTCCACCGCAGAATGAGTACATCCTACGGTGGAAACAGCTATTATCTAATCACTTTTTTCACCTCCATACGGCTGCCTGCCACCATTCTGACAATCAGCGTACGGGTATCGGAAGAAATGCCCTGCAAGTAATCTTCTACCTTGTTCATGGGAGCTGCAAACTGCGCCACTTTCTGTCCGTTGGTGGTATATACCTCGCACTGCACGGTGGCATCGGAAGCGATGGCACTGATACCCGAACCAGTTACCACCTTCAGTACACCGGTTGCTGCAAGCAGTTCGGAGGTGTCCCATGCGAGGTTGTCAGGCAATATGGGCAGGTCGAACGTGGGTGTACCGCTGAACGAGCTGCTTGCTTCCCACAGGGTGAAGCTGTCACCTGCCGCAGGCGTATATCCCTCTGCCAAAGTCACCTTGAGGATACCTTTTACGGATACCCACTTACCCTGCAGTTTGGACTGTTTGGAGGCGGAGAGCAGCATATCGAGCGTGGCACCCTCGTTCACGGCAATTGTGCCCGTGGCAATGATGGTACCAGGAGAGGTTTCCAAAAGAGTGGCACGCGGTTTCAGCGTACTGCCGCTGTTGGCGGTGATGGAGGTAAGGTATGCCTGTCCCAACAGCACGGAAGAACCGTTGGCCGTGATGGGTTTGGTGTCGTTGAACAATGACCCCGTGGTAAGTCCGCTGAAATAGAAACCTCCCTCTTCCACGATGATGGAGCCTGTAATCTTGCCTGCCGTCACCACACGCATGATGCCTGTACCCCTCTTGATGATGCTGCTGGTGCAAGGAGTGGTCATGGAGAAGTCTTCACCGTTGGTACCGAAGATATAGGAACCGCTGCCCGCCAAAGTGCCGCTACCCGTCACCTTGCCCACGGGGAAGTTCTTGCCGTTGTTGTCAACAGTGACTCCGCTGTTCATCTTGAGAGTGGCATTGGGCAAACCGTAGGTATTGTTGAAATAGAACACGGGGTCGTAGCTGGTGCCGCGCTTCTGCACGCCCGGCACCACCGTACCCTCAAAAGCACTCCAGTTACCGTTGAGGTAATTGCGAACCCCCGCTGCATAGACATTCAGCGTACCGGCACCTGTCAACGTGCCCGTATAGTTACAACGGGAGTCAAGATAGAACGATGCCGTAGAACCCTCTGGCACCACAAAGTTGGCCTTGTTGGTGGTATAGGTATATTCGTTAGAGGGGTCATAGAGCGAACCTCCCTGCAGTTCTACGGTGGCAGGCAGAGCTGTCACGTCGCCACTTTCTGAAGCATTGACAACACCGCTCTTGATGATGAGTTTGGAGATGGTGTTGCCCGTACCAAGGGTGAGCGAACCGCCGCCCGTCTTGGTAAGAACGGTGTTGCTGCCTCCTGCCAGTACGCCCTTGTTGAGTGTAGCGGCATCAGAAGACGGCACCTCAATGGTTGCATTACCCTGCGATACAGTGATGGTCTGGTCGGTCACCAGTCCTCCACCCAGTGCCAGGGTAGTTCCATCGGCGAGGTTGATACGGGTGTTCACACCGCCCAATGCACCCCAATCGGTACCTTGGTTGTTGGCAAGAATGTTCACACCCAGTTTTCCGGCATTGACGTTCACCTTGCCAAAATGGTTCACGCTGTTCACGGTGAGCAAGCCGGTGCCCTGCTTGTTGAGAGTCACACCACCAATGATGCTGTCACCGCTCAGTGTGAAGTTCTTGCTACTGTTGTCGAAGGTGATGGAAGCGGGAGCCACATTGCCCTCTACCAGAATGTCGGTCACGGTGGCATCATCGTTGAACAGCACCGTGGATCCGGGCACAAACACTACGGAAGAGGTGCCTGACTCATCGGTGAAGTTAGCTGTATTGTCTGAGTTCCACACGTTGCTCACCCCACCCTGCCATGTCAGGTTGGCTGCCTCGTAGTCAGTAATCACGATGTATAGTTTGCCGTCTTCATATACCAAAGCACTCTTCTGGAAGGTCAGTCCTTCGAGGATGATGTTTTCTATACTGCCTTCTATCTTGCCCACCTCACCGATAAAGTACTTGCCAGCGGTGAGTTTGTTGGAATCTGCCGCATTGTGTGCCACCAAGGTGATGACGGGGACATCGTATTGCGGACCATCGTTCCACACCTTCTTTTCTATCTTCAGCACGTTGGCATTGATCTTGTCTGCCTGTAATCCGTCAGAGAAAAGGTCTATCTCCACGCGGGAGCCGAAGCCCAGGATGAGCGAGTCGGCAGTGATACTGCCTGCTGCGGTGGCAGAACCCAGTTGGATGGTAGCATTGTAGTCTGCCTGCACCGCTTTTTTGAACACACCGCTACTGGTGAGCAGTGTGGTGTGCCTGTTGAGCCACACACGGCTGCCCTGCATGGTGCCGTCAAACTGCAACGTGCCTGCCCACACGTCGGTATTGCCTGTGTAGGTCTGCGTCACGGCAGGCAGTACCAGGATTCCGTCGCCCTGCTTCACCAGACGCATGGTTCCGCCAAAAGCCCCCCCTGTGAGGGTGTGGGTATAGTACATATAATTTATGGTAGGATTCTTTCCGCTGGCACCGTTCACATCCGTGCCCTGCACCCATGAAGGTGCGTTGTCGAAGAAGATATAGGGAGCAGCGCCATCTGCCACACTGATGGTCATGTTGCCCGTCTCGCAGGCTATCAGAGCCTTGTCGTTGAGTGCGGCGGTAATGCTGCCGTTGTTTGCCACCTCAGTGCGTCCCTGCATGGTGAGTGCGGGAGGTGCCATAGTGATACCCTCCAGTTCACCCAGGAAATAGCTCACGTTGGGTGCCTGGTTATAGCCGTTCATCTGCCATACGATAGCGTTACGGTACTGATGGTCATGCCACAAGGTGTAGTTGCGCCAAGGGGTTTCGGTGGTAGTGGTATAGATACGCACATTGTTGTCGGCGGTGCGCATCATCACCTCCTCACGCCAGTCACCGAAAAGGTCGGCCTGCAGGCAGGGGGTTCCCTTGGTGTCGTTGTTGGTCATGGAACCGGAGAAAGTGGCAATGGCTCCCTTACCATATTTATATACAGTGCCCTCGGTATTCTTGCCGTTGGCATAGTTGAAACATTCTTCACAGAGATCGCCGTCCCAGTAAAGGCGCATGTTGTCAGTGACACCTGTCTTGGTGGCTCCCTCCAGAGCCTTGCAGGTAACACTGCTGACAAGACCGGGGTCTCTGGCTGACACGCCCTGTGCACCTGGGAAATCATTAGAGAAGTTACCCATGGCACAACGGCCGTCATCGCTGCCTGCAACATAGCGGTAGAGTATCTTGCGCGTGGTGGCATCGCAGAAATTATTACCGGGATTGTCCTCATTGCATCCGAAAAACTCCTGTCCGTGGCGGTAGGGGTCGAAGTCGCACACATGTTGTGAGTCACCGTGACCCAAGCCCGTAGTGGCGAGTCCCTTGCCATTGTCGTCGATGGTCATGGAACCGAAGACAATCTCATCGCGTCCGTCCCAATCCACGTCAGCCACCACATAGTTGTGATAGCCCTGCCCATACCACGGTGAACCTGCGGTACTGCAGTTCCATCTCCAGCGCTCAGTGAGTTGATGGGTAGAGGGATCCACATCGTAGGCTATCATCTTGTGACGGGTGTAGATGCCTCGCGCCAGGAAGATGCTTGGCTTGCGCCCGTCAAAATAGGGAGCACCAAAGAAGTATTTGGAAGAGCGGTGACCATAGCCGTCGCCCCACTGTGCCTCCAAGTCACCCTCGCCCGGTTCCAATCTCACCAAGGGATAGTCGAGCACTTGATAGGGCTTGGCTGTAAGCCCGTCGAGGTAGAGCAGGTATTCCGCCCCATCGTGTACAAACCACTGTCCACTCTCAACAGGACGATAGTTCTTGGAGGCGTCGCCAATGGTTTGTGTGGTGCCGTCACTCATGTGCAGCACGGTGCCATCGGCAGCACGCATCACACATTCCGCCTTGCCGTCACCGTCCCAGTCATAGGCTGCGATATTGATTTCGTTGTTCTGGAAGTCTCCCATGTTGCGTCCACAGTTAATCCACCACAGGCGTTTGCCATTCAGCTTATATGCCTCGATGATGGTATAGCAGTCGTCGGTACCCGGATTGAGATTGTCAAACTTGATAATCAGCTCCAGTTCGCCATCGCCGTCAAGATCGGCTGCCGTAGCATCATTAGGCACAAAGGTGCCCGTGAGTGCACCGTGATCCATTTTAATTTCCTTGTAGTTGGATATAAAGGGGGTTACTGCGGCAGACTTGGTCTGCACTACTCCCCTCACCACAGCCTCTACAGTGTAGGAAGATGAGGAGGAACCATTCTTGTCAAGATAGTTGGAAACGGCAAGCGGCACCGTATTGAGTTTAGTGCCGTCACGGTAGATGTTGTAGGTCACATCATAGTACTCATCAGCTGTGATACGCCAGGAACAAAGTATTCCCGTACCAGTCTTCACCGCTACCAAACCTCTGTCGAGTTTGTCTGTTTGTTGTCGCTGTGCCTGCACATCTACAGTACATGCCATTGCTATCAAAAGGAAGAGTAAGATTTTTTTCATTATAGTCAGTTGTTTTTGTTAGTCTAATATACAAAGTCTGTCATTCTGTTTCAGATACTACCCATTATCGCTGCAAATTAACAAATAAAAAATGAAACGGCAAAGTAAAAACAGGAATTTAATAGTGATTATTTGCCTCTTACCACCCACTTACTAACTGAATGCCATATTCACTTGCTAACTGAACAGGGCATTCACTTGACAACTGAACAGGGCATCCACTTGACAAGTTCCTCGGAGGGAATCAAATAATAAAAAAAAGACAGATACTCAGAAATTATTTGTAACTTTGCCGCGAGGATATTAAACACTTTGCCAAGACATACGTCAAACAAGGTGATGCAGAGCCCTTTGAAGGATTCCGAAACAGCTACTGAAAGAACCTGAAACAAAAGATAAACAAACAATTATTATAAAGTATGAGAAAGAAACATATCGGCGCACTGTTGCTTGCCTTAGCGACAGGAAGTGCACAGGCACAGAACACCCCTCTGTGCCAAATGGAAAAATTGAATCGCGGCGTAGTTGCCGTACCCAATGGAAGCAACCTCTTTGTGAGTTGGCGCATGCTGGGAACAGACGATGAAATCAACACTACCTTTGACGTGCTACTAAATGGCGAGGTAGCAAAGAAGGACCTCTATTTGACCAACACCAGCATCACCGGTGGTGGCAAAGACCAGGTTCAAGTGGTGACCAAGGTGAACGGCGAACCCGTTGACACCAGCAAGGCTGTTACCCCATGGGGTGACGTGTATCGCTCGATGCAACTGGATCGCCCTGCAGGAGGCTCTGATTACACCTACTCTCCCAACGACTGCAGTGTGGGAGATGTGGACGGCGACGGGGAATACGAACTGTTCGTGAAATGGGATCCCAGCAACTCGCAGGACAACTCCATCGCAGGCAAGACAGGCAACGTATATATCGACTGCTACAAGATGGACGGAACCAAACTGTGGCGTGTGGATCTGGGCGTGAACATACGTGCCGGTGCCCACTACACCCAGTTCCTGGTGTATGACTTCGACGGTGACGGCAAGGCCGAGATGATACTGAAGACCGCTGCCGGAAGCAAGGACGGAGCAGGCAACTATGTGAGCGAGGCTGCAGACGATGAGACCATCAAGGCGGTGAACAACACCAAGGACTGGCGCAACAGCGACGGCAAGGTGACCGGCGGACAAGAGTGGCTCACCGTGTTTGAAGGCACCACGGGCAAGGCAATGCACACCGTATTCTACAACCCCAACCGCAACATGACCCTCGGCGGCGAAGACGGATGGAACGTGAACTGGGGGGCCGATGGCAAGACAGACAAGGAATATGGAAACCGCGGCGAGAGATACCTCGCTACCGTAGCTTATCTGGACGGTGCCGAACAGTTGCCCAGTGCCGTGATGTGCCGCGGATACTACACTTTTGCGTTCCTGTGGGCAGTGGATTACAAGGATGGCAAGTTGAAGACAAAATGGCTGCACAACTCCAAGAGCAAAACACAATATGAACTGACCGACGCTGAGGGTAACAAGAAAACCTATGCAGGCAAACTGGGTACCGGTAAAACGACGGGCAGCAGGACTGCCTACGGCAACGGCAACCATAACCTGTCGTGCGCCGATGTGGATGGCGACGGTTGCGACGAGATAATCTGGGGTTCATGCGCCATTGACAACGACGGTATGCTGATGTACTCTACCGGCTATGGTCACGGCGATGCCATGCATCTGGGCAACCATATACCCGGACGCGAGGGGATGCAGGTGTTCACCGTGCATGAGGAAAGTCCCTACGGCTGGGACCTGCATGATGCAGCCACAGGCGAAGTACTGCTCAGTGCCACCGGAGATGACGACAACGGACGCGGCATCTGCGGCAAGTTTGACAACAGTATCCGTGAGAGCGTGTTCATGTCGAGCAACAACCGCCAGCCCCGCAGCTGCGAAACAGGCAAAGAGGTGAGCACCGCCAGCACAACACTCAACTTCCGCCTCTATTGGGACGGAGACCTCAGTGAGGAACTTTTTGACGGCGGAAAAATTGACAAACTGAACGGTAACAGCGTTGACCGAATCTATCTGGCAGGCAAGAACCTGTATGACTACGGCAACTCAAGCACCTGCAACAGTACCAAAAGCACCCCCTGCCTTTCAGCAGACATTCTGGGTGACTGGCGCGAAGAGGTGATACTGTGGGACAGTTCCGACCCTTCGAAGATAAACATCTTCACCACCCTCACCGAAACCAAATACCGTATGCCCACCCTGATGCACGACCATACCTACCGCATGGCAATCACCTGGCAGAATTCGGCTTACAACCAGCCGCCTCATCTGGGCTACTATCTGCCTGATGCCATGCTGCCTTCACTGCAGAAGGAGAAGGAGGTGACAGTAGCTGTGGGCGACTCCATCTACTACACCGGCGATGTGAAATATGCCAAGTTAGTGAGTATCATCAGCAGTACGGCTCCCGACGGCACCAAGAAAAGCTTGGGTTACGTGGAGGGCTTCGGCAAAGACATCAGTTCACTGACCAAAGTATCGTTCAAAGGAAAACCCACCCAGACGGGCGACTATCTCTTTGCGTACAAATACACGGGTAAAGGCGGCGAGGCGGTTAACGACACGGTGACAGTACACGCTGTGGACCCCACAGCCATAGAGAGCGTGACAGACACCTCTGATGAAGACTGGGCAAGCATCAACGGCAACAGCATAGTACTGAAGGGAGACGTAAAGGGCATGACCACCGTTCAACTGTATGACATGGCAGGTCGCACAGTGATGAGCCGTATAGTGAACGCCTCACAGCAACGCAGCATCACCCTGCCCATCCAAGAGGGTGAGAACTATATCCTGCGATTGAGAAACGGAGACAAGGAGATGGTGAGAAAGACCGCCATCAGATAATACCAGGAAAGTTATCTTGACATTTTTGTCGAGGGTACATGAAATAACAAGGAAATACGGTATGCTCACCATTTGAGCGTACCGTATTTCCTTTTATACCACAACTGCCAGGCATTGACCACATTCTGCCAAAGCACGTAGGCACCGGGAGCCACGGCCGCCAGCGGATTGAGGAAGGTGATGGTGAGCCAGATGCCTACAATGGTGTTCTTCTGCCCCAATGCCTGTCCGGCACTGATGGAGTCGTTGTAGCAATAGCCCACACTCTTTCCGATAGAGAAGAGCAGCAGGCACACGCCCAAGGGCAACAGCAGGAGCAGGGAGAGCACCCAACCCGACACCTCGGCATGGAGGATATTGCGGATGGTAAGTCCGGTGACGATGGCAAGATTGAAACACCACATGTAGAATGCCAAGTCCTTGATGCCCGTGATGCGGGCTGTAAGGCGGGGAAACACCTTACGGCACACCAGGGCAAGCACCAGGGGAACCACCAACACGGTAGTGACATTGCGCAGTACCATGAGCGAAGCGGTGAGGAAGCCCACATCGGCACCACGCTCTACCATAGGGAAGAACAAGGGGATAATGATGCTTGTCACCACATTGGCGATGATGGTGTAAATGGTGAGCGAGGCGATGCTGCCACCCAACTTCTCTGTAATCACAGGGGCGGCAGCTGCAGTGGGACATATCACACAGATAAATACTCCCTCAAGCACCAGTTTCATAGAGGCATCCGTGGTGAGCGAGATGAGCCATACCACCGCACCCGACAGACATACACGGATGAGCTGCAACCAGAAATGCCACATACGGGGACGCAGGTCGTGCAACTGTATCTTGCAGAAAGTGACGAACAACAGGGAAAACAACACCACAGGCAGCATACCCGTAAGTACAGGTTCACACACTTCGCCCATCGGAGCCAGCATAGGGACGTAGGCGAAAATCAGATAAATTGCAGCGCCAGCCAGCAAAGAACAAGGCAACGACCACTGCTTCAGGAAGTCCAAAATTCGCATAACGGCTGCAAAATTACTGATTATTGACGAATACGGAACCCTTCATTCCGTTTTTTTTAGTAACTTTGCCGCCGTTTTTGCAAATGCAAAACCTAATAAATAAAATTTCATGAAGTACAACAACTTTTCAAACAGGCGCACGCCGTTTGTGTTCAAACGTTTTGGACGCAAGGGGTATTCGCTCTTCAACTGTTTGGGAAAAGAGGTAATTGTGGGTACGCTGAGCATTGCCACCCTGACCTATGCCAAGGCAGAGGGTGTGGCAGTAGAGCCCCTACGCACAGACACTATCTCTACCGAGACAGACAAAGAGCTGATGCTCGACGAGGTGAGCATCACTGGTTCGAGAGCGCCCCTGGCAAAGAGCCAGGCAGCGAGAATGGTTACTGTACTGGAGAAGAGCGACATTCAAGCGGCTCCGGTACAAAGTGTAAACGACCTGCTCAAGTATGTTGCAGGAGTGGATGTAAGACAGCGAGGGCCCATTGGCGCGCAGACAGATGTAAGCATCCGCGGAGGCAACTACGAGCAAGTCACAATCCTGCTCAATGGCATCAACATCTGCGACCCGCAAACGGGACACAATGCCTTTGACTTCCCCGTAGATATCAGCGAGATAGAGCGTATCGAAGTGTTGGAAGGAGCCGCAGGAAGGGTGTTCGGCACCTCTTCGCTCACCGGCGCCATCAACATCGTGACCGCCCTGCCCCACTCCTCCAGTGCCGATGTGCATCTGGAGAGCGGCAGTTTCGGCTATGCCTCAGCGGGAGGACGCGCCAATCTGGCAAAGGGCAAATGGAACAACCAACTTTCCGCCGGCTACACTCGCAGTGATGGCTATAGCCGCAGCAAGGACAACGCGCTGAATGCAGACTACGAGGGGATGAAAGCCTTTTATCAGGGAACATTCCAGAGTAACGCCCTGCGGCTGAGATGGCACGCTGGAGTGAGCAGCAAGGACTATGGGTCAAACACTTTCTACGGCGTAAAATGGGATGAACAGTTCGAGCACACCCTGAAGACCTATACCGCCCTGCAGGGGGAAATGGTGTTTGCCGGAGTACATATCAAGCCAGCCGTCTATTGGAACCACCATGAAGACAGGTTTGAACTCTACCGGGACCGCGAAGAGAAATCGCCCTTCAACTACCACCGCAGTGAGGTGTACGGTGCCTGTCTGAACACCTATTTCGACTGGTGGGCGGGACGCACTGCCATAGGCGGAGAATTGCGACGGGAAGAACTGAAGAGCACCACTTTGGGAGAACCGCTGGATGCGCCCCACCACATCAACGGCACTGACCGCTACTACCTTTACGGCATCAACCGCACCCAGATAAACTGGATGCTGGAACATAACATCGTACTGAAGCGACTCACCATTTCTGCCGGCATCGTGGCTGCCAAGAACACGTGGAGCAACGGACCGATGAAGGTTTATCCCGGTGTGGATATGAGTTACCGCCTGTCTCCTCACTGGAGCATCTACGCCTCGTGGAACAACTCACTGCGCGTGCCCTCTGCCACCGAACTCTACTACTCCGTAGGCGGTCATAAGGCAGACAAATACCTGAAGGCAGAAGAGCTGCAGAGTACAGAGGGAGGAATCAAGTATGCGGGTAACGTGGTGAGGGCATCCGCCAATGTATATTACCACCACGGCAAGAACATGATTGACTGGATAAGGAAGGTGGAGGACGGTCCTGATGCGCCTTGGCAGTCGGTAAACTTCACCAAGCTGAACACCATCGGCGTGGAGGTAAGGGGAGAGGTTTCACTACGACAGCTTTGGTGCCGGCAACAGGTGTTGCGCCAGTTCAGCGTGGCATACCACTACATCGACCAAGACAAAGACGACGTTACAGGCATCGAGAGCAAGTACGTGCTGGAATACCTGCGCCACAAGGTGGTGGCATCGCTGCACACCAACCCTTGGAAACACCTTTATCTGGATGTGGATTACCGTTTTCAAGAGCGCACAGGCACCTATACCGACATCAACGGTGCCACCTGCCACTACACGCCCTACGGTGTGGTGGATGCACGCATGGAATGGAAAGAGCCCTGCTACAGCATCTATGCCGAAGTGAACAACCTGTTTGACAAGACCTATGTGGATTACGGCAACGTGACACAACCCGGCACATGGCTGATTGCGGGACTTCGCCTGCATCTGAAATAAGCAACCGTTACACTGTACACACAGTAAGTATAGGGGCGACACGCACGTGCCGCCCCTTTGTTAACCCTGCAATTTAATTTGTTAACCCTGTAATTTAGGTTGTTTGAAGGTTTTTGTATAAGGATGATAAGATTATGATTCGCTTTTCTGATTACGATGCTCCTCCTTCAGTTTGAAGGAGTTCTCGATACTGTTGAGCTCCGCCTCAAAAGCCTTGTCTATCTTGAGGCGCTGCTCTACAGTAGAACAACTGTGTATCACTGTGCTGTGATCTCGGTTGCCAATGAGCTGACCGATACGAGAAGCCGGCATCTTGGTATATTTCTGCGCAAAATACATAGACACCTGACGCACCAGCACATAGTCGCGTTTGCGACTGCGACTGAACACATGCTGCTGTGTCACATTGTAGTGTCGGCACACCTTTTCCAGAATATCATCTACCGTAAGCGGTTTCTCATCTATCTTCACCGCACGCTTGATAACCCTTTCCGCCAAACGCATATCCACATGGCAGTTATACACCACAGAATAGGCAAGCAGGGAATTGATGACACCCTCCAGGTCGCGCACACTGCCGTTGGCTGTCTCTGCAATATACTGAATCACATCGGCTGGAATATTGAGCCCGTCGCGGCGGCATTTCGACTGCAATACATCCACACACAACTGGATGTTGGGTTTCTCCAGCTCAGCAATAAGTCCACAACTGAAACGTGTGAGCAGACGGTCTTTCATGCCTTTGAGATCTACCGGCGGACGGTCGCTCGCCAATATAATCTGCTTGGCATTACGGAATAGGTGGTTGAAGATATGGAAGAAGGTGTCCAATGTGCCGGGAGAGGTTGCCCACTCCTGAATATCATCCACGATGAGCACATCTATGGATTGGTAAAAATTGATAAAGTCGTTGATGACACCTCTCCTTACCGCATCGGTGTATTGCACCTGAAAAAGCCGGGCGCTGACATAGAGCACACGCTTCTGCGGGTACATCTCCTTGCACTTCACACCGATGGCATTGATGAGGTGTGTCTTTCCGCATCCCGAAGGGCCGAAGATGAAGAAAGGATTGAAAGTGGTTTTGCCCGGATGCTCCGCAATAGACAAGCCCACGGTACGCGGCAGCTTGTTGCTGGTGCCCTCGATGAAGTTCTGGAATGTTTTATGTACATCCAGCTGGGGATTGAGTCTCTGCGGTGCGGCGGCATCAAGCACAGAAGGAGCCCTATTGCCCCTGTCCGTAGGTCTTGGAGCCTCGATGTTCACAGGTTCCGCACTCTCCACCTCTTGTGTCAGGTTATGCGCTTTGTCCACTACCACCCTATAGTTGAGCCTGATACCCTGACCAAAGCAACGTGTGAGTGTCTTGCTGAGCAGTGACACATAATACTGTTCCAAATACTCGCAGACATAAGGGCTGGGCACACGCAACACCAGCGTCCTCTTTTCCTCAGAGAACGACTCGAAGCGGATGGGCTCGAACCATGTTTTGTATTGCTGCTCGGCGACATTATCCTTAATGATGGCAAGACAATTCGCCCAAAGCATCTGGTATTTGTTCTGCATTTGGCTGTTATGTTATGTGGCAGTGCAGCATATCGGTACACCTTGTCACGTTCTTAATCAAGTTACTTAAAAACAGTTTAGGTTTTTTGGCTTTGAAATGCGTTTGCAAATTTCGCTTTTTTTTTTGAATTGGCAAAATCCCCCCAACTATCATCCACATCAGAAATGTCATAAGTGCCTTATTTATTGCCATTTACATCTTAACCCTTTTGCAACACCCATGACATACCTCTTGCATATTTCAAAGATTTTGATTTTCAACGATTTAAAAAGAAAAGCCTGCACTTGCACTCCGAAAAGAGGCTCGTGCAGACAGAAATGTCAAATGCCGTTATACAGAGTTGTTTACACTCTTTTTTTTTTTCTTAAAGATACTTTTTTTTAATTTATACGAAATATAAACTATATTGTTTATCCTTATTTGTCTTTCTTGCCGAAGAGAGAGAAATGCACGTAGCGTTTGGGATGCTGGCGCAGGTCGTAGAGCAGTGAATCGGCATTGCGCATGGTATTGGTAAGGTTGATATAGAGCTGCGGGTCGGTCATCAGCAATCCCACGGTACTCTCCTTGCTGTTGAGCCTGGTAGCGAGCTGCTCCACCTGTGCAAGCGTGTTGTCAACCTTTGCCATAGTGGCATCCACCTCCACCTTGCTCAGTTTGTCGGTAAAGTCCTCCGTATTGGCAAGGATGCGGTCGGCACGCTCCATCATTCCCGGCACTCTTCCGTTAAGATTATCCATCAGCCGGTTCACACCGCGGGTAGTCACCTCCAGATTGGCGGTGATATGTTCCACATTGTGCAGCGAGTTGGTGAGTGCAGGATCAGCCAACAACAGGTTGAGACTCATCAGTATGGAGTCGAGTTTGGGCAGCATCTGCTGTATGGCTGGCATCATGGCCTCTGCCTTTGCCATCATGCCCGAACTCTGTCCGCCACGGATGGTGTCACCGCTTTCCATCAGGTCGGCAGGGTTGTCACCCAGAAGAAGGTTCATCTTCACATTGCCCATGAAATCAGAGGCTATCTCTGCAGAAGAACCGCGGGGCACCCTCATCTGCGGATCCAGCTCAACAAGTGCCACGATATCTCCTGTGCCTTGGTAGTCATAGTCGATACCCTTGACAGCACCCACCTTGTAACCGTTGGCATAGACTGGGCTGGATGCCGAAAGTCCGCTGATATCGCGGAAGGTGACGGGATAAACATTGTTGTTGGCTACCAGACTTAGCCCCTTCAGGAACTTTAATCCGAAGAATAACACCACGATGCCCACAACAGCCACCAGGGCTATCTGCACCTCTTTCGTAAAATATTTTTTCATGATACTCTTATTTCTTTTTTTTCTTGTATTCTGTTATTGCCTCGTTGATATCCATCCTCATCCCATTCTTGAAGGCGACAATGAATGCCTCGGGAAACTTGGCAAGCAACTGTTTGCGAAGCCGTGACGCCTCACTAAAGTCGGCAGTGGCACCACAGGTGTATTTGTACAATCCCGCATCGTGGTAGAAATCCACCTCCTTCTCGCCCTTGAACTGCTGACTACCCGGACGAAGACTTCGCTGGCTGGTGAGAATCTGCACCTTGAACACCGGACGGTCATCCTCGTTCTCTACCCGTTTTTTTTCAGCCTTTACCTCTGGTTGGATTGTTGCCTCTGCTTTCTCCGCTCTCTGTTCAGTTGTTTCCGTCACTTTCTGCTTGATATCTTTAGGAGCAGGGGGTGCAGGTTGCTCCACGGGAGCCTCCCGATAGGGCACTGTGGGAGCACCGCCGTACTTGCTCTTGTAGGCAATGAAGGCATTGTAGATACCACGCCCCAAAGCTTCCACACCCTCCTTGCTGCTGAGATAGCGCTCCTCGTCGGGGGTGGTGATGAAACCCAGTTCGATGAGACAGCCAGGCATCGAAGTCTCACGCAGCACCAAAAACCCCGCCTGCTTCACGCCCTTGTCGCTGCGCCCGGCTGCCAGACAGGTTTTCTTCTGCACCAGTCGCGCCAATTCCACGCTCTGTGCCATATTATTGTCTTGCAGCAGTTCAAACATGATGTAGCTCTCGGAAGAGTTAGGGTCAAAACCCTCATAATGCTGCCGATAGTCTTGCTCTATGAGAATCACGGAGTTCTCCCGCTTTGCCACGTCGAAGTTGTCGTCGGCACGGTGCATACCAAGGGTGTAGGTTTCCATCCCCCTGCTGCGCTTTCCCTTGGGCAGGGCGTTGGTATGGATGGAAATGAAGAGATCGGCCTTGTGCCTGTTGGCTATGGACGCGCGTTTGTGCAGGGGCACAAACACATCCGTCTTGCGGGTATATACCACATTCACATCAGGACAATTGCGCTCTACCAGCCTTCCGAAGGCAAGCGCCACATTGAGGTTGATGTTCTTCTCCAGGGCAAAGGTTCCCTTGGCACCCGAATCGGCACCTCCATGACCAGCATCAATGACAAGGGTATAACGTTTGGGGGCAGCCATTGCCGTACCCCAAAGCAAAAGTGTCATCCACAAGAAGAAAACGGTCCTTTTTCCCATTTCTCAAAATATCATCAGCTCGTTCGACAGGCATATCCGATGCTCGCGCCATCCTTCATTTCACCTGAAATACCGACTTGTAGAGCCATTACGCCGCAAAATTAGTGTTTTTTGTCCAAAAACCCAAGTGAAACGCAGAGTTTTTATCCATCCACCAGTTCCACCCCGGCACCGGCACACTGTCCGCCCATAGGCGGGTTGAGTTTCGTTACCGACAGTTCCACCCTGCCTGCCTCGGGAAATTCGGTGCGTATGGCATGGAGGATACGTCCTGCCACATGTTCCAGCAGTTGTGAAGGCACAGCCATCTCACGGTGCACCAGCCGATAGAGATCCGCGTAATTGAGAGTATGCTCCACACTGTCGCTCTGCATAGCGGGGGAAAAGGGATAATCCACACGCACATTTACAACGAAATCGCCTCCCACGGTGCGCTCCTGGGGGAGCACTCCGTGGAAGGCTTTCAGTTGGATATCCTTAATCACTATAGTGGTTCTCATCCTCTTATCCGCATCTGCTGGCACCGCAGTTCTTGCATATCAGACAGCCCTCCTGGTAAACCAAGGTTTCCTGTCCGCAAACGGGGCACTTCTGTCCCTTGGCTTCGGTGCCGTCGGTTATATATTTCTTGAGAGCACGCTCCACCCCATTCTTCCAGGTATTGATGCTCTCACTCTTGAGCTGCAGCGAACTTACCAGTCGGATGACATGCTCAATGGGCATGCGGTAGCGCAACACACCACTGATAAGCTTAGCATAGTTCCAATATTCGGGGTTGAACTTCTCGGAGAGTCCCTCCACGGTAGTCTTGTAGCCACGCTTGTTTTCAAACTGGAAGTCGTAGCGTTTGCGCCCGTTCTCGTCCACCTGCTTGATAATCTTACCCCGGGTCACTGTCTTGGGAAGTACTATGCCTTCTTCGTCATCCTGCAATCCGGTGAATATCTCATAGGGATAGCCGTTGAGCAAGCCCACGAAAGCCACCCATTTCTCCTTATTATTCTGGAAGCGCACCACCTCGCACTCCAGCACCTGCGGGCGCACCTCTGTCACTTCGGGGTGCTTACAGGGGGGCATGCTACTCCTGGCGACTTCCTTATTCTCTTTCTTGGGCACAGATATCATCACACCCGAACGGGAACCGTCGCGATAGATGGTGCAACCCTTGCAACCAGAACGCCATGCCTCTACATAGAGTTTATTGACCAGTGCCTCATCCACATCGGAAGGCAGGTTGACAGTGACGCTGATGGAATGATCCACCCACTTCTGGATAGCTCCCTGCATACGCACCTTCATCAGCCAATCCACGTCGTTGGCAGTGGCTTTATAGTAGGGTGAGCGTGCCACCAGCTGGTCTATCTCTTCCTGGGTGTATTTCTTGGTAGTGTCGATACCGTTGGCCTCCATCCATGTGAGGAACTTGCGGTGATATACAATATATTCCTCGAAGGAGTCGCCCACCTCATCCACAAAGTCCACACGAACAGCCTCGTCATTGGGGTTCACCTTGCGGCGGCGCATATATACAGGCATGAACACGGGTTCGATACCGCTGGTGGTCTGTGTCATCAGACTGGTAGTGCCTGTGGGGGCAATGGTAAGACAGGCGATGTTGCGGCGGCCGTAGCGGCAGATGTCGTTGTATAGTTGCTCGTCGGCTTCTTTGATACGCAGCATGAAGGGATTTTTTGCCTCGCGTGCAGCGTCGAACACCTCGAAGGCGCCACGCTCCTGTGCCATGGTGACGGAGGAACGGTAAGCAGCCAGAGCCAGTGTCTTGTGAACCTTCACGGAGAAGTCGGTGGCTTCCTGGCTGCCATAGCGCAAACCGAGTGCCGCCAGCATATCGCCTTCGGCAGTGATGCCCACGCCGGTGCGACGGCCCTTGCCGCTCTTGCTCCTGATTTTCTCCCAGAGGTGTGTCTCGGCGCCTTTCACCTCCATGCTCTGCGGATCTTCTGCTACCTTCTTCATAATGAGGTCTATCTTCTCCAGTTCCAGGTCCACGATATCGTCCATGATGCGCTGTGCGGCTGCCACATGGCGACGGAAGAGGTCGAAGTTGAACCTCGCCTCAGGAGTGAAGGGATTCTCCACATAACTATACAGGTTGATGCTGAGCAGTCGGCAGGAGTCGTAGGGACAGAGGGGAATCTCACCGCAGGGATTGGTACTCACAGTGCGGAAACCGAGGTCGGCATAGCAGTCGGGCAGGCTCTCGCGAATGATAGTGTCCCAAAACAGCACACCGGGCTCTGCACTCTTCCATGCGTTGTGCACTATCTTCTCCCATAATTTCCTGGCACTTATTTCTTTCGATACGCTGGGATTACTGCCTTCAATGGGGAACTGCTGGATAAAGGGCTTGTCTTCCACGGCGGCACGCATGAACTCGTCAGTAATCTTCACCGACACGTTGGCACCCGTAACCTTGCCTTCAGTCATTTTGGCGTCGATAAACGACTCACTATCGGGATGCTTGATGCTTACGGAGAGCATCAAGGCTCCGCGGCGGCCATCCTGTGCCACCTCACGGGTAGAATTGCTGTAGCGCTCCATAAAGGGCACCAAACCGGTGGAGGTGAGCGCAGAGTTGTTGACGGGAGAACCCTTAGGACGGATATGGCTCAGGTCGTGCCCCACTCCACCACGGCGTTTCATCAGCTGCACCTGCTCCTCGTCAATGCGCATGATGGCACCATAGGAGTCGGCATCACCCTCAAGCCCTATGACAAAGCAGTTGCTGAGCGACGCTATCTGGAAGTTGTTGCCAATACCGGTCATCGGGCTTCCGGCAGGTATAATGTACTTAAACTTGTCGATGAGATCAAAAATCTCCTGAGCCGACATGGGGTTGGCATACTTCTGCTCAATACGAGCCACCTCATTGGCAATACGCCAGTGCATGTCGGCAGGCGACTGTTCGTAGATATTACCAAAACTGTCTTTCATGGCATATTTGTTCACCCACACACGGGCTGCCAACTCATCGCCATTGAAATATTCGAGTGAAGCCTCGAACGCTTCATCATGAGTAAACGTACGTCTGTTTTCCATCAGAAATAGGTTGTAAAAAAGATAGGGTCTTAAAACTGGTTAGGTGTATAAAATTATTGCAAAGTTAGAGAGATTACACGAAACAGCAAAACATTTTTTGGAAAACTTTCTCCGACAAATCCGTTTCAAAGTTCTCCAAAACGACAAACTATGTATCTACAAAAGGTTTGCAGTATTTTTCAAACTCAACTATCGGAAAACAAAAAAAAGCATTACCTTTGCATCACCATTCGGAGGTGCCGTCATGCCCTATTCATACTGAAGGAGAACGGCTCTTCACCCAAAGAGAAAAAAAAACATACAACCCATGAAGACAATAAATAACAGAAGAAGCATCAGGAAGTATGCAGCAAAAGAGGTAAGCGAGGAGTTACTAAACCGTTTGTTGTCAGAGGCTTCACGCACACAGACGATGGGCAATCTGCAACTATACAGCGTGGTGGTGACACGCAGCGAGGAGGGAAAAAAGCAATTAGCACCCGCCCATTTCAACCAGCCGATGGTGACCGGGGCACCCGTAGTGCTGACCATCTGCGCCGACTTCCACCGCACCTCCGTATGGTGCAAGCACAGGAAGGCAGAACCGGGCTATGACAACATGCTCTCGTTTGTCAATGCGAGCATCGACGCCCTGCTGTTTACGCAGACTTTCTGCAACTTAGCTGAGGAAGAAGGATTAGGATGCTGCTATTTGGGAACAACCGTGTATATGCCCCAGATGATTATCGAGGCTTTGCATCTGCCCTCGCTGGTGATGCCGGTAGCGACCGTCACCTTGGGATGGCCCGATGAATGCCCTCCCCTAACCGACCGTCTGACCACCGATGCTTTTGTGCATCAGGAGCACTACCATGACTATTCGGCTGAGGATATTGACCGCCTCTATGCCTACAAGGAGTCGCTGGAAGAGAACAGACACTTCTGCGAAATCAACCAAAAGGAAACCCTCGCCCAAATTTTCACCGACATACGATATACCCGAAAAGACAACGAAAGCATGTCAGCCGGATTGATGGAGGCGCTGAAGCAGCAAGGGTTTGTTTGAGTTACGAATGTTGAATTACGAATGTTGAGTTACGAATGTTGAGTTACGAATGTTGAGTTACGAATGTTGA
>JBJEKQ010000070.1:69032-91395 GCA_051878715.1 Prevotella sp.
TTACGAATGTTGAGTTACGAATGTTGAGTTACGAATGTTGAGTTACGAATGTTGAATTACGAATTATCTGCCAACAGGCACGATGCACAGAAGACAACTCAAAAATTATAATTCAACATTCGTAATTCATAACTCAACATTCGTAACTCAACATTCATAACTCATCATTCATAATTCGTAATACATAACTCAACATTCAACATTCGTAATTCAACATTCATAATTCATAATTCGTAACTCCAAATCACTCTCCCATATATCTTCCCGTCTCAGGTGGCTGGTTGTAACCCACGTTCTCGGTGGCCACGCTGAGGCGGTAGGGTATATCCTGCATCAGACAGGGGATGCGATGGATGGTAGGGATGGTGGAGATGTAGAGGCGCAGCCCCGTGTTGTCAGCGGTGCGTACCAGCACTTCCTCACGCCAGTCGCCCAGAATATCAGCGCTGAGACAAGGATTTGACTTGGTGCCGTTGTTGAACTTGCAACCGTCGAAGCGAAAGAGCACATCGCACTGCCCTGTGTTCCAATCGTATTTGCTCACCATCTCATGGTCAAGCAGTTCGCGCAGCAGGTCGCCGTCCCACCACACGCCGAAGTTGGTGGATATCCTCACACCACGCACATACAGTGCCGTATTGTCTTCATTGTCTTGTTCGTTGAGTTCATCAGCATCCTCGCTGGGATGGGGCATTACCTTCTCACCCTTGATATTGCGGATGCCCTTGCTATCACTGCTCCACATTTCCCAACCCGGATTCTCGGGGTCTATATCGGCTGCCATGCAGCGCCCCACATCATCATTGCTCTTTATTTGGAATATTATCTCACCCGTGGCAGCGTCACGCAGAGTGCTACCGTCGCGGCGGTTCTCGTGGCACTGCCATACCTGCAGCCGGTCGGAGTCAGGACTAAAGGCTGTGAGGTGCAGAGCATCGCCGTGCCCCATACCCGTGTTGTAAAGTCCGTTGCCCTGATGATCCACCGCCATTGAACCGTAGATTATCTCGTCGCAGCCGTCGCCATCCACATCCGCCACACGCAGGTTGTGGTTGCCCTGTCCGGCATAATCTTTCCATCGCTCTTCATTGGTATCAAACACCCAGTGTCTCTGTAGCGTCTTTCCGTCCCAATCCCATGCGGCGAGTACGGTGCGGGTGTAATAGCCACGGCAGAATACGGCAGAAGCACGCTTGCCGTCAAGGTAAGCCACAGCGGCAAGATAGCGCTCGGAACGGTTACCGCGGCTGTCGCCCCAGGCACTCAGTTCTCCCCGCTCGGGCACGTAATCTACGGTGGCGAGTGCCTCGCCTGTAGTGCCACTGAACACTGTGAGATATTCAGGTCCGGAAAGGATGCGCCCTGCATTGGCAGGACCGTAGTTGCGACGCATCATGCGGTTACGCTCGCGCCTCGGAGGCATATTTTCCCTGCCCTCCCGGCGCATTTGCTGCCAGTGCTTCATCAGACTGTCACGTTCCTGCTCTTCCTTTTTAAGCAACTCCTTGTTCTTGTCCTTGTTTGCCAACGCCTCTGTCACTCCCTCACGGTAGTCGGCCTCAGCGTTGCCTATCACCTTGCCCAATCCATCTACCGTGCCATCAGCAGTCTTCACCATCAGTTCTGCCTTGCCGTCACCATCAAAGTCATACACCAGAAAAGGCACATAATGGGCACCGCTACGTATGTTGCGCCCCAGGTCGATGCGCCATAGGCGCGTGCCGTCCAGTCGGTAGCAGTCGAACAGGGTACTGCCTGTGAAACCGTCGTGAGCATTGTCGTGGGCGTTGGAGGGATCCCACTTCAAGATAATCTCATACTGCCCGTCACCATCTACATCGCCCACAGAAGCGTCGTTGGCTGAGTAGGAGAAGGGGCGTCCGTCGGGTGTCTCGCCGTCAGCCGGTTTATCCAGCGGAATGGGCAGATAGCCCACGGGGGCATCTGCTTTAAGCACGAACGAACCCGCAAGTCCACCGCCTGTGACCCGGTACTCCACATCGCCCGCAAAAGCAGGAAGCGGAGCCTCATCGACAAAGCAAGTACCACCATCTGCAGCTTGGTTGCCATTGATTCTCTCTCCGTTGCGATACACCTCGAACACTTGTCCAGGAGCATCAGAGTTCAACAGCCTCCAGGTCACATATACCTGTCCCTGAGCATTCCGTACAGCCACCACACCACGGTTGAGCCGTTCCAAGTTCATCCGCTCGTACTGGTAGCGCGGCTGGGCAGAAGTGCCGATGGAAAGCAGCAGGAATATCAAACAGGCAACTGCAGGCTTCATCATGTCTAAAATCATTTTCATCGTCAGCAAAAGGTTAGTCATTTCATTTGACGCTCCAAACGGCAGAAAGTTTAACATCCCCACGAAATTCCGTTTGTTCGGGGGAGCCGGCACGTTCACCGCACGGCAGGATTTCTCCAAGGGGCTATACGGTTTCTTATCGTTCTGATTGAAGCATGGCACAAAGGTACATTTTCTTTACCACTGTTACAATAGTTTCCACCAGATAAATCCACACAATACCCCTCTGCCTGCATTCCTTTGTCATTAGTCATCAAACGAATCGGATTTTCCACCCGAGCGCGACGTTTTTTCAGAGAAATGATACTGTTTCCGCACAAACGCTCCCTCACTTTTGGCAACTATATTTGCGGGTATCAGAAAAAAGGCTTATTTTTGCACCTTAGATAAGGTATTGAATAAGGTGTGCGCCTCGCCTGCACACCACACCCGATATACCGGACATACAGATTACACTTTCCGAACATATATTTACCTAAACATCTGGATGAAAGAATTTGTCATTTCCGACGCAAAGACCGAAACCGCCGTACTGGTGGCGCTAATAACCAAGGAACAGGACGAGGATAAGACCAACGAATACCTTGACGAACTGGAGTTCCTGGCAGACACTGCCGGTGCCGTGACGGTAAAACGCTTTACACAGAGAGTGGCAGGTCCCAACTCGGTGACATACGTGGGAACCGGCAAACTGGAGGAAATCAAGCAGTTTATCAAGGACGAGGAAGACGCTGAGCGCGAGGTAGGAATGGTTATCTTTGATGACGAACTGACTGCCAAGCAGATACGCAACATAGAGAAGGAACTGGGGGTAAAGATACTGGACCGCACCAGCCTGATTCTCGACATCTTCGCCATGCGCGCACAGACGGCTGAGGCGAAGACACAGGTAGAACTGGCGCAATACCGCTACATGCTGCCCCGACTGCAACGGCTGTGGACGCACCTGGAACGCCAGGGCGGAGGCAGTGGCAGCGGAGGCGGAAAGGGGAGCGTGGGGCTCCGAGGGCCTGGAGAGACACAGCTGGAGATGGACCGCCGCATCATCCTGCAACGCATCACCCTGCTGAAGCAACGCCTTCTGGAGATAGAGAAGCAGAAGAACACGCAAAGAAAGAACAGGGGGCGACTGATACGCGTGGCACTGGTGGGATATACCAACGTGGGCAAATCTACGCTGATGAACCTGCTGGCGAAGAGCGAGGTATTTGCGGAAAACAAACTATTCGCCACGCTGGACACCACAGTGCGCAAGATGGTGATAGACAACCTGCCCTTCCTGCTTGCCGATACCGTAGGGTTCATACGCAAACTGCCTACTGACTTAGTAGATTCGTTCAAATCCACGCTCGACGAGGTGCGCGAGGCAGACATGCTGCTGCACGTGGTGGACATATCGCATCCCGACTTCGAAGACCAGATACGGGTGGTGGAGCAGACACTATGCGACCTGGGATGCGCTGAAAAGCCATCGATGGTGGTGTTCAACAAGATTGATGCCTACTCATGGGTAGAGAAAGAGGAGGACGACCTTACTCCGATGAAGAAGGAAAACGTTCCGCTGCTGGAACTGAAACGCACATGGATGGCAAAACTGGGCGAAGACTGCATCTTCATCTCCGCCAAGGACAAGACCAACATTGACGAACTGAGGGAAATCATGTACCAACGGGTGAGGGAACTACACGTGCAGAAATATCCCTACAACGACTTCCTGTACCAAGACACCGACTACATGTTTGAATAACCCTTTACACAAGAATGCCATGCGAAGCCTGACACTGGAAGAAATCAACCAACTGGAAACCAACCGCTGCCATGCAGAGGACTGGGGGAACATCTCCGTGGCGGAAGACTTTGACGCCAGCCACGTACAGGATGTAAATTTCTATGGCGAGGTGACCATGGGGCTGTTCGAGAAAAGCATTGAACTGACCGACGGGCTTGCCGTGCACAGCGGCATACGCCACGCCACCCTGTGTAACGTGAGTGTGGGCGACAACTGCCTGATAGAGAACATCGGCGGCTACATCAGCAACTACGACATTGCCGATGACTGCTACATCGCCAACGTGGGCAGTATGGAAACCACCGCGGGTGCCACCTTTGCGCAGGGCAACCTGATAGCCGTGGGCAATGAGGCAGGTAGCGGAAATATCTTGATGTACAGCGGATTGTCTGCGCAGATGGCAGCACTGATGGTGTATGCGGAGGCAACGGACGCCGAGCTATGGAAGCAGCTGAGGCAGATGGCAAAGAGACAGGCACACGCCTGCATTCCCACACGCGGACAAGTGGGATATGGGGCAAAAATCATCCACACACAAGAGGTGGTGAACACCCTGATAGGCGATGACTGCGAGGTGTGCGGTGCCGCCCTGCTCTGCGACTGCACACTGACGGGCATCACCGAGGCTGGCAGCTATGTGGGACATGGCACCGTATGCAAGAACAGCATCATCGCTGCCGGGTCGGTAGTGACCGACGGCGCAAGGACAGACAACTGCTATGTGGGGGAGGCTTGCCATATAGGCAAGGGATTCTCGGCAGAGAACAGCGTATTTTTCGCCAACGCCCATTTGGACAACGGCGAGGCATGTGCCGCCTTCTGCGGACCGTTCACCGTGAGCCATCACAAGGCGACACTGCTCATCGGCACCACGCTATCATTCTACAACGCCGGTTCTGCCACCAACTTCAGTAACCATGCCTACAAGACAGGACCCGTGCACTATGGCATTCTGGAGCGCGGCAGCAAGACGGCAAGCGGTGCACATCTGCTGTTGCCTGCCTCCATAGGAGCTTTCTCGGTGTGCATCGGGAAGATAGCCAACCATCCTTGCACCACGTCACTGCCCTTCTCGTATGTCATCGGCAATGGCGACACCACTCACATCGTACCCGGAAGAAACCTGCTGACCGTGGGTACCTGGCGCGACATACATAAATGGAACAAGCGTGACAAACGGCCACGGACGGGAAGGAGAAGCCTGGTCAATCTCGACTGGCTCAACCCCATGGTGATACAGGCACTGGTACGCGGCAGACAAGAATTGCTTGCTCTGCAACAGGAACAAGGAGAGAATATACCTGCCTACAATTACGGCAGCTGTATCATCAGGCGGAGTGCACTGCTCAACGCACTGAAGCACTACGACCTTGCCGTGAGGCTCTATGTGGGCGGTGCAGTGAGTGAACACCAAAATAACCTGCCGCAAAGCAGCATGGGCACCGGAGCATGGACAGACATGGGCGGACTATTGCTGCCCATGGCAGAAGTGGAACAACTGATGGAAGATATACGTGGGAACAAGACAACCGACATCAACGACATAGAGCAGCAGTTTCTGGAGATACACAACAACTATGACAACTACAAATGGAGCAGCGCCTACACAATGGTACTCAACTATTTGGGAGTAGATAGCCTTACGCCGGAAGACCTGCAGCGCATCGCCGACGACTATCAGCAGGCACAGCAGGAATGGAAGCACGCCGTGAAAAGGGATGCGGAAAAGGAATACCAATTGGGCGACATGGCACCGGAACTGCTGCACGACTTTCTGGCAGAACTTGATGCCGATACCGACAACAGATCCGAAACAGCAACAAGACAACAATAATAACACTAAATAATATCAACTATGGCAACAACACCAGAATTCAAGTATGCACCAATGTTCCAATTGGGCAAAGACGACACAGAGTATTACCTCCTGAGCAAGGAGGGAGTAAGCATGGGTGACTTTGAGGGGAAACCCATCCTCAAAGTGGCTCCTGAGGCACTGACCATGCTCGCCAACCAGGCTTTTCGCGACGTGAACTTCCTGCTGCGCCGTGCTCACAATGAGCAGGTGGCAAAGATACTCAGCGACGCTGAGGCCAGCGACAACGACAAATACGTGGCACTCACCTTCTTGAGAAACGCAGAAGTGGCATGCAAGGGAAAACTGCCTTTCTGCCAGGACACTGGTACCGCCATCATCCACGGTGAGAAGGGACAGCAGGTGTGGACAGGGTTCTGCGACGAGGAAGCCCTGTCGAAAGGTGTATATAAGACTTATACGGAAGAGAACCTGCGCTACTCGCAGAACGCTCCGCTGAACATGTACGACGAGGTGAACACCCGCTGCAACCTGCCGGCACAGATAGACATCGAAGCCACCGAGGGCTGCGAATACAAGTTCCTCTGCGTGGTAAAAGGAGGCGGTTCCGCCAACAAGACCTACTTCTATCAGGAAACCAAGGCACGCATCCAGAACCCGGGCACACTGGTGCCCTTCCTCGTGGAAAAAATGAAGACGCTGGGCACCGCAGCCTGCCCGCCCTACCACATCGCTTTCGTCATTGGAGGAACCTCTGCAGAGAAGAACCTGCTCACCGTAAAACTCGCCTCCACCCACTACTATGACAGCCTGCCCACCACCGGCGACGAGACAGGAAGAGCGTTCAGGGACGTAGAACTGGAGAAACAACTCATGGAAGAAGCTTGCAAAATAGGCTTGGGAGCACAGTTCGGAGGCAAGTACTTCGCCCACGACATCCGCGTGGTGCGCCTGCCCCGACACGGTGCATCCTGTCCCATAGGATTGGGCGTGAGCTGCTCTGCCGACAGGAACATCAAGGCAAAGATAAACAAAGACGGCATCTGGATAGAGAAACTGGATGACAACCCCGGACAACTCATCCCCGAAGCACTGCGCCAGGCTGGTGAGGGGGATGCCGTGAAAGTAGATTTGAACCGTCCGATGAAGGAGATATGCCAGCAGTTGTCACAATATCCCGTTTCTACCCGTCTGAGTCTCAACGGCACCATCATCGTGGCACGCGATATTGCCCATGCCAAACTCAAGGCGCGTTTGGATGCCGGTGAGGGACTGCCCGAATACTTCAAGAACCACCCGGTGCTGTATGCCGGTCCTGCCAAGACACCGGCAGGCATGCCCTGCGGCTCGATGGGTCCCACCACAGCCAACAGAATGGATCCCTACGTGGATGAGTTCCAAGACAACGGCGGTTCGATGATTATGATAGCCAAGGGCAACCGCACCCAAGCAGTAACCAACGCCTGCAAGAAGCACGGCGGTTTCTATCTGGGAAGCATCGGCGGACCTGCAGCTGTGTTGTCAATGAACAGCATCAAGAGCATCGAATGTGTGGAATATCCGGAACTGGGCATGGAAGCCGTATGGAAGATAGAAGTAGAGAACTTCCCCGCCTTCATCCTGGTAGATGACAAGGGCAACGATTTCTTCTCGAAGTTCTTTCACTGATACTGGGGCCTACGGCCACACACGAATTGACACTACACACCTTTTATAATAAAGAAGATGAAAAAGACATTATTGACAATCATTGCCATCGTAATGACCGTTGTGGCAAACGCCGCACCCGCACTGAAGGAATGGCGGACGTTCACACAGTCGGATGGCACCACCATCAAAGTGATGCTTTGCGGTGACGAGACCATGCACTACTACGTGACGGAAGACATGGTGCCCTTGGTGCGCACGAAGAACGGTGACTTCTGCTATGCAGCGGCATCGGGATTCAGCGTGACCTCAACGGGCGTGCTGGCACACGAGGCACCGCTGCGCACCATCAAGGAGCGCAGTGCGGCGTGCAAGTTGGAGCAACTGCAGGAGACCATGAGCTGGAAACGCCAGAGCATGGACCTGCACAGGGCCAAGAACGCTGCGAAAACACGGCTCATGGCGCAACAGAACAGAGCCAACGCCCTGCCTGGAGAAACGGTGAAGCGCAAAGGGCTGGTCATCATGGTATCGTTCTCTGACGTGGACTTCTCCTCAGAAAACGCCCATCAGGTATGGAGCGACATACTGAGCAAGGAGGGATATTCGGAGAACGATGCCAACGGCTGCGTGTCGGAATACTTCCGCGACCAGAGCAACGGCCAGTTAGACATATCGTTCGACTTGGTAGGTCCCTACAAACTTCCCAAAGAACAGTATTATTATGGTGCCACCTGTGAAGGCGACAACACCAAATGGGACGACTACAACGCCGGAGAAATGGTGGTGGCAGCATGCAAGGAAGCAGACAAGGAAGTGAACTTTGCCGACTACGACTGGGACGGAGACGGATATGTGGAACAGATTTACGTGCTCTATGCAGGCACCACGGCAGCCCGTACAGGCAACAATCAGAACCTGATATGGCCCCACGAGTGGGAGCTTGGCGGCTATCCCGACTATCGCGATGGCCTGAAACTGGACGGCGTTACCGTGTGGACCTATGCCATAGGTTCGGAACTGCTCAACCTGGAAAGCAAGCTCACCCCCTTGCAACTGAGCGGACTGGGCACCTTCTGCCATGAGTTCTCCCACTGCTTGGGCCTGCCCGACCTGTACAGTACCAACGGCGCAGGCGGACAAGTATTGAATTCATGGAACTTGTTGGACAACGGATGCTACAACAACATGGGCTGGAACCCGCCCAACTACTCCGCCTACGAGCGCGAGATGTGCGGCTGGGACAAGGTGCCCGTGATCAGCAGTCCTTGCAGCATAGAAAACATGGGGACACTGAACGCTACCCGGGAGGCATACAAGATAGTGAACGACCGCAAAGACGGCTCTACCGACGAATGCTATGTACTGGAAGTGAGGGCAAAAGACGGATGGGACAGCCATACCGTGGGAGAAGGTCTGCTGGTTTATCACATCGACTACGTGGGGAACATATGGGAGACCAATACCGTAAACTGCGACTATACACACCCCCACTTCACCCTCATCTCGGCAGACAACACCAAGAATGTATCAGCAGGCAATCCCTATCCCTACAACAACAACGATTCGCTGACCAACGCATCGTTCCCGCGTGCCACGGTGTACAACACGACCGTACAGGACAACAAGTTCATGAACAAGCCCATCACCAACATCAGGTATGCCGACGGCAAGGCATCCTTCGACTTCTGCGGCGGCGACCCCACCGGCATCGTGAGCATCTCTGACACACAAGACAGGCAGGCACTGAAGGGACAAGCAGTGACCATCTACTCGCTTTCGGGCAAAAAGGTGATGGAGGTGGAACAGTTTGACGGGTTCCTCCCCCTGCAACAAGGCACCTATATTGTCAAGGGCAAGGAGCGGAGCATGAAGATTTCATTCTGACAACCGTTCTCTACAGCATACGGAAAGAGGGCACCCCACCGGGATGCCCTCTTTTGTCATCTTTGCTGCAAGCAGCATTATTTTCTGCTTCCGTACAACTGGTCGAGGTTGAAGATGGCGGTATCACCCATCTTCCTGATTCTGTCAACGATGCTTGAAGCGGTGGCTTCCTCCTCCACCTGCTCACGCACAAAGCCCCAGAGGAAGTCCTGCGAAGCCTTGTCGTTCTCAGCAGCAGCGATATCCACCAGTTCATCAATCCAGCGGGACACCTTGCACTCATGTTCATACACGGCCTCGAACACGCTCAGAGGAGTGGTCCATGTGGTAGGCACCGAGTCAATCTGACCGAAAGAGGCTGTACCGCCACGCTTGATTACGTAATCAGCCATGGTGTAGGCGTGTTCCATTTCTTCCTGACTCTGCTTCTTCATCCATGTAGAGAAACCGGAAAATCCCTCTTTGTCAAGATAAAAAGCCATGGAAAGGTACAAATTGGCTGACCAAATCTCTCTTGTAATCTGTGCATTGATTGCATCCTGCAGTTTTGTTGTAATCATAATATGTGTTTTTTAAAGGGTTAATAATCCGTGGTCACTGGCACGCTCACGCCCGCCTGAAGCCCTTGCACGCAGCCGCTTCTGACAATCTACAAGCAAAATCCATACCAACAAGCCCCTGCTATGACGTTTTGACAGAGAAAAAATCATAAACGCCTGTGGCACGGCAATGGAAAACACCGAAAAAACAGCCCAGACATGTGACCCCGAATACCACAAGAATGGTATTTAACGTGAGTTCGACGAATTTGAATCACTGGAAAGAAGCAACAGAATTAGTTCTTCGAAAAGATGAATATATCTTTGTTGGCTGCAAGATTAATAACCTTATCGCCAATGAAGCTAACTGGCATTGGCAACGCAGCAACACGACCTGCCTCCATCTGATACATCTTACCTTATGCAGAATTCATCGTGCTCACGTTATTTAGGAGGCAGTTTTCTTGCCTCACCTTTTACCCGATATCCACCGGTATGAAAATCCATTCATGCACCAGCCCTTTCCTCTTTCCTGTGGCACACAGCCCCTTCCCCACTGGAAGATGCACAAATCTCACCCGGAAAACATGGATAACTGCAAAAATTACACTATATTTGCGCTTTGACTGACGCAGATGCGGCAATCCGTATATGATTGAAATAACAAAACGGACACAGAGATGACTACAAACAAAACGAAAGCGAGAGGACAGCAGCGCCAGATGTTGGTATGGACAGGTGCTTTGGCAATCGGAGTGGCATTGGGCATGACGGGCGTGGGATGGCTGGATGAGGTGATGAACTTCATTGCAAGCGTATATACCCGTCTGTTCCAACTGCTTGCCGTGCCTACCATTGTGCTGGCTGTCATCACCACACTGGCATCCCTCGGGGCGCAAAGCGACTCCGGGAGGATTTTCCGCACTACACTGAAATACACCATTCTGACCACCGTTTCCGCAGCAGCCGTAGGATTGCTGCTGTATTTACTTGTGGCACCGGGCAATATGCCGGTAATACAGGGGGAATCTGCAGGACAGACAGAGATGATGGAGTTTTCACGGCTGTCTTACAAAGATCATTTCCTTTCTGTAGTACCCGACAACATTGTCCGTCCGTTTCTTGAAGGCAACGTACTTTCGCTCATCCTCATCGCCTTTGCCGTAGGCATGGCACTGTCAAGGATGAAGCGGAGCGAAGGCGTGGAGATTGTCATCAAAGGACTTCAAGGAATGCAGGAACTGCTGTTCAAACTCATCCATTGGCTGATATGGAGCCTGCCCCTTGGCATTCTTGCCTTTGCCGAACAACTGGCATCGCAGGTGTCTGCAGGCGTTGCCGCCGACTCTCTCGGCAAATACATCCTTGTCATTCTTGGAGGCAACTGCATCCAGTTCTTCATCGTGCTGCCCCTGTTCCTCCTTTCACGGGGCATCAACCCCCTGCGCACACTCAACAGAATGATGCCCGCCGTGCTGATGGCACTGTTCACCAAGAGTTCTGCCGCTACGCTGCCCGTAACTATGGAGAGTGCAGAGAGGCGTCTTGGAGTAAGCAGCAAGGTGACGCGCTTCGTATTGCCCATCTGCACCACCATCAACATGAACGGCTGCGCAGCCTTTATCCTTGTCACCTCACTTTTCGTCATGCAAAACGGTGGCACAGAACTCAATCTGCCCACCATGCTACTTTGGCTGCTCCTGTCAGTGGTGTCAGCCATCGGCAATGCCGGTGTACCCATGGGTTGCTTCTTCCTCACCCTGTCGCTGATGACAGGCATCGGGGCACCTGTTGGCATCATGGGCATCATTCTCCCCGTATATACCATCATCGACATGGTAGAGACAGCGGAAAATGTGTGGTCGGACTCCTGCGTAGCAGCAATGACCGACCACGACATCACATCCCATTAGTTTCTGAACACCAGTTCATGGTTGGCGGCATCAATAACGATGGGCTTTTGGGGTGATACCTCCTGTGCCAACAACTTTTTGGAAAGGTCGTTGAGCACGTCACGCTGGATGGCACGCTTCACAGGACGGGCACCGAACTCGGGGTCGAACCCTGCATCGGCAATCACCTCTATGGCTGCATCTGTCACCTCCAGCGTGAAGCCCTGAGGCTCCAGCATTCTCCTTACCGCATTCATCTGCAGGCGCACCACATCAGCAATCTCCTGTTTGGTGAGCGGCAGGAACATGATGGTCTCGTCGATACGGTTGAGGAACTCGGGACGGATGGTTTGCTTGAGCATGGCAAACAACTGGTTGCGGAGCCGGTCAATCTCTGCAGGAGAGAGCGTACCACCGTGCTGTTCGGTTTGTTCCCTGATGAGTTGGCTGCCCAGATTGGAGGTCATGATGATAATGGTGTTCTTGAAATTGACCACCCTACCCTTGTTGTCGGTAAGCCTGCCGTCATCAAGCACCTGCAACAGGATATTGAACACGTCAGGGTGCGCCTTCTCAATCTCGTCGAAGAGCACCACAGAATAAGGCTTTCTGCGCACTGCCTCGGTGAGTTGTCCGCCCTCGTCATAACCCACATATCCCGGAGGCGCACCGATAAGACGGCTCACACTGAACTTCTCCTGATACTCGCTCATGTCGATACGGGTCATCATGGTTTCATCATTGAACAGGTATTCTGCCAGTGCCTTTGCCAACTCCGTCTTGCCCACGCCTGTGGTACCGAGGAAGATAAACGAGGCAATGGGGCGCTTGGGATCCTGCAACCCCGCACGGCTGCGGCGCACCGCATCGCTTACGGCAGCAATGGCCTCATCCTGCCCTATCACCCTTTTGTGCAGTTCCTCTTCAAGATGCAGCAGTTTTTCGCGCTCGCTCTGCAGCATACGGGTAACGGGAATGCCCGTCCATCGGCTCACCACTTCGGCTATGTCATCTGCAGTGACCTCCTCTCTAACCATAGCCTCACTGCCCTGTGCCGATTTGAGTTGGTCTTGAACAGAGCCTATCTCCGTTTCAAGGGCTTTGATTTTGCCGTAGCGAATCTCCGCCACCTTGCCATAGTTGCCCTCACGTTCAGCCCTTTCAGCCTCCAGTTTCAGGTTCTCTATCTGCTGTTTGTTCTCCTGTATCTTGTTCACCAGCGAACGCTCGTTCTCCCATTTTGCCCTTGCCTGATGTTCCTGTTCGTTCAGTTCGGCAATCTCCTTGTCGAGTTGGGCAAGTTTGTCGTTCTGATTGTTACCGGCATTGAGTTCTCTCTTGATAGATTCGCGTTCTATCTCCAACTGTTTCAGTCGGCGTGAAATCTCATCCAGTTCCTCAGGTACCGAGTCGTGCTCCATACGCAACTTGGCAGCCGCCTCATCCATCAGGTCAATAGCCTTGTCGGGAAGGAACCTGTCGGAGATATAGCGCTCTGACAGGGTGACGGCAGCGATGCAGGCATCATCCTGAATACGCACACGATGATGGTTCTCATAGCGTTCCTTCAATCCACGGAGGATGCTGATGGCACTCAGTTCATCGGGTTCATCCACCATTACCGTCTGGAACCTGCGCTCCAGCGCCTTGTCTTTTTCAAAATACTTCTGGTATTCGTTGAGGGTGGTGGCACCGATGCTTCTCAACTCCCCACGAGCCAAAGCAGGCTTCAGGATATTGGCGGCATCCATTGCGCCCTCACCACCTCCGGCACCTACCAGCGTATGTATCTCGTCGATGAAAAGGATGATGCGCCCCTCACTGCGCGTAATCTCGTTGATGACCGACTTGAGACGCTCTTCAAATTCGCCTTTGTATTTGGCACCAGCCACCAATGCTCCCATATCGAGAGAGTAGAGTTGCTTGTTCTTCAGGTTCTCGGGCACATCCCCTCTGACGATTCTCTCTGCAAGTCCCTCGACAATGGCTGTTTTACCCGTTCCAGGTTCACCTATCAGTATAGGATTGTTCTTGGTGCGTCTCGACAGAATCTGCAACACACGGCGTATCTCTTCGTCCCTGCCAATCACAGGATCCAGTTTTCCTGCTCTTGCCAGTTCCACCATGTTCTTCGCATATTTTTCCAAACTGCGGTAGTTGTCATCAGCCGACTGCGACTTGACCTGCTGCCCTTGCCGCAGTTCGCGGATGGCAGAGGTAAGTTGCTGTTCGGTGCATCCCGCATCCTTCAATATACGTGATGCCGTGGAATTGACGGCAAGCAATGCCAGCAGCAGGGTTTCGACGCTCACATACTCGTCGCCCATGATTTTTGCCTTTTCCTCCGCCCTGGTCAATACGGTATTGGTGTCATTGCCCAGATACGGCTGTCCGCCCTGTACCTTAGGCAGATGCTGTACCTCCTGACGCAGCAGGGTTTCAACCTGTGCAGTATTCGTACCAGTTTTCTGCAATAAAAAGCCGCTCACCTCTTTTCCTTTGGTGAGCAATGCCAGCAAGAGATGTACGGGTTCGATGGCTTGCTGTCCGCTGCTCTGCGCCATGTTCACCGCCTCTTGAATCATCTCTTGTGCCTTGATTGTAAATTTGTCTAATGTCATGGTAACTCCTTTCTTTTATATAAATGTTATCCATGACCTGATGCACAAAATATATGCCGAGGCATTTTTCGGTGTCAAAATGGCAGAACGCCAGCCTCATTTGTTTCATTCGTCGAGAGCATGGCGCAGTGCCTCTATGTGTGACAGGAAATGAGGTGTACCTGCCTTTTCCCACACATCTCCGAGAAAGGCTGCACCCCCGAAATGCCATGCCTTGAGTTGGGAAATACGACGGATGTCCACTCCACCCAGTGCCACTACCTTTTCGTCTATTACCGCGTCAGAGGCAGCACGCTGCAGGGTAGCATCGTCAAAGGCTGAGAGATAACCCTGTTTGGAAATACTGTTGAAGATAGGGCTGAGGAATACATGATGCATCACCGGTTTGAGCAGCATCACCTGATGCAAGGAGTGGCAGGATGCCGAATAACAGGCAGTGTCGGTATCACCTGTCAAGGAACGAACTGATACGTTTTTCTGCAACGCCTCGCACCAGCGGGTCACATCCTGTCCGCTGAGGTGTACACCCTGCAATGGATAATGTGACGCAAGGGAGGGATGATAATGCACCACGATGCGTGACAGGCAGGATGGAGGCAGTTTGTCGAGCAGTGCTCTGCATCGGGAGATGTCACTTCCCGGCTTGCGCAGATGGACGGTATCGACCCCTGCTTCCATCAGTTGGGAAATCAAAAAATCCTCTCCCGCTAAAAAATCAGGAGAGGATATGACTATAAATTTCATCGTGTATCAGATGAGAGAATGGTACAATGCTCTTTACTTCTCACAATCCTTGAGGGAATGACTGATACGCGCGGCGCAGAAATTAGGACCACACATGGTGCAGAACTCCCCTTCGGTACGGTTGGAGGTCTTGTAGTACTCCAATGCCTTTTCCGGATCCAAGGCAAGGTTGAACTGGTCTTTCCATCTGAAGTCGTAGCGTGCCTTACTCAACGCATTGTCGCGGATGGTGGCGCCAGGGTGTCCCTTTGCCAGATCGGCGGCATGGGCAGCTATCTTATAGGTAACTACACCTGTGCGCACATCGTCCTTGTTGGGTAGAGCCAAGTGTTCCTTGGGAGTGACATAACACAGCATGGCAGTGCCATACCAGCCAATCATGGAGGCACCGATAGCACTGGTGATATGGTCATAGGCAGGAGCAATATCAGTGACCAACGGTCCTAAAGTATAGAAAGGCGCACCGTGACACTTCTCTATCTGCCGATCCATGTTCTCCCTGATTTTGTGCATGGGCACATGACCAGGACCTTCGATGAATGCCTGCACATTCTTTGCCCACGCACGCTCCACCAGTTCGCCCATGGTGTCAAGCTCGGCAAACTGTGCAGCATCGTTAGCATCGTAGGTACTTCCAGGACGCAGACCATCGCCCAAAGAGACGGCCACGTCATACCGGGCACAGATGTCGCAGATATCGTCAAAATGCTCATACAGGAAACTCTCCTTCTGATGCACCATACACCACTTGGAGATGATGCTTCCGCCACGGCTCACCATACCGGTGAGACGCCCCTGTGAAAGGTGTACGTTCTTCAGTCGGATGCCACAGTGGATGGTAAAGTAATCCACTCCCTGCTCGCACTGTTCTATCAGAGTGTCGCGGAATATCTCCCATGTCAGGTCTTCCGCCTTGCCATTCACTTTCTCAAAGGCCTGATACATGGGTACCGTACCTACGGGAACAGGACAGTTGCGCAAAATCCACTCACGGGTTTCGTGGATGTTGGTACCTGTGGAGAGGTCCATCAGCGTGTCTCCACCCCATTTGCAACTCCATACAGCCTTTTCCACCTCTTCGTCAATGCTGGAATTCTGGTGTGAATTGCCTATGTTGGTGTTTATTTTCACCAGAAAATTAGTACCTATAATCATCGGCTCTGCCTCGGGATGGTTTATGTTAGCGGGAATCACCGCACGCCCCGCAGCCACCTCACTGCGCACAAACTCGGGGGTGATGTGGGTGTCGATACCCAGTTCAGCGCAGTTCATGTTCTCCCTAATAGCGACATACTCCATTTCCTGTGTGATGACACCCCTCTTGGCAAGTGCCATCTGGGTATCTCCCTCCTTACGGTTCTTCATCCACGGCAGGCGCAGCTTGGGCAATCCCTTCTGCAAGTCGATATCAACGGCAGGGTCGCTGTAGGGACCGCTGGTGTCATACACATAGACAGGAGCATTCTCTGTCATTTTCTTCTCTCCTTTTTCCACCACTACAGTGGGGGTGAGGTTCACGCGGCGCATGGCAACTCTCAACTCGGGGTAGATAGTGCCCGGCATATATACCTTCTCGGAACCGGGGTAAGTAATCTTGATATTATTGTTCATGATGTATTGATTGTGGCTTGATAATAGTTCTTGAATAACGGGAAAGGGCTTCCTGATGCAGGTTTTGGAAGATGGCATGCTGCACCCTGCGCATCTCTTCGGCAGGTTGGGGAGCATTGAGCACACTGCCGCTCAGCGCAATGCCATCTATGCCAAGAGCCATCAGCGCAGGAATATCCTCGCAGGTTATTCCGCCGATGCCCACCAAAGGCAGGGATATACCAGCCTGGCACATCTGATTCAACAGTGTCCTATAGCCCTCGATGCCCAATGTAGGTGCCAGTTTCTGTTTGGTTTGCGTAAAGCGGAAGGGACCGCATCCGATATAGTCGGCTCCCTGCCGGTGCAGGTTCTGAATATCCTCAAAGGTATTGGCAGTACCACCGATGATACTATCGGCACCCAACACTTGTCGCGCCTGACTGACAGACATATCATTTTTGCCCAAATGCACGCCGTCGGCGCCAAGATCACGAGCCAGTTCCACTCTGTCGTCGAGCAGGAACACGGCACCCGCCTTACGGCATAGCGGCATCAGTACCTTGGCCGTCTGTGCCACCTCATCGTCAGACGCCTGTTTCATGCGGAGTTGTATCCAGCGGCATCCGCCTTGCAACGCCATCAAAGCCCCTTGCTCATAAGAATGACGGTCGTTGGCATGGGTGATGAACTGGCAGGGAAAGGCACTGCGCCAAGAGTCTGTCAGCAATGGTCGGGGATGAAAGAAATGGTTCAGAGGTCCATGCCCGTTGCCCGCACACACGTCGCCTCCGGCATGCAGAGCCTCATCCACAAAAGTCTTTGCCATTGCCACCGCCTGTTCCATGGCATACTGCTGCGCCAGAAAAGCAGTGATAGCAGATGAAAGGGTGCATCCCGTTCCATGGGTGTTGCGGGTCTCTACCGGCGGAGAAGAAAAAACATATCGCTGTCCGTCCCCATAAAGCACATCCGTTTTCATTCCCTGCCGATGACCTCCTTTGATGAGTATCCACGGGCATCCAGTGCATCGGATTATCTCCGCTGCCGCCCTATCCATCGATGCTTCGTCGGTTATCTGCATGCGCGCCAGTCGTTCTGCTTCAGGAATATTGGGTGTTATCAGTGTGGCAAGGGGCAGCAACCGGGTACACAGGGCACCGTAAGCCTTGTCCTGCAGCAGCGGTGTGCCGCCTGTTGCGACCAAAATGGGATCAATTACAATGGGAATAATGCCATGATGCGGCAACGCCTCCGCTATGGCGACAATCGTCTGCTCATCATTGACCATGCCTATCTTGATGGCACGAGGGTGCAAATCGTCCATCACCGCCCTGATTTGTGCAGTCACTATGTCAGGAGGCACAGGATGAACGGCATGCACATTCACCGTGTCCTGCACGGTGACGGCAGTAATCGCCGAAGCAGCATAGCATCCCAACGCCGACATGGTTTTGATGTCTGCCTGTATGCCTGCCCCTGCAACAGGGTCGCTGCCGGCAATGGTGAGTGTCACCACATAGTGTGACTGCTTGGCGTTACTCTCCATGACTCAGTTTTTAGCGGTCACGTCAAACACGCGATCCCAGTTTTTCCATACAGGCTCCATGCCCAGTGCCCTAAGATCGGCCTCCACCTGTTTGGCGGTACGTGCGTCACTCACATCAAACTGTGCCAGGGCTTCGGGATGACAGCAATAGCCACCAGGATCAGTATGACTCTCGGCACTCATGGTGGTGACACCTAAAGTCGCCATATTATTGCGCACCTCGGGTGTCTCGCGCGTAGAATAGGATATATCAACATCATGGTCGAAGATGCGCATGGCAAAGGTAACCTGCGCCAACTCCTTATCAGACATCACCACATGAGGCTGGAAACCTCCGTTCTCGGCATGGCGCATACGCGGGAAATTGACACTGTATTGCGTACGCCAATAGGTCTTCTCCAGGTATCTGAGATGGTAGGCCAGCATGGTCACGTCAGTACGCCAGTCCTCCAGTCCTATCAGGGCCCCCATTCCTATCTTGTGCACGCCTGCCTGCCCCATGCGGTCATAGCCGTTGATACGCCATTCATAGTTTGATTTGGGACCACGGGGATGATAGTTCTTGTAGGTGGCTTCCCGATAGGTTTCCTGAAAACATATCACGCCATTGAGTCCATGTCTCACCAGTTCGCGGTAGTCATCGGCACTCAGCGGCATCACCTCTACCTGCAGGTTATTGAAATAGGGCTTTGCCAAATCGAGTGCCCTTGCGATATAGGGCACCCCAGTGAGCACGGGGTTCTCTCCGGTGAGCACCAGAAGATTGTCAAACGGTCCCAGTTTCTTGATGGCCTCATACTCCCTCACTATCTCCTCCTCGGTGAGAATGGTGCGGGGCATCTTGTTCTGCACATGAAAACCACAATAGACGCAGGAGTTGGAACAGGAGTTTGCTATATAAATCGGGATGAACATGTTGATGGTATTGCCAAAGCGTTCCCTGGTATATTTCCTGCTGAGGCGCGCCATAGGCTCCAGATATGTCTCTGCGGCAGGCGAGATGAGCGCCATGAAGTCATCCACATCAAGGCGGTGCTTGTTCAGTGCCCTGCACACATCAGCATCCGTTTTTTCCATGATGCGCTGTGTGGTCTCATCCCAATCGATTTTTTGTATTTCGTCGTAAAACATTTTGCAAAGAAGTGTAAGGGAAATTCTTTCTTACCCGCCACAAAAGGCTTTGAGGATTACAATGTCATCGCCTTCTGCAAGCACTCTTCCGTTCCATTCAGTGCGTGGCACCATTTGGTTGTTCACAGCCAGTGCCACTCCCTTTTCGGGCAGATGGCGCTCCTTTGCAAGGCCTTCTACTGTTGTCCCCTCGGGAAGCTGGCAGGGGATGTTGTTGATTTTTACATTCATGTCTCTTCACTCATTAAGTTATTGATTCTTACACTCATTCCTTTTCAGTCATTAAGGAATGAGGTCAAGGGAGAACTTGCTTCTGCCTGGAGGTCAAGCACCTGCATACCGAGTCCTGCCTCGTACGCCTCACGCCCCGCCTCTGTGGCTTTTTTGAATGCAGCGGCCATCGCCACAGGATTGCCTGCCACAGATATGGCGGTATTCACAAGCACCGCATCGGCTCCTATCTCCATGGCAAGGGCAGCATCGCTGGGAGCACCGATTCCGGCATCAACCACCACGGGCACCGAAGCCTCCTCGATGATAATCTGTAGGAAATCGCGGGTACGAAGCCCCATATTGGTGCCGATAGGGGCAGCCAGAGGCATTACAGTGGCAGCTCCTGCTTCAGCCAACCGCTTGCACAGCACAGGATCGGCTTGACAGTAGGGCAGCACCACAAAACCCTCTTTGACCAACAGTTCGGTGGCCTTGAGAGTTTCCACAGGGTCGGGCAAAAGGTAGCGTGGGTCGGGATGTATTTCCAGCTTCAGCCAGTTAGTACCGAATGCCTCCCGTGCCATCTTGGCGGCAAACACAGCCTCCTCAGCATTGCGCGTGCCCGATGTATTGGGTAGCAGTTGTATGCCGGGTTTGGCAATATGTGCCAACATATCGTCGTCACCATCGTTCATGTCGATACGTTTCATCGCCATAGTCACCATCTCAGTGGCAGAAGCGGCAATGGCATCAGCCATCACCTGGTTGGAACTGAACTTTCCGGTTCCCAAAAACAAGCGCGAGTTGAACACCTTACCCGCAATCGTCAGTTTTTCCATATTATCTCTATGATTTTGTCTCGTTATTTCATTTGTCACGACACAGATTCTGCCGTATGACCTGATAGAGCGATGACAGCACGAAAAGCAACAAGGGGAAAACAACGTTGACAGTCCCTACGGCGGCATTATCCGCATCAGGTGCTACGGGTATAATCTCAGCCTCGGCAATCGCTCGGGCACCCCTCTATCCTGTTTGCAAAGATAGTGTATAAAGATGAAACGGCAAAACATTTTTCCACCATTTTTTACGAGAAAGGGAAGCTGGTATTCTTTATTCGGATTTTATTCATTAACTTTGCATCCGTCTAACTGCACTCAATCCAATCAAAGAAACATGCAACACGCTATCGTAACGGACGAACAGAAACAGAAAATACGCCGGCAAGCCAAAGACATGTTCTTTATCGCTTTCGGCATATTGCTCTACTCTTTCGGATACACCGCATTCATACTACCCGAAAAAGTGGTGATGGGAGGTGTGGCCGGTATATCGGCACTGACATACTACGCCTTCAAGTTCCCGCCCGGAGCCACCATGTGGATACTCAATGTAGCACTGCTGATTATCGCCTTCAAGGGTATCAGCAAGCAGTTCACAATCCGCACCATCATAGGCGTCACCATCATGTCGCTCATGATAAGCGCACTGCAACCCATATTCCAGCAGTATCCCGTGATTACCGCAGGCGAAGACAAGTTCATGCACGTGCTTATCGGGGCTGCCCTGGGAGGCGCCGGTTTGGGCATCGTATTCAGCCATAACGGATCTACAGGCGGCACGGATATCATCATCGCACTCCTCAACAAGTATTTCCGCGTGGGCTTCGGCAGGGCAATGCAGTTCATCGACATTACCATCATCTGCTCTTCCTATCTGCTTTTCCACAGCACAGAAACCATCGTGTATGGTGTGGCGTTTACCATTATAGCCAGTTACCTGTTTGATTATGTCATCAACGGAACCCGGCAAACGGTGCAATTCTTTATCATCTCCAAGGAATACGAGAAAATCGCCGACACCATCAACAACAAAATGAACCGGGGAGTGACGCTCATTGAGGGCAAAGGATGGTATTCCAAGGAAGGGGTAAAGATACTGATGGTACTGGCACGTAAATACGAATCGCAAGAACTGTTCAACAACGTGAAAGCGATTGACCCCTACGCGCTCATTTCACAGACCTTCTGCCACGGTGTGTTCGGCGAAGGGTTTGACAAGATATAGGCGGGGAGCCATACCGCTACCTTTATTTAGCGAGGACAGCCAGACATGAATCTCAGGCAGAATAAGCAAAGTAAACCCGTCCCAAAAAGCAGCATACAAAAAACACCTATAAAAAAAGTACAAAATCTTTGGTTGTTTCGCAAAGTCTTCGTACTTTTGCATCCGCAATCAAGAAGTATAGGGGCGTAGCCCAGTTGGTTTAGAGCGCTGCAGTCACATTGCAGAGGTCATCGGTTCGAGCCCGATCGTCCCTACTTCACAATAATCAGAATGCAGAAAGAGGTTGTGTCGTAATTACATCAAAGTTTACACCACAGCTTCTTTTTTGTATTCTCTTCTCTCGGCTTTCTGTTCAATCCCGTTCAGGAACCGTTCAGGAAACAGGCTTTTTCAGGGTCTGTCCGAAAAGCCGGTTGCAAGACTCCATTCAGGCCATAGTTCTGCAAGCCTGAATCCACATATTCCTTTCCGAGGTTTCCGCGTGACAACGTGACAACGGTATATATAGAAATTCTCTATAACGGGAAATTCGCTTACTACGCGTAGTAACTTAATTTCCTTTTCCAAGAA
>JBJEKQ010000071.1:0-9978 GCA_051878715.1 Prevotella sp.
ATGCATGCAGTTCCATGCCACGCTGATGACACTGCTCCACCATCCATGCCAACGGGTCCCAATAAGGAGACGGAGCCTTTCCCTGTTGGCCGGTAAGGAAACGACTCCAGGGTTCCAGACGGCTTTGATACAAGGCATCACACTCCGGACGGACCTGAAAGATAATGCAGTTTACACCGTCTTTCTGCAGTTCATCCAACTGATACGACAGCATGGATTGAATCTCCGACGTACTTTTTCCTAAAAACTGTCCGTTGACACATTGTATCCATGCGCCTCTGAACTCCCTTTTACTCTGTGCGTGGATGTTTGAAGTGAAACAAAGCATACACGCCACCACCTTAATGATTCGAGACAAACTTATATTCATATCACATTTTCATTACTGAAGGATTGCAGGACGCAAAGTTAACTAAAAATCCCAAGAAACGGCACAAAGTCAGCGTGTATATCCTGCTGTAAGCACACTGATCCTGATATCCGCCACCTGTTGCAACACATTTGCCACAGCTGTAAGCGTGGCTCCTGTAGTGGTCACATCATCCACAAGCAACACATGTGAATGTGAGAAAACTGCCAGGTTCTTTCCTCTGAAGGCACGTTCCACATTATTCATTCTATCCAGTCGTCTCAATCGTGTCTGACTTCCGGTAAACTCCACTCTTTCTACCGCGCAGGAAACCACTGGTATCTGCAGCACATTCCGTATGCCATTGGCTATACATTCAGCCTGATTGTAGCCCCGTTGCCTTTTCCTTTTTTGGGTAATAGGCACAGGAACCATGCAGTCAATATCATCAAAGAAACCGCTCTCTTTCATCTTGTACGCCATCATTTCTCCGATATAAAGTCCCAATGTCGGCTGATGACGGTATTTGAGTTCTTTGATGATGTTACTGAACTCCGATCCCGGTTCGTAGTAGAACCACGCAGCTGCCTTCTCCATAGACTTCACCAATCCCCAAAAGTCCTTTGCCATCCTGTTCTCGTATGGATTGAACTGAAAACCGGTGACAGGTGCGTGTTTAAGACATACCGCACACAAGTGCTCTTCCGTACACGAGAGCCGCCTGCCACATGCCACACACCGTCGGGGAGCAACAACATCCAAGCATCCTCTTAGCGCGTAACGCAGTTTATTCTTCAGCTTCGCACCCAAATCCGGATTCATACCTGATATCATCTTCACACTCCATATCAGTTTCACCCCCAATTTCCTTGACACACTCCCGTATGAGTTCATAATCAAAGCCTCTTCCCATGGCAAACTGCAGAAGTTTTCTGTTGCGTTCATATCCGTTGGCAGCCTTTATGCCCTTTGCCTTGGAGTTCAGCAATGGACGTAATACCTCCAGATAGGTTTCATCGTCTATTTCTCCCAGCACCGAAGTTATCACCTCGACTGGAATACGTTTCATCCGCAAGGCCTGCTCCACCTTCCGGCGCCCCCATCTGTTGTATTTCACTTTTTCCGCAGCAAAGCATCGGGCATATCTTTCATCATCCACATACTGATTTTTCACCAACCTATTGATGATGCGCTCCTGGACTTCCTCATCTACCTCATAACGTCCCATTTTTTCACGCAATTCAAAGGTACAATGCTCCGCCCTCGAACATAATGCCTCCAATTCTGACAGCATTTCCTTTTCTGTTTTCATTTTGGTCCGTGTTTGATGAAAGTCCATGAGAAATGGTTTGTTTGAAGATGGTTCCTGTTTAAAAATCATTCTTGTTTGGAAGATTGTCCGATTCCTCAGTCAACCAAAAAGCCACAAGCAATCCCCTTGTAGTTTCGAGGTTCTTGCCTGTGGCTGCATTCGTTATATGTCAAACCTGTTTATTTCTTTCCGAAATAACGGTCATAAAGTCCGATGAAGCCAGCACAGTGACGAGCTTCGTCCTTGGCCATCTCGTGCACGGTGTCGTGAGTGGCATCCATACCAGCCGCCTTGGCGTTCTTTGCAATACGGAACTTGTCCTCGCAAGCACCTCTCTCTGCTGCAATACGTGCCTCCAAATTGCTCTTGGTATCCTTCAGCACATCGCCAAGAAGCTCAGCAAACTTAGAAGCGTGCTCAGCCTCCGCGAAAGCGTAGCGCTTGTATGCCTCTGCGATTTCGGGATATCCCTCTCTGTCTGCCTGACGACTCATGGCCAGATACATACCAACCTCGCAACACTCGCCGTTGAAGTGAGTTTCCAAATCCTTAATCATTTCTTCGTTGGCACCCTCCTCACGAGCTGCACCCAACTTATGTACTGTGGCAAAGTCTGCATTCATCTCGTCCATTTCCTTGAACTTGGCAGCAGGAGCTTTACACAACGGGCACTGCTCAGGAGCAGCCTCACCCTCATACACGTATCCACACACACTACAAACAAATTTCTTTTTCATAATTTCGATATTTAAGTTTAATGAATTCCCTAAAAATAGGTATTGCAAAAGTAAGAAAAAAAAATAATCCTGCAAGAGTTTCGTGCCGTATTTTCACACAATTATGCTTATTTGTCATATTGTCACAGGATTATCATTTCCCTGAAACACTATTGTAGCATGTATCTCATACCTTTGCAAGAAGAAACGAAGGAGCATACAGCCCCTTTTGAACGAAAGCAACAGAGTATTTATTCTATGGGAAACAAAGAAAAGAAAGCACATTATTATGTAGAAAGGGATCTAAGTTGGATGTTCTTCAATCGCCGCATACTTCAAGAAGCAGCCAAGCCTATAGTCCCATTATTGGAACGACTCTCCTATCTGGGCATCTATTCAAACAATCTCGATGAATTTTTCCGTGTCAGAGTGGCTTCGCTCAATCGCATCGCAGACTCCAAGGAGAAACTACTGAAAACTGAGCGCGACAAGGCCAAGAAGACCATTCACGAGATAAGCCGCCTGAATGCCCTGTACAACAAGGATTTTGAGCAGACTGTTACAGATGTTTTCGAGGGGCTGGCACAGAAAGGCATCCGCCTGCTCCATGAGAGCGAACTTACGCACGGTCAGCGTAACTATCTCAAGCAACTATATGCTGAGAAGCTCAACGGTTCTACCAATCCCGTATGGCTCTCGTCAATCAAGGAAATCAGTGCGTCCTCTGCCGATGACAGCATCTTTCTGGCGGTACGTTGCTCGCAATGGATTGAGAACAAGAAGAAACCGATGGTGGATTATGCTCTCATCCGCGTTCCATCAAAAGTGTATGGGCGCTTTGTTGTTATCCCTTCCGACGATGACAGCCACTGCATCATGTATCTCGATGACGTCATTCGCTTCTGCCTCCCCTTCATCTTCACGGGTCGTGGTACGAGCACCTTTGAGGCCTATTCCTTCAAATTTACCAAGGATGCCGAGATGGAGATAGACAACGACCTTAATGCAGGCACACTACAAAAGGTGGCAAAGGGCGTGAAGAGCAGAAAACGAGGCGAACCAATACGCGTTATCTACGACGCTGCCATGCCCAAGGATTTGCTGCGCAAAATCATGTCACGCCTGAACATCGACCAGCTCGACACTATCGTAAGCGGAGGCAGGTATCACAACCACAAGGACCTGATGAGCTTTCCTGACTTTGGACTAAAAGAACTGAAATACCGCCCCACTCCACCTATTACCAAGCCCGATTTGGAGGCCACAGAAAGCATTCTTCAGGCGATTCGCGAAAAAGACCGCTTCATCCACGTGCCTTACCATTCCTTTAACTCGTTTATCCGGGTTCTGCGCGAAGCTGCCCTCAGCCGCGATGTCACCCATATCCACGCCACGCTCTACCGGCTTGCCAAAGACTCCAAGGTGGTGGATACCCTTATCTGTGCAGCCCGCAACGGCAAGAAGGTGACGGTGGTAATAGAACTGCTGGCAAGGTTTGACGAAGAGAGCAACATCAAATGGAGCAAGAAGATGCAGGAAGCGGGCATCGAGGTAGTATTCGGTGTTGAAGGACTGAAAGTACACTCCAAACTGGTGCTGATATCCTCGCGTAAGGGGGATATAGCCTGCATAGGTACCGGCAACTTCCACGAAGGAAACGCCAAGGTTTATACCGACTATATTATGATGACCGCCAAAAGAAGCCTTACCAATGAGGTTGCAAAGGTGTTCGACTTTATCGTCAAGCCATTCAAACCGGTACGGTTCAGAGAATTGCTCGTGTCACCCAACGAGATGAAGTCCAAACTGACGCGTCTTGTCAACGAGGAGATAAAACATGCCAAAGAGGGGAAAGAAGCCTGGATAAGGATAAAAATCAACCACATCACCGATGAAGATATGGTAGCAAAACTCTATGAGGCATCAAGGGCTGGCGTAAGGATAGAGCTGGTACTGCGCGGCAACTGTTCCTTGGTGCCCGGTGTAGCTGGGTGGAGTGAAAATATCCGCGCAGTGGGCATCATCGATCATTACCTGGAGCACTCACGGATATTCATCTTTGCCAATGGAGGCCAGCCCCTGTATTATATCGGTAGTGCCGATTGGATGCCTCGCAACCTGATTAACCGCATAGAGGTGCTCACCCCCGTTTACGATGCGGAAATGCAGCAAGACCTATGGCGTACAGTTGATTACGGCTTGCGCGACACACTCAACGGGCGCAGCATTGACGGAAAAGGCAGCAACGATTTCCAGGTGGGCATACCGTTCCGCTCACAAGAAGAACTCTACAAGGTCTACAACCAAGTGCATGCAGCGAGCGACAACGAGGAAATGAACAAGGAGAACAAAAAGGAGGATAAACGTTGAAATACAAAGATAAACGCTGAGAAAACATAGAAACAAATGGAAAACCAGAACTATGCAGCCATAGACATCGGCTCCAACGGAGCCCGCCTGCTCATCAAGAACGTATGTGAAGACAACGCCGGCAATTACGAATTCAGCAAGGTGTTCTTCCTGCGTATTCCCTTACGTCTGGGCAAGGACGTGTTCACGCTTGGCGAGATTAGCCAGGAGCGAGAACGCATGATGATGTGCATGATAAAGAGTTACAAGCAGTTGATGAAACTCTACAACGTAAAGAAATTCCGCGCTTGTGCCACCTCTGCCATGCGGGATGCCTCCAACGGACAGAAAATTCTCGACAAGATTGCCAAGAAAACAGGCATCCACATCGAAATCATCAACGGAAAGGAAGAGGCAAGCCTACTCTACAACAACTGTGTGGAAGTGGTCAACGCCAACGAGGGCACCTATGCCTTTGTGGATGTGGGAGGCGGAAGCACCGAAATATCCATCATCCACGAAGGAGAACTGGTGGACAGCTGTTCCTACAATATCGGCACACTGCGACTTCTCGGAGGTGCCGTGGGCGAAGAAGTGCTACCCGAAATGAAAGCCTGCCTGACAGAACACCGCAAACACTACGGAAAGGTGGAGATTATCGGGTCGGGAGGTAATATCAACAAGCTCTGCAAGCTGTTTCATGAAAGCAAGAACGAAGGCCGCCACGACTTGCTTCCCGTCGAAAACCTGGCACAGATACGCGATGCCATGAAGCCCATGACCTTCCACGAGCGCATGGAAGCCTACTCACTGAAAGCCGATAGAGCAGACGTCATTCTACCCGCAGCAGAGATATTCCTGATTGTATCCGAAGCTCTGGGATGCGACACCATCCGCGTGCCCAACATATCGCTCGCCGACAGCATCATCGACGGGCTGTACAAAGCGGAGCACCACATCCGTTGAATCACTTCCAACTGGCTCCTTCGCGCAGTATCCACTTCACCTTTTTACCCTTGGGAATGGCGGGTTTCTCCCATTCTCCGGCAAAGAGTTGTATGGTGGCCTTTTCCTCCAATGCCATGGCATCCACAGCCTCCTGCGGGGTAAAGAAATCACCTATTCCATTGGTGGCTACACTATAATCCACGTCTTTCACGGCGTGTTCCTCCAGTTGCGGTATCTGCCTGCACACATCGGCAGCCAGCAGCCGTGCTACCACATGGGCGCCATGTATGTTATAGTGTGTGTTGTCTTGTCTGCCCTTAGGCACCGAAGGCTCTTCACCTGGCAAGAACCACATGTGGAGTTTCTTTGACTCCTCCTTGCCCAGTCCCTGCTCCAGGCGATGGGTAATGGCGTTGGCATCCACGAAGGTCACCTGCTGCTCCAGTGCCACATTCCTGGGCGACCAACGATAGTCGCCATGTGTGTCGTAAAGGGTGTCACCTTCCTGTTTCAGGTCTTTGGCAGGCGGTCCCACCGTCTTTCTCAAAGCCTCGTCATCATCGTTCTTGGGAGCCTGTACAAAGAAATTGCGCCTCACCACGGCATTGAACAGTACGGGTATGCCCCCTTTTGCCCTGGTTTCCAGAACAAACCTGCGCAGGTTGGCATCAAACGTGGTACCCGGGTCGGTATGGCGGTCCTCTTTCGGCTTCTCATCGTTGTGGCCGAACTGGATAAATACGTAGTCGCCCGGCTGTATCTTATCCAGCACTGCTTGCCATCTCCCCTCGTTGATAAAACTCTTGGAAGAACGGCCGTTTTGGGCATGGTTATCTATCCTTACGCAATCGTCGAAATAGCATTGAAGAGCCATCCCCCAGCCGCGCTCCTTGGCACCGTCCTTCAAACTCTTGTTTGCCATGGTAGAATCACCTATCATAAATACAGTAAAGCCCTCATTCTTCTTAAATGCAGAGAGCACCATGACTACAACGACAGCCAAAACCAACTGCCAAAAGATTGTTGTACGCATTTTCATTGTATGTTTAGTGGGAATGTTGCACATCCTCCAAGGTTAGTATCAGATATCATACTTTCAGAATGATGAAGCACGATGGGTCAGGCCTTCAAGATGATGTCAAGCATCTGAGCGGCATCCACGGTAAACTGCTCTCCCGAAGCCATGTTCTTGAGCGTCACCTTTCCCTCGTTTATTTCGTTTTCTCCTGCCAGAGCCACAAAGGCGATGCCCTTGGCATTGGCATACGACATCTGCTTCTTCATCTTGGTTGCATCGGGATAAATCTCAGTCCGGATGCCCGCCTGTCGGGCTTTAGCCACCATGGGCAGACAGTAGGCTGTTTCCTTTTCGCCAAAGTTGATAAACAGCAGTTGCGTGCCCGCCACAGCGTTCTTGGGATAGAGGTCCAACGCCTCCAGCACATCATAAATTCTATCAGCTCCGAAAGAGATTCCCACCCCACTAAGTCCAGGCAATCCGAAGATGCCTGTCAGGTTGTCATACCTTCCGCCACCCGTGATACTTCCCATGGGTGTGTCAAGCGCTTTCACCTCGAAGATGGCACCCGTGTAGTAGTTCAGACCACGTGCCAGAGTCAGGTCGAGCTGTATCTCGTTGTTCAGCCCCATCTGCTCCAGCGTAGAAAGTATATAACGGGTTTCCTCCACTCCCTTCAGTCCTGTTTCACTCTTTGCCAGCACCCCGGCTATGGTTTCGAGTTTCTGCCCGTTGGTACCTGTCAAGGTGATGATAGGCTGCAGCAGTTCGATGGCGTTTTCTCCGATGCCTACGGCGCGCAGTTCCTCATTGACCTTGTCGATGCCTATCTTCTCCAACTTGTCTATAGCCACGGTAATGTCCACAATCTTGTCAGCGGCTCCTATCACCTCGGCTATGCCGGAAAGTATCTTGCGGTTGTTGATTTTTATCTGCACCCTGATGCCAAAGCGCGTGAACACGGTATCCACTATCTGCATCAGTTCCACCTCATTGAGCAAAGAGTCACTGCCCACTACGTCGGCGTCACACTGGTAGAACTCCCTGTATCGCCCTCTTTGCGGACGGTCTGCACGCCATACGGGCTGTATCTGATAACGCTTAAAAGGGAGCTGCAACTCTTCCCTGTGCATCACCACATAGCGAGCAAAGGGTACGGTAAGGTCGTAGCGCAGTCCCTTCTCGCAGAGACGTGCCGCCAGCCTGTTAGTGTTGCGCTCCAACAGTTCCTCGTCGGTCAGTTTGTTCAGATAGTCACCGCTGTTCAGTACCTTGAACAGCAGTTTATCGCCCTCTTCGCCATACTTTCCCATCAGCGTCTGCAACGTCTCCATGGCGGGCGTTTCAATCTGCTGGAAGCCATAGAGTGCATAGACAGAGCGTATGGTATCAAAAATATAGTTGCGCTTCGCCATTTCCTCGGGCGAGAAATCTCTGGTACCCTTTGGTATATTCGGTCTTTGTGCCATAATGTTATCTCACGATAGTTTGCTCTCTATCTGGTCCGATAGAGATAATGCTGATAGGTGTCTCCAGTTCTTTTTCCAGGAAAGCAATATAATCCTTGAACTCCTTGGGGAACTGTTCCTCAGAGGTGAACTTGGTCATATCGGTCTGCCATCCGGGCAATTCCACATATACGGGTTCTATGCCCTGTTCGATGTTGTAGGGGAAGTCCTGAATCTCCTTGCCATTCTGTTTGTATGCCACACAAGCCTTGATGGTCTTGAATCCGTCGAGCACGTCACTCTTCATCATGATGAGCTGGGTCACGCCATTCACCATGATGGCATACCTTAATGCCACGAGGTCAATCCATCCACAACGCCTCTCGCGCCCTGTCACAGCCCCAAACTCATGACCCAACTGGCGGATGGTACTGCCCGTCTCATCGAAGAGTTCTGTAGGGAAAGGTCCTGCTCCAACGCGGGTACAGTAGGCCTTCATAATGCCATATACTTCACCGATTCTGTTGGGACCGATACCTAAGCCTGTACAAGCTCCCGCGCAAATGGTGTTGGAGGAGGTGACAAACGGATAGGAACCGAAATCCACGTCGAGCATTGTACCCTGGGCACCTTCGCAGAGCACGCTTTTGCCACTCTTGAGTATCTTGTTTATCTCGTGTTCAGAGTCCACGATGGGGAACTGGCGAAGATATTCTATGCCCTCCATCCATTTCTTCTCCACCTCGGTGATGTCGTATTCAAAGTTCATGGATTTGAGGATTTGCTCGTGGCGCTGCTTGCAAGTCTGGTATTTCTCCTCGAAGTTCTCGAAAATGTCACCCACTCTCAAACCTGTTCTCGAAACCTTGTCGGTATAGGTAGGCCCAATGCCCTTACCCGTGGTGCCCACCTTGCTTTTTCCCTTGGCTGCCTCATAGGCAGCATCCAGCACGCGGTGTGTGGGCATAATGAGATGGGCTTTTCTGGATATATGCAGGCGCTGCTTCAGTTCGTGGCCGCTTGCTTCAAGTGCCTTGGCCTCCTCCATAAACAGGTCGGGGGCCAGCACCACTCCATTGCCTATGATGTTCACCTTGCCTCCCTGGAAGATTCCTGAAGGCACGCTACGAAGCACATATTTCTGTCCCTCGAACTCAAGTGTATGACCGGCGTTGGGTCCGCCCTGGAAGCGCGCCACCACATCATATTTGGGAGTGAGCACATCCACTACCTTGCCTTTTCCTTCATCGCCCCACTGCAAACCCAGCAGAACATCTACTTTTCCATTGTTAGCCATTGTATAATCTATTGTTTGTTATTGTTTTTCCTTTCCATTTGTTTTGCCAGATGCAGCTGACAGGTATGGCATACCCCGTAAATCTGTAGTATGAAGTTCTCTTTTCTGAACCTGTTCACCTTAAGCTCACTGAAGAGGGCGGTCATTTCTGGCAGATTGAGATCTCTCACCTTTCCGCACACGGTACAAATCTGCTGGCAATGACCCTTTTTCTTCTGCACAGCGGCATACATCACATGTGCCTTGGTATGGTGTTTCACCAGCAGTCCCAGTTCCACCAACAACTTCACGGTGTTATACAGAGTAGCACGACTCACCACCAGTCCCTTCTGCATTTCAAGTTGTACGCCGAGTTCTTCCATGGAGAAAAGTCCTGATATGCGATAAGCGGCATCAAGGATGGCATATCGTTCCGGTGTTTTTCTATGATTTCCCTCCTGCAGGTATCTGGTCAGAATCCCGCGGGCTGTTTCTCTCTCTTGTTCAGTCATGGAAACCCTGTGATGATTTATGCGCCACAAAAATACAAAGAAAAAATCTA
>JBJEKQ010000072.1:0-2281 GCA_051878715.1 Prevotella sp.
CACAAGTTGAAGTGGTATATTTCCCAGAAGGACGATTGAACAATCCAAACAACTTATATGAAGGTCCTGTAATAAAGGGTTCCGTCACCCAGATAATTGACAGAACATTGGAATACCTGAATCGTATGCTTGTTATGCAGACAGTAATAAAGCCCAAGGATAGCAGTCGGAGTCATAAATTCGTCACTTATCCATATCAAGCATTGGAAGAGAGTGTGACGAACTCACTATATCATAGAGATTATCGTGAATGGGAACCCGTGGTGATTACTGTAGAACCTCAAGGTATTACCATACAGAATGTCGGTGGTCCTGATAGAAGTATATCTGCCGCAGATATATCAAGATGTGAAATCTTAGTATCTAAGCGTTATCGTAACCGCAGACTTGGCGAATATCTGAAAGAATTGGATTTGACAGAAGGCCGTAGTACCGGCATTCCAACAATTCAGAACGTTTTGGAAAATAATGGTTCACCCAGAGCTACTGTAGCTACTGATGATGAACGAACCTTTTTTAGGATAACCATTCCTTGCCATGAAGCTGCTGGTAATATTATCGCAGACATAACACATAAAGATGGTTCATTAAAAGCATCAAAACGGGGAGCACTAAAAACTGCACTACAAAGTGCACCAGAAACTGCACTACAAAGTGCACCACAAAGTGCACCAGAAACTGCACTACAAATCATCAATGAAATTAGGAATAATCCTAATGCAACCCTTTCTGGGATAGCAGAAATTCTTGGAGTATCTCGCCGTTGGATTGCTACTAATATGAAACATCTTCAAGATACTGGAGTTGTTAAAAGGGTTGGACCTAATAAAGGTGGTCATTGGGAAATTATTGGTAAATAGAGAAATCGATTTCAATATGCTGTTAGGACGAAAAATAAAAGAATGATTGCTGTCCGCTCAAGACTTTTAGCCGTCAGCAATATAAGGAAAAGAAAAACCGTAAAAGGGGGAGGCAACACCTGCTTGTCCCTTTTACGGTTTCTAAAGTATAAATAAGAAATCGTTTAGAAGTCTTTGGTCATCTCTGCCACTTCATCGTTGATTTTCTTGGCAAAATCTTCCATGCTCATGACAGACTGCTCGCCACCTCCCTGAGGACGGACAGCCACAGTACCATCAGCCTGTTCCTTCTCTCCTACGATAACCATGTAGGGCACTCGCTTCAACTCGTTATCGCGTACCTTGCGGCCAATCTTTTCGTTTCGGTCGTCAATAGTGGCACGCACGCCAACCTTGTCAAAGTATTTTGCCACCTGATGCGCATACTCATTGTACTTCTCCGAGATGGGCAGAATAGCCACCTGGTCGGGAGTGAGCCACAGGGGGAAATGACCGGCAGTGTGCTCAATCAGCACGGCACAGAAACGCTCCATAGAACCAAAGGGAGCACGGTGAATCATCACCGGTGTCTTCTTGGTGTTGTCCTCATCGGTATATTCCAACTGGAAGCGTTTGGGCAGGTTGTAATCTACCTGAATGGTACCCAACTGCCAACGGCGACCGATGGCATCCTTTATCATAAAGTCGAGCTTAGGACCATAGAAGGCAGCCTCTCCGTATTCTATCTTGGCGTTCAGCCCCTTTTCTTTGCATGCCTCCACAATGGCAGCTTCCGAGCGTGCCCAGTCTTCATCACTACCCACATATTTCTCATGGTCGTTAGGGTCACGCAATGAAATCTGAGCCTCGAAGTTGAAGCCAAAGGCTGTGAGCACAATCTGGATGATATCCATCACATTGAGGAATTCCTGCTTTACCTGGTCGGGACGGCAGAACAGGTGGGCATCATCCTGTGTGAACGAGCGCACACGAGTAAGTCCGTGTAACTCTCCGCTCTGCTCATAGCGATATACCGTACCAAACTCGGCAATACGCAAGGGAAGGTCCTTGTAAGAACGAGGTTTCCAGGCAAATATCTCGCAGTGATGCGGACAGTTCATCGGTTTGAGCATATACTCCTCATCCTCTTCCGGGGTGTGGATAGGCTGGAACGAATCCTTACCATAGTGAGCATAATGACCGCTGGTGACATAAAGATTCTTTGAACCGATGTGCGGCGTTATCACCTCCTGATAACCAAAACGCTTCTGCACCTTGCGCAGATGGTCTTGCAGACGCAGGCGCAATTCTGTTCCTTTGGGCAGCCAGATGGGCAAACCCTTACCCACCTTGTCAGAGAACATGAAGAGTTCCATTTCCTTGCCAATCTTGCGGTGGTCGCGCTTCTTTGCCTCTTCTATCATCACCAGGTACTCGTCGAG
>JBJEKQ010000073.1:0-38663 GCA_051878715.1 Prevotella sp.
CGTCGGTAGTGTCGATGGTGATACCCGCATGGCTCCTGTCGCTGCAACTCAAGGGCACCATGCAGAGTTCGGAAAAGGATGCCGTGCAGCTGGGCGGCAGCGACTTCACCGCTTCACAGCGTAAGTTGGTGTTCCTGCTGGGAGTGGGCGGTCTTATCTTCGTGCCTATCTTCAAGAGCATCACCCATCTGCCTCCGTTTGTGGGCATCCTGCTGGTGCTGGGTGTGCTGTGGACCGTTACGGAAGTGTTCTACCGTAACCTGCATCGTGCGGGCGACAAGGGCGGAATGCAGAAGCGTGTCACCAATATGTTGTCGCGCATCGACATGAGTACCATCCTGTTCTTCCTTGGCATCCTGATGGCTGTGGCTTGTCTGGAGACCATCGGTGTGCTGGAGATGCTGGGCGAGGGCTTGAACGTGGCATTCAACGGCAACCACTACCTGGTGACGGGTATCATCGGTATCCTGTCGAGCATCGTTGACAACGTGCCGCTGGTGGCTGGCTGTATGGGCATGTATCCTGTTACTCCCACTGGAGATATGGCGGTGGATGGCATCTTCTGGCAACTCCTTGCCTACTGTGCCGGTGTGGGTGGTTCAATGCTTATCATCGGTTCTGCCGCCGGTGTGGTGGTGATGGGCTTGGAGAAAATCACCTTCGGCTGGTATCTGCGCCACATCTCCTGGATAGTGTTAGTGGGCTATCTGGCAGGCATCGCAGTATATTGGGTAGAGAAAGCCTATTTCTTCTGAAAAGGAAGATATGGGCAGGAAAAGAAAAAACTGTGTCGTAATCGTTACGACACAGTTTTTTCTTTGAGTACACCCGGCATGAGCTGAACCCCTTGCCGGAGGCGACGCTCCTTTGGAATGGCAGCCCGTGAAAACGCAGATACCTGTGACGGCGGATGCAGGTATCTGCGATGGCGGATGCAGGTATCTGCGATGGCAGATGCAGGTATCTGCATTTTCACGGGCTTGTCAGGTGCAGGTCAGTGCTGGCGCATCTCGCTGGGCTTTCTGCCTGTCTTTATCTTGAACTTGGCAGAGAAGTAGTCGGGTGAATCGAAGTTAAGACGGTAGGCAATCTCCTTGATGCTCATGTCTGTAGCTGTCAGCAGTTCCTTGGCACGCTGCAGTTTCAAATCCTGCTGGTAAAGTGCAGGTGACATGCCTGTATATTCCTTGAACAGCTTGCGGAAGTTGGAATAGCTCATACCCAACTCTTCCGCTATCTGCTGGATGGTGAGATTGCTTTCCACTGCCTCCCTGATGCGCAGACGGGCACGGTTGATCATATCTATGTGCGAAAACTTCTTGTTGAGCTGGATGTTGCGCTCCATTGCGTACATGATGCCCAGCATGTGGTTCACTATACCTGCCAGCATCTGCTGCACAAAGGCAGCCTCCTGCAGGGCAGTGTTGTAGGCGTTCTTGTAAAGTTGTATCACGTCGGCTGAGTAGCCGATGTGGTAGATGGGCTTCTTGATGCTCAGAAAACCTGCTGCCATGCGGTCATCGATGTTCTTTCCCTTGAATCCTATCCAGTATTTCTTCCATCCGCTATGAGGGAGGGGATGGTAGCTGTGTCGCTCCCCAGGGAAAAGCAGGAACATGTCGCCTTCGCTGATTTTTGTCTCGGAAAAGTGTTCGCTACGGAACAAACCTTCTCCCTCCACGATGTACAGCAGTTGGTATTCGTTCAGTTCACGCCCGGTCTTCACGTTGAAATAATATCCGTCGGCATGTCCGTGTGTGGGGTAGGGGTCGCCCGGGGCAATCTCTTCGTACCCCACGGTGCTGACGGTGAGCCCCCATTTCAGGTCGTGCTCATTCGCTACAAGATATTGGCTTTTCTGCATAATGAATAGTTTGTTTTGGCTGCACCTATAATCATTGGCGGCAATGGATGGAACATCACTTTATCCCTTTCTCGGACAGGGAATCCAAATCCAGAAGGTAGAGCCTTTGCCCTCTTCAGAATCTACTCCTATCTTGCCGTGGCACTGGTCAATGATTGCCTTGCAGATGCTCAGTCCTAAACCAGTGCCCTGTATAAAGTCGTTGAGTTTCACGAAGCGGTCGAACACTTTTTCGCACTTGTCCTTGGGAATGCCCGTACCCGTGTCTTCGCAGTAGATATACAGTCCTCCTCCCTCTTCGCGATAGCCCACCTTGATATGTCCCTGCTGCGTATATTTCACGGCGTTGGTCACAAAGTTGGTGATGACCTGCTGGATGCGCCCGCTGTCCATCACCGTGGGGTAGGTGGAATAGGGGTTGTCGCAGATATACTGTACTCCGGGTGTGACAACGCGGGTGGCAAGGGTGGTGCATATATCGTCGAAAGCGATGGAGAAATCCACGTCGTGTGGCTGCAGCACCTGACTGTTGCTGTCCATGGTGGAGATGTCGAGGATGTCGTTGATGAGTTGCAGCAGCATGTCGCAGTTGTTGCGTATGATGCGTGTGAACTCCTTGCGCTCTTCGGGGGTGTCAATGGCTTGCAGCAGGTCGCAGAAGCCCACGATGGCGTTGAGCGGGGTGCGTATCTCGTGGGTCATGTTGGCAAGGAAGGCACTCTTCTGTTTGCCGCTCTCGTTTGCCCTGTAGGTCTCGTTGCGCAGTTCCGCCTGTTTCTCCATCAGTGTCGTCACGTCGCGGATAAGTCCGAAGTAGCCTATCACAGTGCCCTCTGCATCGCGTTCGGGGATGCTGTTCACGTTATACCAGTGCACCTTGTCATCATTGACAAACAGGTTTTTGGCAGATATGAGCGACTTGTACAGTGACTTGGTCTCTTTGTTGGGATGCAGCATGTCTTGCAGGCGGTCGTCGCGCACATCGCCCACCAGTTTGCCCATAAACTCCTCGAAGGTGAACTTGTATTCATAATGGTAAAGGTCCTTGAAGTAAGCCACCTCCTTGCTCACCAATGAAGAGCGCCATACCCTCATCTGGTTTACCTCCATCAGGTATCTCATGTTGGCTTCGTACTGCTTTACCTTCTTGTTCACCGTTGCCAGTCGTTTCTCGTTCACCTTGCTCTCCTTATACAGCTTGTAATCCTCGGTGATGTTGCGCGCGGTGAGCATCACGAACTTCAGTCGTCCTGCCTCGTCTTTGATAGGGCGCATCTTGATTTCCAGATAGTCGTACATCTTGCGTTCGGGGATGTGTATCTGGGTACAGAAGTGTATGTTGACCGGTTGGTCGCGCTTCACGTCGTTCTTGAGGAAGGGCAGGTCGTACAGGTTGAGGTCAAAATAGAACTTGTCTTCATCATCCTCGAAATGGAAGATGCGGCGCATGGTGGCGTTCACCGATATGAGTTTTCCCGTGTTGTCATAGAGCGAGAGTCCCACGATAGACTGCTCGAAGATGTTCATGTACTTCTCCGTGAGTTTCTCGTTTGCCTCCATCGCCTCTTGCTCTTCGGTGATGTCCATGATGGTGGAGATACTGGCGGTAAGTTGTCCGTATCTGTCAGTCTCGCTGATGCTTTGCACCTTCAGGGAGTGCCATTCGGGTTGTTCGGGCGTCCCCATGTTGTACCTGTAGTTGTTTTCCTTGTTGCTTATCCTTCCGCTCTTCATGTCTGCAGAGAGTTGCAGCATTTCTCCGCGGTCGTCGGGATGAACCCTGGTCAGGTATTCATCATGCCTTATCCCCTCCTGGGGCACCAGGTTGCCGTAGATGTTGTGTATGGTGTGTGTGGAAAAGTTGTGTCTTACCACATAGTTGTTGGACAGTTCCAAGGCCTTTGCCAGCAGCTTGTTCTGCTCCTTGATAGTCTCTGTGCGCTTCTCGATGCGCTTGTTGATGAAGTGGTTGAGAATCAGGTGAATCAGCAGTATCACCAAGGCACCTGCTATCAGATAGATGACCACGGGTGAAGCATCGCGCTCATAGATTTCCGGATGGAACCATTTGTTGACAATCTTTTTTATCTTTCCTGCCTGGTCCAGACGTGCGAACTGGTCATCGAGCAGGTCACACAGTTCCTTGCTATGGGTGGTGAACTTGAGCGGTATGGAAGGCATGCCCGTAGTGGTAACCTCCACACCGGTTATCCTCATCTCGTTGATAACCCACTTCAGCGTATTGGCGCCGCAGATGAAGTAGTCAATCTCTCCGTTGCTGAGCATGTGCAGACCGTGCTGTGGTGTGGCGGTGACGGGATGAAGGAATTCCGTGTGCAGGAGTTTTCCGATATTCTCCACATAGTCTTTGTTCTTGAAACCCACTTTGTGGTTCTTTCCCATGGTATTGTAGTCCGAGGGCACCTCTTCGTTGGCGCGGTAGGCGATACCCTCCTGATAGGTGGTGAGTATGGTCTGTCCGTAGTAGAGACCAGGGTAGGGCAGCTTATTCTTTGAGATGATGAGGTCTGCCTTTTTCTGTCCGAACATCTTCATGGCACCCTGCCAGTCTTTCATGATGATGATGAAGGGAATATCCAGATTGTCCAGCACCTCGGTCACCACGTCCACATCGTATCCGCAAGGAACTCCATTGTCGTTGCGGTATTCATAGGGGCGGCATTCCCAATCCATCACTACCACAAGGGGATTGGACGAGGTGTATTTTTCCATCTGCTGTGCGCGGATGGCTGCCCTGCTGTCAGTGGGTATGCACCATGCCATGGCGCAGGCAAGGAGCAGCAGGCTTGTCAGACGTCTGAGGGTATATAAGGGATGGCTTTTCATACTTCACTGTTGCTTTTGTTACTCTTTTTCATTTCAATCAGTTCGCAGGGCAGGGTAATCCATACTATGGTGCCTCTGCCCAGTTCGGAATCCACATCGATGTGACCTCCCATCTGCGTAATCATTTCCTTGCAGATGTGCATGCCCAGTCCGGTACTCTGTCTGTTTTCCGTCTTCATGCCCGAGAAACGGTCGAACAGGTGTTGCAGATGTTCCTTGCTCATGCCCACACCTGTGTCTTCGATGGAAATAATCAGATTGCCGCCATGGTAGCTGTATTTCACGCTGATAAAGCCCTTATTGGTGTAGTGGGCGGCATTGCCGGCTATGTGCTCTATGATGCGTGCCAGGTTTTCCCGGTCGGTATTCACCACCAACTGCTCGTAGGTATGTTCAAACTGTACCTTGATATCGTTGTTGAGGTATTTGCTCCACCCGATGTTACAGTGGGCTTCGATGGTGTTGATGATGTCTGTAGGCTGGTTCTTGAACTCAATCATGTTGGCGTCAATACGCGAGAGTAGCAGGATGTCGTTCACCAGTTTCAGCAGGATGTCGGTATTCTTCTTGATTTCCTCCACAAAGATAGCTTCGTCTTCGGGAGCATGGTCGGTATCGAAGAGTTCGGCAAATCCGATGACAGCATTGAGCGGAGTGCGTATCTCGTGGCTCATGTTGCGCAGGAAGGCATTCTTCAGTGTTTCCGCCTCCTGTGCCTTTCTGGTCTCTATCTCCAGCAACCGCTCGGTCTCCACCAGTTCGCTCACGTTGCGGCACAGACCGAAGTAGTGGTCTATCTTGCCTTTCTCGCTATAGATGGGCACCGCATCGAAACTCATGTGTAGGGGGCGTCCCTCCTCGTCTTTAAAGATTGTCTTCAGCAGCATACTTATGCTGCTCACCTCTTGGCGGTCCATGCGCTCAAAGGTGTTGATGAGTCGGCGCCACTCCTTGTTGTCTGTCATTCTGAGACACCTCAGTTGCGGCAGTATCAGTTTGGGCAGGTGCAGGCTGCGGGTTATCTTCAGGTTCTTGGAGTCGAGGTAGTAGTTGGCGATGTTGACATCGCTTTCTTCCAGCACATAGTTGATATTGTCGATGTAGGTCTGTATGCGCCGGGTGGCTTCGTGGATGTATCTGGAGCGTTCCTGTTCCTCATGGATGTTCTCCACCAGACTGGTGATGTCGCGTCCCACCACATAGGTGCAATCCAGATTGCCGTCCTTGTCCAGGATGGGCAGCGAAATGGACTCGTAGTAGAGTATGCCGCCACGTCCGATAAACTTGATATTACCGTTGGCACGTTCCTTTTCCAGGTTGTTGAACGAAGAGGTCCACTGCGCCTCCTTGCTGTCATGCATGATGCCTTGCAGCGGTACAATCTGGCTGACGTGCAGATGAGCCTTTTTCAGTGCCGACTTGTCTTTGATGCCTAATGTCTTGCATGCCTGGTCATTCAGGTTGACAAGGTAGCCATCCTTGTCCAGATATGCCATGTCCATCATGGCAGAGTCAAAGAGTGTGTAGTATTGCAGCAAGTGCTCCTTGTTGGCTTGCTCAAAAAGGTATTGCTTGGTCACGTCCACCTGTGTGCCAAGTATCATTGTAGGAGTTCCTTGCTGCTGTTGCAGCACTGACAGACTCAGGTTGTAGTAATGTAGTTCGGTGTTCCGTTTGTCTACATATCCTTTGACCACTAAAGAGGCATTCTTCTTGGTGCCCTGCTTGATGTCGTTGATGGCCGACGTGATGCGGTTGAAGTCTTCCTGTATGTAGTTCACGGGGAGTCCCAATACGCTGTTGGTGTGGATGTCCTTGTCGGTGGTGATGCGCAGTATCTTTCGGGTGGCTACCTCGTAGGTCCACAGTTCCACCTTTCCTGAACTCAGGTAGAGTTGCAGTTGCCTGTTCTGGTTGTCCAGTTCGTGGGTCACCCGTCTTTCCTTACGCCGGTACATCACACTTGTTATCAAGGTGAATACAATTACAACCACGATGCCCCACAGGAAGGTCCATATATAGGACGGTATGCCCGAATCCTTGTATTCGGGATAGAACCATTTGTTGCGCAGTGGCTGTATCTCCTCGTTCACCACCATTTCGGTATATACGCTGTCGAGCTTTGCCAGAAGCACCGAGTCGTTGGACATGAAGCGGTATTCTCCGTGTGGCATGGATACAGGCGTGATAACCACATCCTCAAGCTTGTAGTTGTTTGCCAGCCATTTCAGCGACATGGTATTCCACAGCACTTGCAGCGTGTCGTTGGAGTTGACCATCAGCACCGCCTCTTTCATGTCGTCATAGGGAGTTACCCTTTGGGCGATGCCTGAATCGCACATCATGTGGTGGGAGAAAGAGTTTTCGTGGACTATCAGCGGGGCACTGTTCAGTTCGCTGAACTTCTTTATCTTCGTGGGTTTCCTCTTTGAAGACAGGATGCTGTGGGTGAACAGCACAATCACATTGTGCCCGTATTTTCCGTACTTGTCATGGAAAGGCGCGTGCATGCCCAAAATCAAGTCTGATTCTCCTTTCAGCAGGTCATCGTAGGCGTTGGCAGAGTGTTTCAGATGAATTTCATAAGGAATGTTCAGCCTTTTCATCAGAGTCCTGACAAGGTCGATGTTGAATCCTGTGGGATTGCCGCTTTCATCAAGATAGGAAAAGGGCCACAAGTCCCAACTGTCCACATAGCGCAACGGGCGTTCTTCGGTGTATGTATTATGTGCGGTTGCCTCTGTCTTGAAAGGCAACATGGTTAAAAGGGCAATCGCCACAAATCTCAGCAATCGGTATGGGGAGGCATCTTTGTGCATTGTGTTTCAGAATGTTTTAGGTGTGCACAAAGTTAATTAAAAAGTTGGAAATCGACAATTATTAAGCGTTTTTTGTGCTATTTTGTACGGGTATGGACAGGAAACAAACGAAAAGACAATGCGAAAATGCCATTAAACGGCCTATAGAGTAAACTCAAAACAGGCTCCGCCGGTGCTGTTGTTATGCACGCTGATACTTCCTCCGTGGAGAAGTACGGCGTTCTTTACGATGGCAAGTCCCAATCCTGTGCCGCCCATTTTTCTGCTTCTGCCCTTATCTACCCGGTAGAATCGTTCGAAGATGCGCTTCTGATGCTCTGTGGGAATGCCCACACCGTTATCGCTGAAGGTGAAGTGCATCCTGTCTTTTCGGCGTTCCATGGACAAGGTTACCGTGGTTCCGTCACCGGCGTATGCCAAGGCGTTGTCGGTAAGGTTTCTGAAGATGCTGTAAATCATAGAGGGGTTGCCCTTCAGGTGGATGTTGTCGGGCAGACGATTGACGAAAGTCATGCTGTGGCTTTCAAACTGCAATGCCGTTTCGCTGGCTATCTGCTTCACCGTCACGCTTATATCCACATCCTCGAAGGGCATCATATCGGGTGCGTCGTCCATGCGGTTCAGCGTGGATATGTCGGCAAGCAGACTGCTCAGGCGCTGCGACTGCGCATAACTGCGCTCCAGAAACTGCTGCCGCATGGTGTCGGTAATGTCGGGATGGGTCAGTATGGTTTCCAAATAGCCACGTATGCCAGCCACGGGTGTTTTCAGTTCGTGGGCTATGTTTTGTGTCAGTTCTCGTTTCAGTCGGTTCTGCTCCTCCTTGGTGTGCTGTAGCCGCATGTAGAGTTTGATGATATGCTCCGATATTTCACCCAGTTCGTCGTTGGTGAAAGCCGCCAGGTCTTCTGGTTCCAGATTCTCGTTGGCATCAGCCCTTCTCGCAAATGCCTTGAGTGCGGAGATATTCTTGCCCAAAGGATGGGTGAAACGGTAGAGCACCATACTGAGCACAGCAATGACGAGAAGCGTTATCCATATAAAATGCTGGTCGGCCTGCAGGCTCTTTGCCAAACTGTCGTTATAGGGCAGGGCACTGCGTATGATGTATTTTTCTGCCTGAAAGGCGGTGGCGGAGTAGAAGAATGCTCCGCTCAGCGTACTGCTACTGCGGCTGATGTCGGTGCCGTGTCCCTGTTGTAGCGCTTCTGTTATCTCTTTGCGGTTGCTGTGATTCACTATGTTGGCATAGTCCTTGCGCTCATTGTCGTAAACCACTTTGCCGTCAAAGGTGATGATGGTCACACGGCAGTATTCGGGACGGTGCTTGTTGACAAATGCTTCGAAGGTGGTTTCGTGAAGCGTACCTGCATCTACGGTTCCCTCGTGTTGCAGTTCGTTGTACAGTGCTTGGTTGAAACTTTGCAACCGGGTGTCAATCATCTCCCGCTTATACTCCTTTTCGCGTGCCTGCTGGAATACGATGAAGAACACCGAGAAAAGGATGAACAGCGAAAGCACACTCCAGTACAGGCGCCTGCCTATGGATGATGTGCCGTTGTTATGTTCTGTCTGTGGGGACTGTATGGAGAAAGGATTGCTCATGGTTGCATCGGGTTGTCTTTTGAAAACCTCTTACTCCTCGAACAGGTAGCCGAAGCCCAATCGGGTAACGATACACTTGGAGAAAGGACCGATTTTTTTTCTCAGTCGTGTGATGTTCACATCAACGGTGCGGTCGAGCACCAGTACATCGCTGGGCCATACCTTGTTGATAAGTTCCTGTCGTGAGAACACCCTCCCTTTCTCTTCCAGCAGGGTGTGCAGCAGTTCAAACTCCGTTTTCGTGAAGGGCACCACTTCGCCGTTTACCGTCACGGTCTTGTTGTGCAGATTGAGTTGCAACCCCTGGTACTGTAATGTTTCTTTGGTGTCTTCTGCTGCAGTGTTGCCGGTGCGTCTCAGTACGGCACGCACCCTCACCAGTACCTCGCGGATGGAGAACGGTTTGGAAATATAGTCGTCGGCTCCAAGGTTAAATCCCGTCACCATATCGTTCTCGGTATCGCGTGCGGTGAGGAAGATGATGGGCAGGGAGGCGGTGGCAGCATTGCCGCGCAGTTTCTTTGCCAGGGCAAAACCAGACATCTCGCCCATCATCACATCTAAAAGTAGCAGGTGGTAGGAGTTGAGGTCCATGGTCAGTGCCTCTTCGGCAGAGTAGGCGGTATCCACTTGATAACCTTCCGTTTCCAGGTTGAACTTCAGAATCTCGCAAAGGTCTTGTTCATCATCCACCACCAGTATTCTGTAATCCCTGTTTGTCATATCTGTTACATTTCGTTTGATGTGGCAAAAGTACGTATTATTCTTTAAATTACCGTGACAGGGATGTTACAATTGTGTGAATTAAATGAAGAATGAAGAGTGAGGAGTGAAGAATGAAGAGTGAAGAATGAAGAATAGAATAAACGCAGAAACAGATGATTTGTAATTCCAAATTCGTGATTACTGACAGGCGCAGCCCTATTCTTCATTCTTCACTCTTCATTTAAAAATTACAACGGGTACTCCTCGAAGGCGTAGAGTACGGTGGAGAGATAGCGTTCGCCCGTATCAGGCAGAAGCACCACGATGTTCTTGCCTGCGTTTTCAGGGCGCGTGGCTATCTGCGTGGCAGCATAGAGAGCTGCACCCGACGAGATGCCTACCAGCAATCCTTCTTGTTGGGCGACGATGCGACCTGTGCGTATGGCATCATCGTTATCTACAGGCAACACCTCGTCGATGAGTGAGGCGTCGAAGGTCTTGGGCACAAAGCCGGCACCGATGCCCTGTATCTTGTGAGGACCGGGCTTACCTCCGCTCAGCACCGGGGAAGAGGCTGGTTCTACAGCCACCACCTTGATGTCGGGATTGTTCTCTTTCAGGCGTTTTGCCACACCCGAGATGGTTCCTCCAGTGCCTACGCCTGCCACAAAGATATCCACCTTGCCTTCTGTTTGTTCCCAAATCTCGGTGCCAGTGGTTTCATAGTGCTTTTGAGGATTGGCGGCATTCTCAAACTGTTGCAGTATCACAGCGCCGGGAGTGGAATCACGCAAGGCTTCTGCTGCCTTGATGGCACCAGCCATCCCCTCTGTACCGGGAGTGAGCTTGACAGTGGCACCATACGCCTTGACCAGGTTCCGGCGCTCTACGCTCATCGTTTCTGGCATGGTGAGAATCAGCTGGTAGCCTTTCACCGCCGATACCAGAGCCAGTCCCACGCCGGTGTTGCCACTGGTGGGCTCTATGATGGTGGCACCTGGCTTCAGCAGTCCTCGCTGTTCTGCATCCTCTATCATGGCAAGGGCAATGCGGTCTTTTACGCTGCCGCCGGGGTTAAAGAACTCCACTTTGGCGATGAGTGGGTTTTCGATGCCATGTGATTTCGAATACTTGTTCAGTTCAAGCAATGGAGTCTTTCCAATCAGCTCAGTCAGTTGTTTTGCTATCTTTGTCATAATTTCAATTCTTTGTAATGTTCCTTGTTCCTTTTTAAAACCTCCGGCTTTTCAAATGCTCGCAAGAGCATTTTCCAGGTCATCAATAATGTCGTCGATATGTTCTGTACCGATGCTCAATCTGATGGTTGAGGGGTAAATGTGCTGTTCTTCCAACTCCTTGGGCGACAGCTGCGAGTGGGTGGTAGTGGCAGGATGGATAACCAGACTCTTCACATCTGCCACGTTGGCAAGGAGAGAGAAAATGTGCAGGTTGTCGATGAACTGCCACGCCTCTTTCTCGCCGCCTTTTACCTCGAAGGTAAAGATGCTGCCGCCGCCGTTGGGGAAGAGTTTGGTGTAAAGTTCATGGTCGGGGTGTGACGGCAGTGAGGGATGGTTCACCTTTGCCACTTTGGGATGGCGGGCAAGGAACTGCACCACCTTTTCCGTGTTGTAGGCGTGGCGTTCCACACGCAGGCTCAGCGTTTCCAGCCCTTGCAGCAATATCCAGGCATTGAAAGGACTGATGGTTGCACCGGTGTCGCGCAGGATGACGGCACGGATGCGGGTGACAAAAGCAGCCGGACCTGCCACATCGGCAAAGACTGCACCATGATAGCTGGGGTCGGGTTTTGCCAATGAGGGATATTTGTCGGCATTTGCCTTGTAGTCGAACTTGCCTGCATCTACGATGATGCCACCGAGAGAAGAACCGTGACCGCCGATGAACTTGGTGGCAGAGTGAACCACCACGTCGGCTCCGTGCTCGATGGGACGGATGAGATAGGGCGTACCGAAGGTGTTATCCACTATTACGATGGTGTTGTGCTTGTGTGCAATCTCTGAAATGCGGTCAATGTCGGTAACGCTGGCATTGGGATTGCCGAAAGTCTCGATGATGATGGCCTTGGTGTTCGGGCGGAATGCTGCATCCACAGCCTCAAAGTCAGCGGGGTCAACGATGGTGGTTTCCACTCCTTGTGTGCTCAACGTGTGTTCCAGAAGGTTGTAGGTGCCGCCATAGAGATTGTTGGCTGCCACGATATGGTCGCCGTTGCGTGCCACGTTTTGCAACGCATAGGTGATGGCGGCGGCACCGGAAGCCACTGCCAGGCCTGCCACACCGCCTTCGAGGGCAGCCACGCGCTCTTCCAGCACTCCCTGGGTAGAGTTGGTAAGGCGTCCGTAGATATTGCCTGCATCACGGAGACCGAAACGGTCGGCGGCATGCTGTGAGTTTCTGAACACGTATGAGGTGGTCTGGTAGATAGGCACTGCACGGCTGTCGGTGGCAGGATCTGCTTGTTCTTGACCTACGTGAAGTTGCAAAGTCTCAAAGTGAAGTTTCTTGTTGCTCATGGTTTTGTTCCTTTCTTAATTTTTATTGTTATTTATGTTCTTGTTCTCGTTTACCGTATTTGTTTTATTTTCATAGTGCAAAGTTACGGATTCTCCAGTATTATACAATCGCACAAATAGGGCATATTTACTACCACAAGTGTGGTATAAATGCGTTTTGGTTGCTTGTTTCATACTTTTTTCTTACTTTTGCGGCAAAGAAAAAGAGCGTAGTCATGTTCCGGAGACACTCGGCAGAGGGAAGTCAAGGGAAGCGAGTACTATATATATAATGTAATATGTGGGGCGGGATGCCGCCCCGTCAAAAAAAGAAGATATGAAAACAAGAAGAACAGTGATTTTTGCCCTTGCCATTCTCGTGGCAGGCGTTGTTGTTGCAAAGTGTGCGACAAAAAGTGGTAAGGCAGATGATGGCAAGAAGATGACCCTGCATGTGACATTGCCCGACAGTGAATGTGACGGAAAGTACATGTATCTGAAAGACGTGGGTACAAGGGCTGTGCTTGACAGTGCGGAAATCAGGAACGGGGCGGTGACCTTTGTCCATGAAGGAGGCATCGATAAATTCTATGTGGTGGATATCCGCACACCCAGAATAGGTTACAGGGGGTGCCTGATGGCTGAAAACTGCGAACTGACACTTGATTTGAAACCTAATGAACTGGGAGTGGCTCAAGGCTCTCCGCTGAACCAGGAGATTCAGGATTATGAAAAAGAGACAGCGCAGTTGAGAAGAGAGATGAAGGACATGACACCCGAACAGCAGGAAGCCACTTATGCCCTGTTGATGCAGAAGACACGCCAACTCTACAACAAGCACACCAACGATGCAGTGGGAGCCTATGCTCTGATGGCAGGCGGACTGCTGGAAAGCAGCGATCCGCAGGTGATAAGGGAACTGCTGGCAGTGATGGGGCCCAACATCAGGAATATGGCACCCATCAAGGAGTATATCTCGATGCAGGATGCCAAGGGACGCACTGTCGCTGGCTCCATGTTCGTGGATATAGAAGGTAGCGATGAACAGGGAAATACACTGAAACTGAGTCAGTTTGTGGGTAAAGGCAACTATGTGCTCGTGGATATGTGGGCAAGTTGGTGCGGTCCTTGCCGCAGAGAGATTCCTAACCTGCTGCAACTGTATCGCAAATACCATGACAAGGGATTGACCATCGTGGGCGTGTTCGTATGGGACAAGTTGGAGAACCTGAAGACAGCCAAGGAGAAGGAAGGAATACTGTGGCCGCAGTTGATAGACAGCAAGGAAACCGCCACCAAACAGTATGGCGTGAACGGCATACCGCAGATTATTCTTTTTGCACCCGACGGCACCATCGTGGAGCGCGACTTGCGTGGCAGCAAGATGATAGAGAAGGTGGATAAGGTAATGGAGAATTTCACACCAAAGAAGCCCTAAGATGCTCTTGTAAAGCAATAAAAATCATAAAATCGCCGAAAAAGATGGCGGTCTGAGCAAAAATGATTACCTTTGCAGGACATTACTTATAATGTATAGCGTGAAAGTAAAAGAAGTGCTTGGTGCCCTTGAACAATTCGCGCCTCTGCCGCTGCAGGAAGACTGGGACAATGCCGGCTTGCAGATAGGACTGACAGAAGCGGAAGTATCAGGGGCTTTATTGTGTCTTGACGTCACCGAAGCGGTGGTGACTGAGGCGGTGGAGCGGCATTGCAACCTGATAGTGTCTCACCATCCGTTGCTGTTTCGCGGATTGAAGCGTATCAGTGGCGCCAGTGATGTGGAGCGGGCTGTGATGAAAGCCATCAGTCATGGTGTGGCCATTATCTCCATGCATACCAATATGGACAATGCGTGGGGGGGAGTGAACTGCAAAATGGCAGAGAAATTAGGTCTGCAACAGGTGCAGCTGTTTGCCTGCAAACAAGCGGGCGAGGTGCAGGGAGGCAGTGGTGTGACAGGCATGTTGCCCCAGCCTCTTGATGCAGATGCCTTCATCGCGCATGTGAAGCACACCTTTGGGGTGGAATGTGCGCAGTGCAACGAGTTGTTGCAGCGACCCATCCAGCGGGTAGCCCTGTGTGGAGGTGCTGGCGATTTCCTGCTGGAGCAGGCGATTGCCGCGGGTGCCGATGCCTTTATCACCGGTGAGATGCACTACCATGTATATGCAGGGCATGAGCAGCAGGTGCAGATATGTGTTATCGGGCACTATCAGAGCGAGCAATATACGGCAGAGATATTCCGTGACATACTGTACAGACAGTGCCCTGGTGTAACTGCTTGTATTTCGAAAGCGAACGTAAATCCAATAAAATACAAATAATATGGCAAAGAAAGAGATTATCGACTTGTCAGTGGAAGAGAAACTGAAGACCCTTTATCAGATGCAGGCAGCCCTCTCGGGAATAGACGAGAAGCGTGCCCTGCGCGGTGAACTGCCTTTGGAGGTGCAGGATTTGGAAGATGAGATAGCCGGTCTTGCCATCCGTATCGAGAAGATAACCAATGAGATTGACGAGTTCCAAAAGGCTGTCAGTCAGAAGAAGGCTGAAATCGAACAGGCACAGATGAGCGTAGCACGCTACAAATCACAGCTCAACGATGTGAAGAACAATCGCGAATATGACACTCTGAGCAAGGAGATAGAGTACCAGACCTTGGAAATAGAACTGTGTACCAAGAAAATCAAGGAAGCCAATGTGCGCATCGTAGAGAAGAACCAGGAACTCGAAGCAAGCAAGCAGAACCTTGAGGACCGCAAGGGTGACCTGGAGGTGAAGAAAGGTGAGCTCGACGAAATCATGGAAGAGACACGTGCGGAGGAAGAAAAACTGCGCATGAAGGTGAAAGACCTGGAACAGAAGATAGAGCCCCGTCTGCTTCTCTCTTTCAAGCGCATTCGCAAGAACGCACGCAACGGTTTGGGTATTGTGTATGTGCAGCGTGATGCCTGTGGAGGTTGTTTCAACAAGATACCGCCCCAGCGCCAGTTGGACGTGAAGATGCACAAGAAGATTATCGTGTGCGAATACTGCGGCAGAATTCTTATCGACCCGGAGCTTGCAGGCGTAAAGCAAGAAACTGTTGTTGAAGAAAAGAAAAAGACTGTACGTAAACGTGCGATTGTCAGGAAAGCTACCAAGGACGAAGAAGAATAACCGAGTCAAAAAGTGGGTGGGAATAGGAGTACTTCTTTTATTCCCACTCTTTTCTTATGCCCAGCGGGAAACCTCTTGGGAACAGTATTTTGAAAATCTGGTGTCAATGGAGGATGAGGAGTCTGTTGACAGAGAACAGCTTTATGAAGAACTGTGCGACCTGGCTGAACATCCGTTGGATATCAATGCCGCCACCCGAGAACAACTGGAGCAGATACCCTTTCTCTCCACCAGACAGATAGAGCAGATACTTGCCCACAGAGACATCTATGGCGAGTTTTCCAGTGTGGGAGAGCTGGCTTCTATCTCCTCCTTGGATTACCAGCGAAGAAAACTGCTGGGTTCGCTGATTGTCATCCGGTCGCAGGAAAAGAAATCCTTTCCCTCCCTTCGCGAGATATTGAAATACGGGCACCATAAGATGGCAGCCTTGGTACAGGTACCCCTGTATGAGCGCAAGGGCGACCAGAACGGTTATCTGGGTTCTCCGCTGAAGCATTGGATGAGTTACGAGTTTGCCAGCATGTCGCATGTCAAGGCAGGATTGGTGGCAACGAAAGATGCAGGTGAACCTTTTTTCCATGCAGAGAATTCCTGGGGATATGATTATTATTCGCCTTACCTGCAGATAACCGGCCTGTGGCGCATCAAAAGTCTGGTGGTGGGCAGATACCGCGCCACCTTTGGCATGGGCTTGGTAGCCGGAACCTCATACTCTACAGGTAAGGTAGCTGCACTCACGTCTATGGGGCGTATGGCAACGGGAATCCGGGCATATACGTCACGTTCCGAGGCAGATTATTTTCAAGGGCTTGCCACCACTGTTGCTCTTTCTCCACGGTGGGAAATGAGCGGGTGGTGGTCGTATCGACCTGTGGATGCCACCTTGAACAAGAACGGAAGCATTTCCACTATCCTTACCTCGGGCTATCACCGTACCCCTACGGAGATGAGCAAAAAGGGAAACAGCCATAGTGTCTCGTTGGGGGCGGATGTGACCTATCGGAAGGGTGGCTTCAGCATAGGGGCAACCTCCCTTTACACTTGGTTTGACCGTCCTTTGCAGCCCAATACATCACAGGCATACCGCAAGTATTATCCCGTGGGCTATGATTTTGTCAATACTTCGTTGCATTATGCCTGTTTCCATCATTTGATTTCCTTGAGAGGTGAGGTGGCGGTGAACAGAGAGGGCGGGGTTGCTGCCGTGCATGCCTTGGGAATCACAGCAGACAACCTGCCTGATATGGTGCTGATACACCGTTATTATGCTCCCCAATACAATACCCTGCACGGCCACGGTTTCGGCAATGCCAGCAGAACGCAGAATGAGCATGGCATCTACTTCGGCATTACGGGCAGGTTGCCGTGGCCGTACTGGTTTTTCTCTTCCTATGTTGACTACGCCTATTCTGCTGAACCCAGATACCTTGTCAGTTTTCCCTCGCATTCCCTGGAACAGATGACGGGGATAGAGTACCGCAGAGAGCGCTGGACGGCAACGGCACGCTACCGCATCAAGATGACACAGAAAGACAACAGCACCCATCTCAAGCTCGACAATCTATGGTTGCACCGCCTGCAACTCTCATCGGCTTATACTACCACGGCACAGTGGATTCACACCACACGTGCTGCCTCTACCTATATAAACAATGTGAAGGGTGACAGGGGATGGTGCCTGTCTCAGAGCGTGGCAAAGAACTGGCGCAAGTGCAATATGTACTTGGGTGCCACGCTGTTTGATGTCAGCGGCTATGATGCCCGCATCTACATATACGAAAAGAATCTGTACAATTCCTATTCTTCCTTGAATGTATATGGCAGAGGGTGGCGTTTGGCAGCAGTGGGCGGCGTGGGAGTGGTTGCAGGATTGCGCTGTTACGTGAAGGTAGGTGTGACCCACTATACCGACCGTGACAAGATAGGGTCAGACCTGCAAACCATCAACAGTCCCACTAAGGCAGACGTGGAGTTGCAGGGCGTGTGGAAATTTTAGACAATACTGGAGTAGGGTGGGATGCAATCCAGAAAACGGTAGCTGTGATGCTCGTAATCCATCTTACAACAGTAGTGTTGCACCCCGTTGCTTATCATCAGGTAATCCACCTGCAACAGGAGGTTGTAGGCGGCAATCTGTTGAAATACCTTTTGCTGCAGTGCGATGTGAGGAGCCTTGTACTCGATGATGGCAAGCGGTTTGAGGGAACGGTTGTACAGAATGGTATCGCAACGTAACTTCTTCTCGCCGAGATGCAGTTCCACCTCGTTTGCCAGCAAAGCCTGCGGATAGCCCAACCGTTCCACAAGGTAATGCACAAAATGCTGGCGTACCCACTCTTCGGGAGTGAGTGCCACGTATTTGCGGCGCAACATGTCAAGAATCAAGGTCTTGCCTTGTTGCTTCTTGATTCTGGCGTCAAAGGGTGGTAGAGTGAGTGGTTGCATATAGTGATAACGATGCAAAAGTACTAAAAAAGCGGCATACCCCACGCAAATGTTTGGATATGTCGAAAAAAAAGTGCAACTTTGTGTGCTCCAAAAACAATGAATACCGATGGCAGAAGCAAGACAGCACACCTATGACACGGTGATGAAAGCCCTGAAAGAGAAGAATTACGCCCCCATTTACTACCTGATGGGTGAGGAGGCGTACTATATCGACAAGATATGCGACTACATTGCCGGAAATGTGCTTGCACCTGAGGAGCGTGACTTCAACCAAACCATTCTCTTCGGGTCGGATGTTACGGCTGCCGCCGTGGCGGACATGGCAAGGCGCTATCCCATGATGGCAGAGCATCAGGTGGTTATCGTCAAGGAGGCGCAGAACATACGCAATATGGACGCCTTGGAGCACTATCTGAAAAATCCGCAATCCTCCACAATTCTTGTGATGTGCCATAAGAACGGAGTGCTTGACCGCAGGAAGAGGATTACAGGACTGATAGAAAAGATGGGGGTGCTCTTTGAAAGCAAGAAGTTGAGAGACAGAGACCTGCTGCCCTTTATCGAGAAATACCTGCAGCAGAGAGAGGCTTCCATCGACGCCAAGTCGCAGCAGATGATTGCGGATGCGGTGGGTGCCGATTTGGGCAGACTGACGGCAGAACTTGACAAGCTGCTCATAGGTCTGCCGGCCGACAACAGGCGTGTGACGCCGCAGATAGTGGAACAGCAGATAGGCGTGAGCAAGGACTTCAATGCCTTTGAGTTGCGTGACGCACTGGTAAACCGTAATGTGTACAAAGCCAACCAGATTATCAAGTACTTTGCCAACAATCCCAAGGCAGGCAGTGCCTATTCGCTTATCCCCATGCTCTTCAATTATTTCCAGACGCTGATGATTGCCTATTACTGTCCGCAGCGAAACAATCCGGATGCCCTGGCTCAGTGGTTGGGCTTGCGCAGTACCTGGAGTGCCCGCGACTATCTTACCGGCATGGAAAAATACAAGGGCGTGAAGGTGATGCAGATTATTTCAAAAATCAGGGAGATAGATGCCAAGTCAAAAGGACTTGACAATCCCTCTACCTCCTCCGACGATTTGATGCAAGAACTGATTTTCTTTATCCTGCACTGATAGAATTACGAGTTTTGAATTACGAGTTTTGAATTACGAATTTTGAATGACGAGTTTTGAGTGACGAATTATGAGTTACGAGTTTTGAGTTGTCTCTTTCATTCTTCATTCTTCACTCTTCATTTAAAACTCAAAACTCGTCATTCAAAATTCGTAATTCATACCTCGTCCCTCCTCATACTCCTTCCACAACTGTTCCATCACGTCTTTCACGGGAAGAATACGCTTGATGGCAGAGGCAATCTGTCCTATTTCCAGTTCTCCGCGCTCTGTATCTCCCTCAAAGATACCTCGTTTGGTAGAAGCCTTGCCCAGGATACTGCGCAGTTCTTCGGCTTCGGCACCGCGGGCTTCCGCATCGGCAATATCCTGATAGAGGGCGTTCTTGACGAGTCTCGAAGGTGCAATCTTCTTCAGGCAGAGCATGGTGTCGCCCTCTTCCAATGCGATGCAACGCTCCTTGAAGGCCTGAGCGGCAGAACTCTCTTCGGTAAGTGCAAAGAGGGTGCCTATCTGCACACCCTCTGCCCCCAGTACTTGGGTGGCAAGGATAGCACGTCCGCTGGCAATGCCTCCTGCGGCTATCAGCGGCAGGGTGGTGGCTTGGCGCACCTGGGGAATCAGAGTCAGTGTGGTGGTCTCTTCCCTGCCGTTGTGTCCTCCGGCTTCGAAACCTTCTGCCACGATGGCATCCACCCCTGCCTCTTCACATTTGCGGGCAAACTTGCTGCTCGACACCACGTGTGCCACCTTGATGCCGGCAGCGTGGAACTGAGCGGTATATTTCTTGGGGCTTCCTGCCGAGGTAAATACAATCTTCACCCCTTCATCGATGATAATCTGTATCAACCGGTCAATCTCAGGGTACATCAGCGGAACATTGATGCCCCATGGCTTGGAGGTGGCAGCTTTCATCTTCCTGATGTGCTCTACCAGCGTTTCCGGATGCATCGAGCCTGCGCCCAGCAATCCTAATCCGCCAGCGTTGCTTACTGCGGCAGCCAGGCGCCAGCCGCTACACCATACCATTCCTCCCTGTATAATAGGCTTCTCAATGCCAAAGAGTTCACATATTCTGTTTTTCATGTTCAAATTTTTTATGATTGCAAGATAGTGCAAAAATAATACTTTTTTGACGTAAAGTGGTAAGTTTGTCTGGTATTTTAACGTGAGTTTGATGAATTTGAATAACAGGAAAGAAGCAGCAAAATCAGTTTATCGAAAGGATGAATATATCTTTGTCGGCTGCAAGGTTAATAACCTTATCGCTGCAAGGTTAATAACCTTATCGCTGTAAGGTTAATAACCTTATCGCCAATGAAGCTGACTGGCATTGGCAATGCAGCAATATGCCTTGCTCCTATCTGGTAAATTTTACCTTACACAGAATTCATTGAACTCACGTTATTTTAAAAAAAAAACATGGGAGTGACAACCCAATCCCCAAAAAGAAATTGTATATTTGTAGTCAGAACAAATCAATAACCTGAAACAAATGATGAATACATGTGAACTTCAGTTGACGGCGGAGAAAAATCGTAGGCGTCTTGTCGAAGTAGTCTATCATGGGGGAGCCGGTCATATAGGCGGCGACCTGTCGTGTCTCAATGTGATGACAGCCCTTTACAACAGAGTGATGAATGTGAATCCGCAGAAGGTGAAGGATGCCGGACGCGACCGTTTTATATTGAGCAAAGGACATTGTGTGGAAGCCCTTTATACCGTGTTGGAACAATGTGGCTTCATCGATGCTGCCCTGCTCGACACCTTAGGGCAGTACGGCAGTGTGCTCAGCGGGCATCCTACCATCGAGGTCAATGGCATCGAAGTCAATTCTGGTGCTTTGGGGCATGGCTTGAGCATCGGTGTGGGCATGGCTATAGCTGCCAGGATGCGCAAGGAGGCATGGCATACATACGTGATGATGGGCGACGGCGAACAGGGCGAAGGCTCTATCTATGAGGCTGCCATGGCTGGCGGGCATTATCATCTGGACAATCTTGTGGCAGTCATCGACCGCAACCATCTGCAAATCAGCGGCAATACGGAGGACGTGATGGCTATAGAGAGTATCCGTGAGCGCTGGACAGCTTTCGGATGGGATGTGAAGGAGATGAACGGTGACGACATGCAGAGCATCATCGACACCTTTGACAGTATAGATTACCGGAACGGCAAGCCTCATCTGCTGATAAGCAATACCACCAAGGGGAAAGGGGTGAGCTACATGGAGAATGTGGCATCGTGGCACCATGGCATGCCTGATGAACAGCAGTACCGGCAGGCCATTGCCGAAATCAGCGAGAGAATAGCACATCTGGAACAACTAAACAACAACCTTTGACGACTATGAAAGCATGCAGAAAAAGTTTTACCGAGACATTGCTTGCCTTGGCAAAGACAGATAAACAGATAGTGGCTGTAACCACCGACGCACGTGGCTCTGTAACCCTCAGCGACTTTGCCAAGGAGTTGCCGCAGCAGTTCGTAGAATGTGGTATCGCCGAGCAGAATGCCGTGGGCATCGCAGCGGGATTGGCACACTCGGGAATGAAGACCTTTGTATGTGGTCCCGCATGTTTCTATGTGGCACGCAGTCTGGAACAGGTCAAGGTGGATGTGGCATACAGCGAGAACCCTGTGAAGATACTGGGCGTGAGTGGAGGTGTGGCATACGGCGCCTTGGGCGCTACCCATCACAGCCTGCACGATATGGCTGCCCTGCGCTGTTTTCCGGGCATGAACATCTGTCTGCCTCCCGACGGAAGAGCCACTGAAAAACTGGTGCGCTTCCTGGTAGATTACCCCCATCCCGTATATGTGAGGGTGGGTAGGGCTGCAGTGCCTGATGTGTATGAGAACGATGATTTCACCTTCGGGATAGGCAAGGCAAATGTGCTGTTACAGGGCAAAGACCTCACCATCATTGGTGCTGGAGAAACCGTGTGGCACTGCTTGCAGGCAGGAAAACAGCTGGCGGAACAAGGAATCTCCGCGCGTGTGCTCGACATGAGTTGGATAAAGCCTTGCGACGAAGAGGCAGTGTTGAAGGCTGCCGCAGAGACAGGGCGCATCATCACGGTGGAGGAGCACAGCAGATGCGGTGGCTTGGGAGCCATGGTGTGCGAACTGCTGTCAGAACATCCCGTGCCCGTGCGCATCATCGGCATTCCGGATGAGAATGCCGTGCATGGTACCAACAAAGAGATTTTCCATCATTATGGCATGGATGCCGAGGGTATCGTGAAGTCTGCCCTTGATTTTCTAAACAAGTGACGGGTATGGAACACAGAATCATCGCCATTGACCAGAGTACCAGCGGTACCAAGATAATGCTTTTCAGCGAGCAGTTGCAGATGCTGAAGCGTGTGAACAAGGCGCACCGGCAGTATTATCCCCAACCCGGATGGGTGGAGCATGATGCCGAAGAGATATATGACAATGTGATAGAGGGCATCAGGGAACTGCTTGCCGGTGAGCCGGCAGGTGCCGACTATTCCATGGCAATCACCAACCAGCGCGAGACGGTAGTGGTGTGGAACCGCAACACAGGCAAACCCATTGCCCATGCAGTGGTGTGGCAGTGCCTGCGCGGTGCGGAATATTGCAACCGGCTCAAGGCAGAGGGATTGCAGGAGATGGTGCAGGAGAGAAGCGGATTGCTGATAGATCCCTATTTCTCTGCCAGCGGTGTGCACTGGCTGCTCAATCATGTAGAGGGAGCACGCAGCGAAGCCGATGCCGGCAATCTGCTCATGGGAACCATCGACAGTTGGCTGGTGTGGAAACTCACAGGTGGCAAGCGTCATCTGACTGATGTGACCAATGCCAGTCGTACACTGCTGCTCAATATCCACACCCTGCAGTGGGATGAGGAACTGCTGAAACTCTTTGGCATTCCTGCCAGCATGATGCCGCAAGTGCTGCCTTGCGATGCCTCTTTCGGAGAAACCACTGCAGAGGGCGTGTTGCCGCATCCCATCGAGATTGCAGGTGTGCTGGGTGACAGTCATGGGGCTCTGGCAGGACAGATGTGCTTTGCCGAAGGTTATGGAAAGACCACCTATGGCACAGGGTCGAGTGTGATGGTGAACATCGGGGAGAACTACTGCAAGGCACCCGGAGGATTGGTCACATCGGTGGCGTTTGCCGCAAAAGGACATACCTACTATGGCTTTGAGGGAAATATCCATTGCACGGGGGCCACACTGAAGTGGATGGCAGACCAGTTGCAACTGATAGGTTCACCGGCAGAGGTGGAGCAGGAGGCACTGCGCGTGACCGACAACGGAGGCGTGTATCTGGTGCCTGCCTTTGCTGGACTGGGTGCTCCCTGGTGGAATGCAGATGCGCGTGCTGCCTTGGTGGGCATGAGTCTTTCTACCACACGCGCCCATGTGCTGCGTGCCGCTTTGGAGAGTATTTGCTATCAGGTGAACGATTTGGTGACAGCCATGACCGAGAAAGCCGGAGTAACTTTGAAAGAACTGCGTGTGGATGGCGGACCTACCAAAAACCAGACGCTGATGCAGATGCAGTCGGATATGCTGGGCGTACCCGTGAACTGTTCGGATGTGGAGGAGGCAAGTGCTCTCGGTGCGGTGGTGATGAATGTGCTGGCACGCGGGGTGTATGCCTCTTTCGACGAAGTGGCGCAATACCGTAAGTCGCGCCAGGAGTTCCATAGTGCCATGCCCCGTGAACAGGTGGCACAGATGGTGGCAGGATGGCACCGCGCCGTCAATGGGGTGATTCAAATGACAGTCAAACAAGCCTAAATAAAAACTTAAAACCTAAAACACAATGAACAAAGTAACAAAAAAACAGTGCTTCGGTATTATCATCGGCACCCGTGCCTACTTCAATTCCGCATTGGCAAAGGACGTGAGAAAAGAGATACTGCGCATCATGGACGAATGTGGCTATGAGTATGTGATACTGCCCGAAGACGCCACCGTGACAGGAAGCTCATCCATCGAGACCCGTGAAGACGGATTGAAGGTGGCTGCACAGTTCAAGGAAAACCGCGAGCGTATAGACGGTATCATCGTGTGTCTGCCCAATTTCGGCTATGAGATAGGTATTATCAATGCCATCAGTGAAGCCAACCTCAATGTTCCTGTACTGGTACAGGCATACGATGACTATAACGACAAGGTGGATTTGGATCAGCGCCGTGATGCTTTCTGCGGAAAGATTTCCGTATGCAACAACCTTTATCAATATGGCATCCCCTTCTCTGATACCACCTATCACACCTACGATATTTACGACCCATTGGTAAAGGCCGACATTGTGAAGTTTGCTGCCGTGTGCCGTGTGGTGAACGGTTTGCGCCACTGTCGTTTGGGACAGATAGGAACACGTCCGCTCGGTTTCAATACCTGCAGAGCCAGTGAGAAGATATTGCAGCGTGCGGGCATTACAGTGGTTCCTGTAGATCTCTCGGAGATACTGTACAATGCAGAGCGCATCGCCGATGATGACCCGAAGTTCCTGAAGAAACTGGAAACGATACCAGCATACGCCAAGGTGCCTGAAAACTATCAGGACAAACTGCGTGTACAGGCAAAGTTTGGCGTGGCGGTGGAAAACTGGATGGAGGCGGAGCAGGTGGATGCCGTGGCTATCCAGTGCTGGGACAGCTTGGAGCAGAACTATGGTTGTGCTGCCTGTGTCACCATGTCGATGCTGTCAGACAAACTCATTCCTGCTGCCTGCGAGACCGATTTGGCAGGAGCTATCTCCATGTACGCCTTGACTTTGGCTACCCAGCAACCCGCTGCCTTGGCTGACTGGAACAATAACTTTGCGCAAGACCGCAACAAGTGCGTATGCACCCATTGCGGCAACTTCGCCCGTGGCTTCGTGGGCAATGAAGATTTGAAGTTAGGTCCTTTGGGCGTTTTGGGACGTACTTTGGGCAAGGTACGCACCTTCGGTGCCGTATATGCCAAGGTGTCGGAAGGACCGTTCACCTTCTTCCGCATCTCTACCGATGACCCCAAGGGTATCATCAAGGCATATCTGGGCAAGGGAGAGATAACCAGCGATCCGTATGGAATGGACGGTTGCATCGCCGTGACCAAGGTAAACAATCTGCAGCAACTGCTGAAATATATCTGCCGCAATGCCTTCGAACATCATGTGGCATTGGTGCGCACCGATGTGGTGGATGTGTTGCGTGACGCCATGGAGAACTACCTGGGTTGGAATCTCTACACCCACGAGTAAGCAGAGGTAGAATAATCTACAAACCACCCAATAAACTGCCCCCAAAAAGTCTGAAAAACTTTTTGGGGGCAGTATCGTTTTTAGGTTACTTTATTCAGTTGTCAACTGGTTGCCCTGTTCAGTTGTCAAGTGAATGCCCTATTCAGTTAGCAACTGAATACCCTGTTCAGTTAGCAACTGATTGCCCTATTCAGTTGTTACATCATTTAATAGGCTTGTTTGTCGCCCAAAAGTGCGTTTCTCAATGTCAGGTACATAATGCGTATGTCGAGCCACAGCGACCAGTTTTCCACATACCATACGTCCTTCTTGATACGGTCTTCCATCTGCCACAACTCCTGTGTCTCGCCGCGTGCACCGCGTACCTGTGCCCAGCCAGTTATTCCAGGCTTCACCCAGTGGCGTACCATATACTTGTCTATCAGTGCCGAATAATCTTCCGTGTGCTTCACCATGTGGGGTCTCGGTCCTACTACCGACATAGAACCCATGAGAACATTGAGAAACTGCGGCAGTTCATCAATGTTTGTCTTCCTCATGATGTTGCCCCATTTCGTCTTCCTCGGGTCGTCTTTCGTTGCCTGCAGTTTGTCGGCATCGGCATTCACCCTCATCGAGCGGAACTTCAGACAGTAGAATTCCTCGCCCAGCAATCCGTTCCTTTTCTGCTTGAAGAAGATAGGACCGGGCATCGTTATCTTGGTTATCAGAGCCACGATGGCGCAAATCCACCAAAAACATGTGACAATAAACAAACTGCTCACCATAATGTCGAACAGGCGTTTCAGAATCCTGTTGTGCAACTTGCTCAGTGGTTCCTCGCGGATAGTCAGCACTGGCATGTCGTCCATCATCTTGACTACCATATGCCGGTGTACGTAGTTGCGTACGTTGGGCACCGAGTAGAACCTTACAAAGTGTTTCTCACAGTAGTTGATAATCTGGATAATCTCGTTCGAGCGACTTGACGGCAGATTGCAGTAGATATGATCTACCCGGTTGTTCTCCAACCATTTTTTAAGGTCGTTCACCATGCCCAGTCGGACGATAGTTTCAGGCAGATGTCTTGAGTCCCTGTCTTCAAAATATCCCAATACACGGTAGCCCGTGCTCAACTCTCCCATCATTATCTGATAGAGGTATGCCAGGTTATGTCCCGCGCCCACAAAGACCACCCGTCTGGTATTCTTGCCTTGCGAGCGTAGGTACTTCAGCAGTTCTCGTGCTCCATATCTGCCGTAGAACATCACTATTATACTGATTCCAAACTCCATAATCAGTGTCAACGGATGATGCTCGAAGTTATCATCTACAATCAGGAATGTTGAGAGCAGGATGAAATAAACCAGTCCAGATTTCAGAATCCTTCCAAATATCTGATCCGTGCGCACGAACTGGTTTTGTGCAAAAGGCTTGATCGTAGATACTACAAAAAGATAGAACACGTTAATCAGATACCACATCGAATAGTCACCGTTGTGCCATCCTATGTAGTAGAACAATAAATACAAGGCATTCACCAGTATCAGGTCAATACCTATCACCAACACAGTTGCTTTAATCATACATTTTTTTTAGTTGTTTCCTATATTTCCCTTCACAAATCTATATGTCAATGTGCCAAGGGTATTTAATACTATGTGCTAATCACTATTCACTGTTTTTCCGGTAACCCGATATGTTTTGCATAAGGTGTGGTTCTATTATACTTAAAGGTCAATCTGTACACCTACATTAAGGTCGAAGAATCCGTTGCTTCCCGCAGCTACTTCCATGCCCGTGCCCGACACTCCACCGGTAAACTCGCTGGTAGTCATCTGATAGGCAGTTTCCGCGTACAGACTCAGTTTGTCATTAAGCCTGTAGGCTCCTCCCATACCCACGCCAACCATAGGCGACGATGAACTCATGGCAAGGTTACACGCCAGTCCCGCGCGCGGATATGCATAGCAGTTCCACTTCTGGTCGGGAGAGTAGTCCATGAAAATATTCTTTACGCTGATAGGCATGTCCAGACAAAGAAGCAAAATGCCTCCCTGGTCCATATTGCTTTGCGGATTGTCTGCAGGTCCTACCCATTCCAGGTGATGGTTGCGGAAGAGAGGAATGCCGTTCTCCCAGTTTATTTTGAAGCGCAGTGCCATCTCTGGTGTAAACCATTTGCCCACGGCGGCGTCAATGCCAAAAGTCTTTCCCTTTGGGAATACGTCACCGATGAAATTCTTTCCGTAGGGATTCTGGAGTGTCATGTCGAGTCCAAACTGTACAAACCAGTCATCCCAAAGACCGCTGATAGCCCTCTCATCGGAGTCATTCCTTTTTTTGGTAAATTTTGTTGTCTTGCTGAGATTCATCTGTGCTCCCAAGGCTATCTCAAAAAAACCATTGCTGTTGGAACCGGTGCCGGTATTTTTCTCCACACCCACGAAGCCACTTGATACCATGTTGTATGTGGCATCGAGATATACCAGCCACTTGTCGTTCAGACGGTATGTGTTTCCAATACCTACTCCTATCAGCGGTGTTCCTTTGGAAACGCCAAAGTTATATGCTGCTCCTGCACGGGGATAAACCTGCATGTTCCATTTTCTGTCTTCTTTATAGCCCCAGAACAGATTGTGAATGTCAAACTGTATATCACCGACTACCGTGATATATCCCCCCTTGTCCATATTCGTACCCGGCTGATAGAAAGGGGCAAGCCAGCTGTCGTGCCCGTTTTTGAACAGCTTGATGCCGTTCTCCCAGTTCACATGTGCTCTTGCTCCTACGACAGGAGTAAACCATTTTCCGATGGAGGCATTCACTCCAAAGGACTTGCCGTTCGGAAATACACCGTTGAAGAAGTCGTGGCCATAGGGATTCTGCAGAGACATATCCAAACCGAACTGCACATACCAGTTGCTCCAAAATGAGTTCTGCACGAACTCATCTTTTTTACCATCTTCCCCTCTTGCCGAAGTCATGCTCACAAGAGTCATCCCAACGAGTACAAAAATCTTAAAATATCCTTTCATCTTACGTTACATGTGGCCAGCTATCTACTCCGTTTGATGCTGCTAATATACTATTATTGTCCAATTATCTCTGCAAATATACTATTATCTCCCGATGTTACCAAACAAATTGTCAAAAAAACTGCATTCCCTTGTTACATACAGTTCACTTTTTGTGGGATTGACTTTGTGAAGTCTTTGGGAGAGTAGTGAAGGGGATGACCACCTATATTACATCCATGAAGTTTCGTTGCACCCTGTTGAAAATGATAATGCCCAGTATGAGAATAGCCACCGAGGCGGCTGCACTGTAGCCCAGATAGCCCCAGTGAAAGATGCCCACACCAGTGAAGGCATATTTGAAGGTTTCAAGGATAGAGGTAAGTGGATTGATAGCCATCAGCCACACATATTTGGGATAGTTGGTTTGCAGTACCGACAGGGGATAGATGACAGGTGTGGCATACATCCATAGTTGCACGCCAAAAGAGATGAGGTATCTCAGGTCGCGGTACTTGGTGGTGAGACTGGAGATAATCATGCCCAACCCCAGTCCTATGGCGGCAAGCATGAGTATCAGTAAGGGAATCAACACTATTGTCCAGTTAGGACTGAAAGAGGCGCCAATGGCTATGTAGTAGAGATATACGGCAAGAAACAGGGCAAACTGTATGCCCATCTTGATGAGATTGCTGATGGTGATGCTGAGCGGCACCACCAGACGGGGAAAATACACCTTGCCGAAGATGTGCTGGTTGGCATTGAATGTTTCGGAGCATTTGGTCAGGCAGTCGGCAAAATAGTTCCATCCTACCAGTCCGCCCAAATAGAACACCGCCTGCGGCACCCCATCGGTACTGATGCCTGCAATGCCGCCGAACACACACATGAACATGATAGTGGTGAGCAGCGGCTGGATAAGGAACCAGAGTGGTCCCAGAATGGTTTGCTTGTATAGAGTAACGACATCCCGTTTGACATACATCAGCAGTAAATCCCGGTATCTCCATACCTCAGAAAGGTTGAGGCTCAGTAATTTAGACTGGTTGGTGATGATAAGATCCCACTCCTTGCTCATATCTGTAATGGTTTTCTGAAGTTGTTTCCTGTCCTTTTTCGCTGTAACTTACCGTGTAGATACAACCAGTTGTCAACACTGTCTTTGCGAGAAGGGAGCACCTGTATCACGGCAAGGTACAAAGGTAATGATTATTTTCGTATTGTGATGGGAATGGGGCGTTTTTTTTGTTTGCTCCCGCTCCTGTAAGGGAGCAAAAGTGGGGCGGAAAACGGCTAAAAAGTGCGGATGAACCAAAAATTCCCCCTGTTTGACTATAATATCCCCCTCTAATGTTTTTGTATTACCTAACTTTGTATGCAAAATTTTTTGAATCTTTACTGAAAACCTTCAAAACGTTATTCACAATGTACAACAAATTCTTTATCTATCTCATGGCATGTACCCTGTCGTTGCTGACGGTGAACGTGCCCGTTGAGGCGAAGAAGAAGGTGCATACCATCGGAGACTCCACCATGGCAAACTATCCCACAGACGGTTCGACCGACAAGCGTGGATGGGCTCAGATGCTGCAGCAGTTCTTCAACAAGGACAATATCACGGTGAACAACCGTGGCAAGTCGGGCGCCTCCAGTAAATCGTTCTACATGGAAACCGCTTATTGGCCCACCCTGGTCACCGGCGGAAGCGATGCCATGCAGGCAGGTGACTTCCTGCTTATCCAGTTTGCACACAATGATGAAAAGAACGGCGGAGCCGACGGTGATGTGGTGAAGCAGTATTACACCAACATGGGCGATGCCGCTACGGCTGCCAGTACCGACTACCGTGGAACCACCGCTTCGGGCACCTACAAGGATTTCATCAGAAAATACATCAACGAGGCAAAAGCCATGGGCGTCAAGCCTATTGTGGTGGGACCCATCTGCAGGAAATACTTTTCCAACGGTGATATCCGGCGCAATGGAAGGCATGACCTGGGAGACAGCTTCACCCTGTGCGACGGCAAGACATTGACTACCGGCAACAGCGTGCCTGCCAGCGATGACACCTATGACTACGTGGTGCAGGCCCACAATGTGGCTGACGAGTATGAGGATGTGCCGTTTATCGACCTTACCACACTTACCGCCAACCTGTATCTGCAATACGGAGAAGCCTATTGCATCGCCAACCTTTTTTGTGCGGATGACTCTACCCATCCTGCAATTCTGGGAGCCACACTCATCGCACGCGAGTTTGCTCAGCAACTGAAAATGCAGGCGGAATCGGAAACAGATTCCAAAAAGAAAGCGATACTGGCAGAACTGGCGCAGGATGTAATCGTGTCATCAGAGATTACTTTCAACCCCACATCGGGCGACATGGGGCGTGCCTATCAGGGACAGAGTATCGTGAAAGAGTTCAATGTGTCGGCTTTCGGCCTGAATGCAGGGTCCACCATGACCATCACCACAGATGGCAATTTCCTGGTTTCCACCGACAAGGTGAACTACAGCAACAGTGTTTCGGTGTCAGACAACGGCAATAACATCATCACTTCCGTATATGTGAAAGTCAATCTTACGGCACCCGGTGTGCAGAACGGCACCCTCACCGCCTCGGTGGATGGACAGACTGCCACCCTGCAACTCACGGCAGAAGCCATCAACCTGTCGGGTGGTACCGAGGTGTCGGCAGTATGGCCCCTCACATCCTCCACTGAGCCTCAGAGCAATGAACTGCTCACGGTGGCTGAAGAGAGTCTGAGCGGTCTGGTGGTAAAGCAATACGGCGCCATCGGCACCGGTGACGAGGCACGCACCATGCAGTTGCTCACTACTACCACAGGCACATGGGGCATTTCAGAGATAGACGAGGTGTCCACTCGCTATGCAGAGTTCAAGGTGACCTGTCCTGCTGACTACAGTTATGCAGTGGACAAAATATCGTATTATATCTCGGGCAGGGGCGGTTCGGCAGTGAGTTATCACGCCTATTACAGCACCAACAAAGACTTTTCCAACCCTGTGCTGATGGACGAAAAGGTGAACATGGCAAAGGATGCCCCCACCTTGATAGAGTATTCGCTGGCAGAAGAACTGGAAGAGGGACAGAGCCTTTACGTGCGCCTGTATCCCTGGTATAACGGACAGAGTGCGGAAGCCACGGGCAAGTACCTCTGTGTGGCTGAGATGACCATACATGGCACTGCCACCAAAGCCGGCGGACAAGTGCTGGACATTGCGGGAAATGTGGCATATCCTCTGGTGGATTCAGAGCCTGCCTTTACCCCCGATAGCATGACCGTGGGTTTCAGCGGAAAAAGTGTGGCCTACGGTTCGCTGCTCACGGTGAGCGATAACGGAGGACTGACCTGGAGCGGAAGTACTGACAACGGAAAGATACAGACCAAGGTGTACAACGGAAGCGGCGCTTCCTTTCCGTCTTCACCAGCAGAGGGCAACACCATTGTCTATACCCTCAACGTGGAAGATGGGCTGGTGTTTCTGCCTACCAAGGTATCTTTCCAGGCAGCACGCTATGGTACGGACGGCGGCACCATTACCGCCAAAATCAGCGGTACCGGCGAGAGCGTGATATGTGAGAATGCAGCCATCAACCGTTCGGCAAAAAACTTGGAACTGACCACCCTGGCATCTGAGGTGAGCGGTGTGTCGGCTGACGCACAGAATCCGTTGAAACTGTCTGTATCCGTACTGGGACTGGGGAGTACCAAGTCGGTAGGTCTCAACGACATTGTGATAGAAGGCCAGCTGAAAGGCACGCTGCAGCAAAGTACCAAATACACGCTTGCCGTCAGTGTGCAGCCAGAGGGTGCCGGCACGGTGCTCCAAGATCCTTCGATGGATTCCTACAAAGAAGGCACTGAGGTGAGTTTGTCGGCAGTGCGCAACTTCGGTTATCGGTTCAAGGAATGGCAGGTAGATGGCGCTGTTGTATCGGCAGAATCTGCCTATACACTGAAAATGGATGCCAATAAGGTGGTGACGGCAGTGTTTTCCCCCATTCCTGTCTATACCGTTACCACCAGTTGCACCAATGATGCAGAGCGCAGCCTGGGTTCGATAACCCTCACGCCCAATGACCATGACGGACGCTATGAGGAAGGCACTGTGGTTACAGCCACTGCCAACGAGTCGAAAATTCTCAAGTTCATGCAATGGACCGATGGACACGAGAATGCCGGCACACAGCCAGTGCGCCAGATTACCGTGAACGAGAACATGAGTCTGGTAGCCAACTATGAGGTGCAGGACTTTGTGGCAGTGTTCGATGCTTCACTCACCCAGGTTTATGCCTATCCCACCACTGCCTCCTATCCTTTTCCTGCCGACGTGGCATGGGATGAGAACCGTGAAGCCACAGCCTGTGTGGTGCGCGTGAGCGACGGCACATTGGTATATTCGCAGAGTACCGGCACTCCCGTGGTGCGCAACCGTACAGGAGTGGTGCTGGCAGGCATCAACGGATTGTACCAGAACGGTTACGACACGAGAGACATTGCATGGCAATACCAGTTCTCTACACAGGGATTTACGGAGGTCAGCTTCAATGCCGATATGGCGGCAAAGAATGCTGCCGCCAAGACCTACAAGGCACAATATTCCCTTGACGGCAGTACATACACAGACATTGCCGGAGCCACTTGGGACATGACCGCCAATGTGATAGTTCCCGTATCTTTCACACTGCCGGCAGAAGCCAACGGACAGCCTCTGGTGAGGGTGCGCATCACCGGAGTAGGGGATGCTCTCCTTTCAACGGCATACGACTTTACCGAGACTTTCGACAATATGAAATACACCTCACACTCGGAGTCGGGACTCGGCAATGTATATGTACTGGCGACAGCCGAAGTGACAGCCGATGATGTGGCACCCGAGGTGACTGCTACGCTGCCTGCACAAAATGCAGTGGGAGTGAGTGCGTCGGGCAGCATCACCATCTCATACAACGAGCGCATCCAGGCTGGAAATACCGAACAGCCTGCCACGCTGAATGACAAGACTCTGCAACCGGTATGGAACACCCGCAGTGTGTCGTTCAACTATAACATGCTGGCGTATGGAGCCACCTACACCTTCACGCTGCCCGCTGGCTATGTGAAAGACCGCTCGGGCAATGCCGCCGGAGCGATGACGCTGACCTTTACCGTGATGGACAAGCAGAAGCCCGAAAGCCGAATCTTTGACGCTGTGGTGGACAAGTCACTCGACTTGCAGCAGGGACAGAGTATTCCTGCCACCGCCACCATGCCCAAGCAGTACCGCTATATTCAGGATGCCATCGACGATGCTCCCTCCAATGCCACGCAGCCCTATCTGATATTTGTCAAGGAAGGTTACTATAACGACCCGAACCTCTCGTTCAACTCGGGTTACGGCACACGCTATACCACCTCCCAGACAGGAACCGGTGCTCCGACAGAACAGATTCCCGGAGGAAAGAATGACTATGATGACTGCCGTCTGGTGTATGTCAACAAACCGAATATCCATTTGATTGGTCAGGGAAAGGACAAAGTGACCATCGCTACCGACCGTCTGGACGGAGGCAGCAGCGACCCGTCGCGTGTGTGGTATCATGTGGATGCCGGTGCCACGCTGGAGGTGCAGCCTTCTGCCACGGACTTCTTCATGCAGGGCATCACCATTGACAACGAGAACTGGACCATCCACAGGATGGAAGGTCCACAGGCACTCTGTATGAACATCACCTCCGACCGTGCCGTGTTTGACGACATCAACGCGCGCTCCTATCAGGACACGTACAAGAGCAACGGCACCTACAACCGACAGTTCTTCCACCAATCCACCATTGAGGGCGGTGTGGATTTCATCTATGGCTCCGGAGATGTGTGGTTTGAAAACTGCGTGCTCAACATCAACAGGAAGAGTGGGGGATTTATTGTGGCACCCAACCATCCGGAAGCTACCCGATGGGGATACGTGTTCAACAATACCACCATCACCACCACCTATTCTGCGGTGCCTGAAGACTTCCAGGTGTATCTGGGACGTCCTTGGCACGAAAGGCCTGTGACGGTGTTCCTGCATACCAAGATGGAAGTGAAACCCTATGACGGATATTGGTATCCCACTATGGGAGGACTGCCGAAACTGTGGGCGGTATATGACATAGTAGATCGAAACGGGTATGCCCTTTCTGAAAAATCCATTGAAGACTACTATTATACCTCAAACGGAGAAACCATCTCGGGCAAGGCCAAGAATTATCTCACCGATGAGGAGGCAGCCCAATACACCGTTGCCAATGCCATGGCTGGAGACGGAACCAACAACGCCAATACCGGTGTGTGGAATCCGCTGGAAGTGGTGGAGAAGACCGAAGTGCCGCAACTGGCACAGACAGGCGGCATGGTTACATGGAATGCCGACGAATATGCGATATGCTATGTGGTGACTGTGAATGGAGTTGTCAGTGCCTTCACCACTGCCACCGAATATGCAGCCCAAGCCGGTGAAGAGGTGAGCGTGCAATCTGTCAACAGTCATGGTGCGCTCTCCGCCCCGTCTCTTCCACTGCGGGTGAGCACGGGCATAGAATCTGTAACTGTTTGCGAAGGCAAAACACAGGTGCATCACATTTATAATACCATGGGACAAAGGGTTACTGCTCCCCGCCGGGGTGTATATATCGTAGATGGTAAAACGATGATGCTGAAATAAGCGGATGGCACCGGTGTGACAACACACATCCGTGTAGGATATCATAAGGGATTCCCTCAAATCCGTATCGTTACAAGGATTTGAGGGGATCCTTTTTGTTTTTAAATCAAATCAATCTGAAGGCAGATTCATTCAGTAATTCATCATGCTTCTCTGCTATAGACATCAGAAACCGTCGAAGTCACCGTTGTGGGTCTGATGTACCTGTCTTCTCTGATTATTTTAGCATCATGTTACCTATAGTGTAAGACATGAGTGTAACCGTGGTCCAAAGAGTTATTGACGAGGGTAAAAAACATGTTTTGTGATTATGCGATGGTTTACCGTGATTATATAGCTTAAATTTGGTGTTATTCGGCAATTTTATATATAAAAACATCCTGATATATGATATTTTTCATGGTTAATATTGATTAAATTTAAGAGTTGTGAAGATTTTATCTTTGGTTGTTTTCTTGTATTTGTAAAATTTTCCTACCTTTGCGTATAGACAATTTGTGGTTTTACAACTTGTTGGAGTAGTAGCCTATACTTTCTGCATCAGGGTGTAGCATATCAAAATTGTCGAGACAGGTTGAAGGATGCAACAACATACTGCGTATGCGATTCTCCATAAAAAGAGGTCGATGGCATGGGACTGACATAAGAAAATGGCAGGATGCCACCTTGATGTGATTGGAGGATATGAACGGAGACGGAACATGAACGGAGACAGGTTTTAGGTATGTTTTTCGTAAGTATGGATAGGTGCCTTTGTCGGAGTCGGTTTCTGTAGCGGATGCGGTTTCAGGCCTTCCTGTCGGTATTGGTTATTAAGACAATACGTAAAGATGGACACATTGCCTAATGTGCACACCCGACGAGGCGGGAACAAACCCTCTCACGCTGGACTTGCCTCCAACGTCTCCCCCAAAGTTCAAAGCCCACAGGCAGAGAACTCCCATACAGGGGTAACCTCGGACTTTGTGCCTAAGGCAAACCACCAATGGTTTGTACTACGTATATTGCGTAATCATTTGAAAGACGTCATTGATGCTTTCAAGAAGGCGGATATACTGTACTATATCCCACTGCGTTATGAGAAAGTAGAAATATCAGGGAAGATAAGGCTGCTCGAAAAGCCTTTTCTTCCCGGTCTTGTTTTTGCCTATATGACCCGTGAGCGGACTCACGACTTTGTCAAGCAGCCTGCCAAGACTGCAAGTTTCCTGAAATACTATACCGACAAAACAAAGCCCATCGAGCCAGACACCCAGCTCAATCCTCCTATCACTATCTCCGATGGCAGGATGAAGTCATTCATCAAAGTTGTGGAAACAAAGAATGAGCACATCTTGGCTACGTCGAAGGACCGATGCCATTTCAAGAGCGGTGATTATTTCAAGGTTGTGTGTGGCGACTTCAAGGGCGTTGTAGGACAGGTTGTCAGAGCGGCAGGTCAGCAACGTATCGCCGTAGAGCTGAACGGCATCGGATATGTGCTCACAGCCTACATTCCCACTGATTTTATGGAGAAAATTAAGGATGACTTGATAGAACAGGGAAAAATAACGAATTATTACGATTGACAGATATTATGACCGATCAAGAAATAGTAAAAGCCCTAATAGGACGAGACTCACGTGTGACGGCTCAGTTCTTCTTTAAAGACTGTCGTCCATTGATGTTGAGTATCATCCATAGGGTATTTGACAAACAGAAAGTCGATTACGACGAGGTGATAAGCGAACTGTACATCTATCTGATGGCTAATGATGCCCGTAGATTACGACAGTTCAAGTTTGAAAGCACACTCTATCAGTGGCTTAAGACAACAGCCATTCGCTTCTGTCTGAAACTGAAAACGGATGGTAAAGTGATAGATGACGAAAGCCAAGAACCTCTTGATAATAGAAACAGGCAAACAGGTGGTATAGAATCTTCACAGGCAAAGATGGATGTTGACAACCTGCTTCGCCAAATGAGAAATCAGCGTTATGCCAAGGTAATCCGTATGCTGATGATTGACGACATGACTCCGGATGAGGTAGCTAAGGAACTATTCGTTACTGTTGACAATCTATATAATATTAAACGCAGGGCTATGGCTGCTCTTGCAAAAGTTGCACTAAAAGATAAGAGACATTATGAACGATAAAAATCAAATTTCAGACGAACTCCTGGCTGCATTCCTCGATGGGAATACCAATGCAGAAGACACCATGCGCGTGCTGAAAGCAGCAGAGCAAGACATGGAACTGCAGGAAATCATCCGCATCGCAAATGAAGTGGACGAGGACATGGCTATAACTGTAAAGCCAACTATCATTCCGATGACTGCCATGGCAGCAAAGAAGAAGGAGACCTACCTATGTGACATAGAGTGCGAAGAATTTGTCCTTCATCAGTTTGGCATTGAGGTTACACACAAAAGCCTTCTCGATACTGCCTATAAGAATTGTTGGCTTAGAGATAAAGGAATGCCATTATATAATATAGGTAGGCTTTTAGAGAAAAACAATCTTTCTGTCAGCCGTCGATACAATTCCACTATTGAGGAGGTTGTCCGCCTGCTCTCAGCCGGGAACCAACTCATTGCTGTAGTTGACGATACTCTTCTCGGTAATGCCCAGTCATCAGAAAACCAACATCCGAACCATGCCGTGGCTATCAGCTCTATTTCTACAGAGTCAAGCGAGATAATCCTTTTCAATCCAAATACAGACGAAGAGTTGACGAAGTACTCTATATCATCATTCATGGAGGCATGGAGGCAATCAAACAATTATTTGGTAGTCATAAACACTACCGACAGGTTCATCTACGAGCCGTTTCCAATAGGTCTTGACGACGTGGAACTCTCAGAAGACCTGTCAGAATTACAGGAAGCGATAGCCGAAAATGCTCATGAAATATGGGCAAAGCACCGCAGAGACCAAGGCTGGTCGTATGGTCCGGAGCGAAATGACCAGAAGAAAGAGACTCCCGACATGATACCATACTGCAATCTGCCGGAAAGCGAGAAACTATACGATCGAGAAATGGCTATGCAAACACTAAAATTGGTAAAGAAATTAGGATTTGAAATTGTGAGAAAATAAGTTTAGATATGATGATTAATCAATTACTATGTGTATGTGAAGCTCAGGTTCACAAGAATTTATTCCAAATAGTATGCAGTTCCACAAATAATTGGACTTCTGATTCAACGTTGCAATTGTTTTTGTTGATACTATTCCTTATAATAAGTATCTTCTTGCTAAAGCGCAGTTCTGTAAGGAAGCATCTTATTAATCATCTGATGCTTTACGCTTGTATTGTCTTCTTGGCTGGCTGGATATTGTATCTAATCGGTTTCAATTGGGAAGGAAGCGAATGCAATGCTATAGCCCTGTCTCTTCGTGCTGCTATAGCTTCAATGGGAATGTTTGTGTCAGAGTCTGAACTGATAGAAGTGGGCGAAGATGCTAAGGGATGTCAATTTTATATGTCGGTGTTCGCGGTAATTCATTTCCTCTCTCTCCGCACTATCACTTGATTGTCAGTGATTTACAAGATTTACACCCAATTTTACACCCAAAAATGTAAGATTGGGTGTTTTCTTTTTTAGTCTGCCCCAAAGCCGCCCCTTTTTATTTTAGAATG
>JBJEKQ010000074.1:0-9517 GCA_051878715.1 Prevotella sp.
ATATTTGTAGGTGAGGTGTATAATCCAGCCCAATACCGCAACTATATCAGTGCAGGCTTTGATTTGCTGTATGACAAGGTGGGGATGTATGACACCTTACGTGCTGTGACCTGTCATGGGTGGAGCACACAATCCATCACGCAGGCATGGCAGGCTACTGACGATATTGCCAGTCACATGCTCTACTTCTTGGAAAACCACGACGAACAGCGTGTGGCAAGCCGTTTCTTCGCACAAGAGGGTAGAAGGGGTGTCCCCGCCCTGATAGTATCGCTTTTGATGCGCTCCAACCCTTTCATGCTGTATGCCGGAGAGGAATATGGAGAGAGGGGAATGGATAAGGAAGGCTTCAGCGGATGCGATGGCCGTACTACCATATTCGACTATTGGAGTATCGATACCCTGTGCAGGGCAGAGGCTGGCAAGCTGTCGCAGGAAGAAAAGGAGTTGTATGCTGCCCATTGCAAAGTGATGGGTATAGCCGCCAAGGAGAAGGCTGTCAGGGAAGGCAGTTTCTTTGATGTGATGTATGTTAACGGACATCTGCACCGGCAGTATGCTTTCTTGCGTAAGTCGGGCAATGAAATGCTGCTGGTGGCGGTCAACTTTGATGATCAGCCTGTGGACATTGAAGTGACTTTGCCTTCGCATGCCTTTGATTTGATGGATATTGCAGAAAAAAAGGCGATGGCTACCAATCTGCTCACCACCAAAAAGCAGAGTATCATCTTGGCACGGGATGGCAAGGTGGCACTGCATATAGATGCCTCTGATGGCGTGGTGATGAAGGTGAAAACAGAGAAAACAAGAAAGAAAGCCTGAAAGAAGATGGAGGATATAGTGCTTAACGAGCATCATAAGGAGGAGTTTCCGCCGGCACATACGGCGGAACACCTTTTGAATCAGACGATGATGAGACTCTTTGGCTGTGAACGTTCATACAATGCGCACATCGAACGGAAAAAAAGCAAGATGAGTTTTCACCTCAAGCAAAAGCCGGACAGGCAGGAAGAGAAGCAGATAGAGTTGCGTATGAACGAACTTATTGCTGCAGATTTACCCGTGACGTTTGAATATGTTGACAGGAACTGCCTGCCCGAAGGCATATCCATCGACCGCTTGCCGGAGGATGCTTCCGATACGCTCCGCCTTGTGCGTATTGGTGATTACGACGTTTGCCCATGTATCGGCAAACACGTGCGCTCCACATCGCAGATTGGACGTTTTGAAATGCTGGGCACTAACTGGGACGAAGAGCAACGCTCATTCAGGGTCAGATTTAAAGTGCTATCTTCATGAATACGGGGAAGTGGTCGGAATAGGTCAGGTCGCTGGTGTAGTAGGTCACTCCTTCCAGTGACTTGTCGTGGAAGATGTAGTCTATTCTTACTCCCTTTGCTCCGCGATAAGTACGCATCCATCCGCTGCCACACTCCTTGAAACCATCTACCATGTCGCCGAGCATCACATTATAGACGTATGAATAAGGAATGTCGTTGAAGTCACCGCATGCCACCACGGGGATATTGGACATACGTATTTCGTTTGCCACGGTGGCGGCTTGTCCTGCACGTATGTACATTCCCAAAGTGTAGTTGCCGTAGATGGCTTTCAGCAGCCGGTTGCTTTCTACATTATGTCCCTGCATGTGCATTTTCGCAGCCTGGTGCAGGGTGCGGTTGAAACCGGTTGTTTCCAGATGTACATTAAATATCCTTATCTGTTTTCCGTTTACGTTTATATCTGCCCACATGGCACTGTTGTTGGTGGCCTCAAAAAGAATGGGTTTGCTGGCAGTAATGGGGAAACGGCTGAACACTGCCATATCCTCCCTGCCGATAGCCATATAGGGGAAGTACTCTTTGTAGGTGTCAGAGTTCTTCTTGTCACCGCTCATATCGGCATATTCCTGTAGGCAGAGCACATCCACCTTTTGTTTCTTCATCTCGGAAAGGATATCCTGTGCCATGAAACCCGAAGTCTCGCGACCGAAAACGGCAACGTTATAGGTGGCTATCTTGATACCGTTGATGGCATCACTATCGGCAGCAACGGGGCGCAGCTGGAACATGGTGCCGATATAGGGAATACAGCATAAATCGGTAATCAATGGGATGGCAACAATATACCATTTGCGACGTATGAGCCAGATGACAAGCAGTAGCAGGTTGCACGCGATGAGCAACGGAAGTACATACACAAGCATGGCATTGGCAGTGTTCCCTATCGGACTGCTGTTTCCTCCGAAAAGTCCGACAAAGGTGAAGATACATACGACAAGTTGAAAAATCAACAACATCGAGGAGAGATACTTGTAAACTGCCAGTTTTCCCATAGCATGAAATGTTGGATGATGGTGTGGATTTATTGTAGATACCTCTCAATAGTGTCTATCAGTTCCTCAATCTGGAACGGTTTAGCCAGAAAATCATCACATCCGGCAGCCTTGGCTGCGGAGATGTCCTCCTCAAAAGCGTATGCACTGAGGGCTATAATGGGCACGTCGCTTGCCACTTCCTTGATGATGCGGGTGGCATCCAGTCCGTTCATCTCGGGCATACGTATATCCATGAGAATCAAGTCCGGACTCTCTTCTTCCTGCTGTGTCACAGCATCGATGCCGTTCAAGGCTCTGTACAGTATGTAACGCTGTCCCAGCACACTTTTCAGCAGTTGATAGTTGCTCTCTTCGTCCTCAGCCACCAGCACTTTCTTCTTGTTCATCTGTCCCATGGGCTTCAGGTTGACGCGCAGTGTGCGGTTGTTGGTCAGTGAATTGTGTAAATCCACCTGGTCGCTTACCGTTCCCTCAAAGGGCAGCACGAAATAAAAGGTGGAACCCTTGCCCAGTTCAGACTCCACTCCGATGTGTCCGCCCATCTTCTCCACGATAATCTTGCAGAGTGCCAACCCCAGTCCGTGACCGTTGTTGTTGTTTTCTGCATCTTTGGAAACATAGGTTAGGAAGATGTTCTCCCTGTCTTCGGGTGCGATACCGCTACCGGTGTCGCTGACGAAGAACTTTATTTTTGTGTTTTCCTCAAACAGGCTGTAGCCAAAACAAATCATGCCTTCGGTAGTGTGCTTGAGCGCGTTGCCTATAAGGTTTGATAATACTTGCGACAGTCTGTTGGGGTCTGTCTTCATGATGATATAGTCCTCTGGCTCGATGTTTTTCAGTCCGATATTGTCATGAAGACGGAATTTGAAACTCTGCTTGATACTGTTGCATAGGGTGCGCAGGCTGGTGTCTGTTTTCTTGAAAGTAATCTCACCAGACTCTACACGTGATAAATCGAGAATCTCGTTGATGAGGCTTTGCAGGCGCTTGTTGTTGCTTTCGATGATTTCCAGATACCGCATGCGCTCTTCTTCCGATTCGGTTTCTGCCAAGACACGCGAGAAACCCTCTATGGCGTTGAGCGGAGTACGTATCTCATGGCTCATGTTGGCAAGGAAAAGCGACTTCATCCGGCTGGATTTCTCTGCCTTCTTGATAGCCTCTTCATGCTCTTTCAGTTTTGCATATGCGGCGTCACGCTCGCGTATGGCTGCTTGTGCCATGGCCCGTGCCTCTTGAAGTTCTTGCAAGTATTGATCCTGATTTTTCATGCTGTTTTTAGGTATAAGCAGTGTATTATCCGACAAAAATAATTCATTTTTTTGAAAAGAGGAAGAAAAAACGATGAAATTTCATCCTCTTTTTGCCTTTTCCCATGCACCGTTATTACGATGGATTGCCAGGTATCTCATGCCGCGGAACACGTTGATGTTCATAAACAGGAAATAATAGGGGATATAGAAGACTTTTGAGGCCTTTCCCCTTTGTTCCATCAGATAGCCTGTGAATGCCAGGAGATAGAATATAATCTGTGCTATCCACAGGGCGGTGTATATCCATCCGGCTGACTGGAAAACCAGGATTACGTTGAGCGGAATAAGTGCCATCAGTGCAATAGGTGTGATGCTCCAGCGTAATACACGATGGGATATAAACTGAAAAGCCAATACAGGATGGGTAAAGGGGTTCATCAGCCTTCTCAGTCGCCAGATGCTCTGCAGTCCGCCTGCGGCAATCCGCTGTTTGCGCTTTCCCTCTTCCCTTATATCGGCAGAACCGTATTCCATGGCGTATGCCTCTTTGGAGTAGGCTATCCGGTACCTTTGTGCGGTGATGTGCATGGACATGATGAAGTCGTCGAGCAGTGTGTCGTGTGGCATGGGATGGTACAGAGGCTTTCGAACGGCGCACAACTCTCCCGCAGCCCCCATGGCGGAGAACAGTTCACTGTCCCAGCGTTTCAGCGTGCTTTCATATTTCCAGTAAGCCCCTTCACCTTTTGCGGCCGTCTGTTCATCGGCACGTGCCATCACTCTCTTCTCACCTGCCACGCAGCCCACTGTGGGGTCTTGAAACAGGCGGGCTATCTCTTGGATAGCACCGCTGTTGAGTAGTGTGTTGGCATCGGTCATGATGATGATTTCCGTTTGTGCGTGCGCAATACCGCGGTTCAGGGCGGCTGTCTTTCCTTGGCGTTGGGGCTGGTAGAGCACCTCTACTTCAGGATAGCCGCTGAGCAGTTCGTTGGTTTTGTCGTTGCTCCCGTCTGTAACCCACAGCAGATGCAGCTTTTCTGTCGGGTAGTCGAGTTGGCGGGTGTTGTCCATTTTCATCCCTACCACATCTTCTTCGTTGTAGGCGCATACCATGAGTGTCACCTCTGGCCACAGGTCCCTGTTGATTCCCAGTAGCGGCTGCTGTCGGCGATAGCCCAGCAAGTGCTTTATTTTCAACAGAATGCAGAGAAGTATGCCATAGCCCACGTAGGTGTAGATTACTATGCCCAGGCATATCCAGAAAACAATTTCCCACACAGTTGTCATCTCACGTCACATATTATTTCGTTTCAATCTCCTCCTTCATGTCGATGAAGTTACGGTCTTTATCGTAGAACTCATATTGCAGGAACGCCAGTTTTTCTGAGGGGATAATCTTGATGCCAAAGCCGTATTTCATTTGCCATTGGCGCTTGATGGACTTAAAGAACCCCTTGTTGATATAGGCTGCCACGTAAGGATGTACGTGCAGACTGAATGTCTTGATGCCTATCTTGTTGACCAGACGGTTGATTTTGCTCTCCAGTTGGTCGGTGAACAGGATGCTCGACTTGATGGTTCCCTTGCCAAAACAGGTGGGACAGGTCTCCTCCACATTGACATCCATCGCAGGGCGTACACGCTGTCTGGTAATCTGCATCAGTCCGAACTTACTCAACGGCAGGATGTTGTGTCTGGCTCTGTCCTTCTGCATGTTCTTGCACATGCGTTCATAGAGCAATTGTCTGTCTTCCGCCAGGTTCATGTCGATAAAGTCCACTACGATGATACCTCCCATATCTCGCAGTCGCAGTTGCCTGGCCAGTTCATCGGCTGCGCCCAGGTTCACTTCCAGCGCATTCGCTTCCTGTCCGTTTCCCGAGCGTGTTCTGTTTCCGCTGTTCACATCCACTACGTGCAGTGCCTCTGTATGCTCGATAATCATGTAGGCGCCATGTTTGTAGTTAACGGTTTTTCCGAAAGCGGATTTTATCTGTTTTGTCACATTGAAATTGTCAAAGATAGGTACCTGTCCGTTGTAGAATTTCACGATTTCGGCTTTTTCAGGTGCTATCATCTTGACATATTCCCTCACTTGTTCGTAGATGGCGTGGTCGTTGATGTGGATGCCGTCGTAGGTGGGGTTGAACAGGTCGCGTAGCATGGCTACGGCTCGGCTCGTTTCTTCGCACACCAGTTGAGGGCGCTCTGTTGTTTTCTGGAATTTGGTAATGGCATCATCCCATTTTTTTACCAGCGCTTTCAGTTCGTTGTCCAGTTCTGCCACTCGTTTTCCTTCGGCAGAGGTACGTACTATCACGCCCATGTTCTTGGGCTTGATACTCTGAATCAGTTGCTTCAAGCGCGTGCGTTCTTCTCCTTTCTTGATTTTTGTGGATACAGACACTTTGTCATAAAACGGCATGAGCACCAAATATCTGCCTGCAAAACCTAGTTCGCAGGTGAGGCGTGGCCCCTTGGTCGAAATCGGTTCCTTGACAATCTGTACCAATACTTCTTGCCCCACCTTCAGCGTGTTCTGCACGCTGCCTTCTTTCTGCAGGTCGGGCAGTCGTGTAGCTTTGGAGATAGGGTATAGTTTCTTTCGGTCGCTTTGTACCTGTTTCAGGTATTTCTCGTAAGAACTGAATTGTGCGCCCAAGTCCAGGTAATGCAGAAAAGCATCCCTCTCATATCCCACATTCACGAAGCACGCATTGAGTCCGGGCATCAGTTTTTTTACTTTTGCCGCATAGATGTTGCCCACGGAGAATGAAGCCGAGCGTGGCTCGTTCTGGTATTCCACCAGGCTCTTGTCTTCGAGCAGTGCGATGGAAATCTCCTTTGGTTGTACATCAATAATTACTTCGCTTGTCATAATAGTCTTAGGTGGTCTGATGAGTGTTGTCTTTCATTTTGTTTCCAGATGGAGTGTCTGTACTCCTCTTTGGAAATATTTCTATAGAGTTCCTCCTTTGTGGTGATGGCGAAAAATGACTTGGTACGATTTGTGGTTTGCTAACAGTTTGTAACACCTCGTCTTTTTGGCTGTTTTGAATCCTCTCATCATTCATGTAGCCCGCTACACTCTTTCTCCGAGCATCCAAAACATCTCAAAAATCTGGGGTAAATCATACCAGGTGATTTTTTACCTTCACTTAAAGAGAAAGGGTGTGCCGGCTTTCCTAAATCATTACCCGACACACTCCCTTCATTTCCTTTTTCAGACTGTTTCAGTTTAGAGCCTTTTTGATTACTTGCTCTTATGTCTGTTTTTTCTCAGTCTCTTCTTACGCTTGTGAGTAGCCATTTTGTGGCCCTTTTTTTTCTTTCCGTTTGGCATAGTTCGAGAATATTAAAAAATTTATATTATGATTTTGTTGATTATTTCATCTTGGCGATAAAACTCTTTGCCGGTTTGAAAGCCGGAAAATCATGTGCATCAATAATGATGGTGGTGTTCTTTGAAATATTGCGAGCGGTCTTGGCTGCACGGTGCTTCACGATAAAGCTACCGAATCCACGCAAAAACACATCTTCTTTTCTGCTCGACAAGCTGTTTCTAACCTCCTCCATAAAGGCCTCTACGGTAGCAGCCACATCCTTCTTTGCTAACCCCGTATCAGCCACAATCTTGTTGATAATATCTGCTTTTGTCATCTGATTTTGTTGTTTAATATTGGATGAATAAAAGTATGTTTTTTCTTTCGGACTGCAAATATACTGATTTTCAGTGATAAAAGAAAAATAATTGAATGTTTTTTGAAAAAAAAGATGCAATTGGGTGTTTCATCTGTGCCAATCAAAGAGGATAGATTGCGTATGCCACCGGGTACACATTATAATATAATCCACGTTCACTTTGGAGGTAAGTGAAAATGGAGAGTATTACCTTTTTCCTCACTTTTCCCTCAAAAACACTTGTACACTCCAAACAAAGGTTGTACCTTTGCAACGACAGCCCCCAAGCCTCTCACTGATGCTCAAGTCGGGGGGGGGCGTTTTATTTTATACCTTTATGATATTTTTCAACATGCTTTTTTGCAGCCTGAATGATATGAATTATCCACTTGTCAACTGAATGCCCTATCCAGTTGTCAACTGATTGCCCTGTTCAGTTGTCAACTGATTGCCCTGTTCAGTTGTCAACTGATTGCCCTGTTCAGTTAGCAACTGATTACTTTGGTGTTTATTAAGCATCAGAGACGGGTTGTAAATTTATGCTTCCAAATCAATCAGATTCCATAGACCGCATTGCTTTTACCTTTGCATTTCAACTTCTTCCAGATTATGAAACCTGCTATGTGGAAATACCATCTCTTGGCCTTCGTTATTGTGGCGCTGTGGGGAACTACCTTTGTCTCCACCCGTGTGTTGCTGGATTACGGCATGGCTCCGAAGGAAATATTCCTGATACGCTTCTTGATGGCTTATGTCGGTATCTGGTTGGTGTCTCCCCGACGCCTTTGGTGTAATAACTGGAAAGATGAGGTTTGGATGCTGTTGGCGGGCATGACGGGCGGCTCCATCTATTTCCTGACCGAGAATACGGCAGTGGGCATAACGTTGGTCACCAACGTATCGTTCATAGTCTGTACAGCTCCTTTGCTTACGGCCATCCTTGCCCTGTGGCTGGAGCGTCGTCATCCTACGCGCAGGCTGTTTGGCGGTTCGCTTTTGGGTTTGGCGGGAGTGGCTATGGTTGTTTACAACGGTCGTTTCACGCTTCATATAGAGCCTGTAGGCGACTTGCTCTCTTTTGCGGCTGCGTGGACATGGGCTTTCTACAGCTTGATAATCAACCGTGTATCAAACCATTACAGTACCACCTTTATCACGCGCAAGGTATTTTTCTATGGTGTATTGAGTATCTTGCCTTTCTTTGTGTGTGCTCCTTGGCAGTTTCCATTAGAACAGTTGCTGCACCCCGTTGTGTTGGGCAATGTGCTTTTTTTAGGAATTGTAGCCTCATTGGTTTGCTATGTGTTGTGGAATATCGTTCTTAAGCGGTTGGGTACCGTTGAGGCTTCCAGTTATATCTACCTCAATCCTGTCTTTACGATGATTTGCAGCTATATTGTGCTGGGTGAGCAGATGACCTCTATGGCCATGCTGGGGGCATTGCTCATTCTTGGAGGACTCTATTGGGGCGGGCAAGACGCAAGGAAAAAATGAGTATTGATGAAGTGAATAGAAATGTCAATATGCGTGTACATCGGCTCTGCTGACAGATTGTTGGCTGCATTGAAAATGGTCAACAGGCTCTTTTGAATATCATCTCCACTCCTTTTTTTTCCTTAATAATGTCCATACTTTATCCCAATTTATTTGGGACAGTATTGGTGTTATGATAGAAAAAATCTGTATTGCGTAGTTTTTACACTGAAAGTTTTGCTTTTCAAAATAAACGCATTAACTTTGCGATTACCTCCTCCTTATAAGGTAAAGTGGCGTAGTTATAATACAACAAATATGATGGATAAGATAAACAAGACAGATGAAGAGTTGAAATACTGCTATAAATACCCTCATCCGAGTGTAACGACCGATTGTGTCATCTTCGGTTTTGACGGTACGAAGTTGAGAGTTCTTTTGGTGCAGCGAGGCATCGAACCCTACAAAGGGCGATGGGCATTCCCTGGTGGTTTCATGATGATGGAAGAGAGTGCTGAGGAAGGTGCGCTGCGTGAGTTACGGGAAGAGACAGGTTTGGATGGCGCATACATCCGGCAGTTTCATACTTTCACCGCTCCTCACCGCGACCCTCGTGAGCGTGTCATCACCATTGCCTACTATGCCTTGGTGAGAATGCAGGAAGTGAAGGGTGGCGACGATGCCGCTGATGCACGGTGGTTTTCCTTGGACGAAGTGCCGCAACTGGCTTTCGACCATGACCAGATACTCCGCAAGGCAGAACAGG
>JBJEKQ010000075.1:0-9435 GCA_051878715.1 Prevotella sp.
GGTTTTCATTGTTATCTTACCTCAGAGATGTTGCACTTCTAATTGGAAAGAGCGAGACCAAGGTCAAAAAGTCAAGAGATACCGATGTACTCTGACCTTATAACAACAGCCAGCCGGCAAGGGCGCAATACGCTATCATGCGGATGGGATGGATGTGCACCCACATGGTGCCGACAAAGGTGAAGGCAAAGAGGGAGACACTTATCCAGAACTGCCACGCATCTGCCGTGGGGGTGGAGAAGTTCTCGGGGGTGAGCAGCAACAAAGTGGCGGCTCCAAGCATGCCCACCACGGCAGGGCGCAACCCAGAAAATGCCGACTGCACCATGTTGGTGTGCATGTATTTCAAAAAGAGTTTGCTGATGACTATCATCAGGATGAGCGAGGGCAACACCAGGGCGAAGGTGGCAACGGCACTGCCCAGTATAGCCATCACCTCTCCCATACCGGCGTGATACACAGCGGTATAGCCGCAGTAGGTGGCTGAGTTGATGCCGATGGGGCCAGGTGTCATCTGACTCACTGCCACGATATCGGTAAACTCGCTCGTGGTCATCCAGTGCCAGTGATGCACCACCTCTGTCTGTATCAGCGACAGCATGCCATAGCCACCGCCGAACCCGAACAGTCCGATAAGGAAAAAGGTATAGAAGAGTTGCAGGAATATCATCGTCTTTGCCTTGTTTTCAGAACCGTTTTCACCATCTTATCCTTACGATTTTATCAGGTTGCCGTATATCCAGCCGACCACTGCCGCCACCAGAATGACATAGATGGGCGACACACCCATTGCCCATATCGCCAAGGCACTGGCAATGGGTATCCAGCAGTTGCTCCACCCTATCCTGGCACTGCGCGCCAGATTGAACGTGGGCACGGCTATCAGTGCCACCACCGCCGGACGGATGCCCCGGAACATGGCTGCCACCCATGGCACATCCTTGAACTGCGAGAAGAACAGGGCGATGAGCAGGATAACGGCGAAGGAAGGCAAGGCTGCCCCCAGGGCTGCGCATACGGCACCTGTCTTGCGTGCCAGCTTATAGCCCACAAAGGTGCTGATGTTGATGGCAAACACGCCGGGACAGCTCTGTGCCACGGCTATGAGGTCGAGCATCTCCTCGTCCTTCAGCCACCGGTGACGCTGCACCACCTCCTCGCGGATGACGGGTATCATAGCATACCCGCCACCCAGCGTAAAGAGGCCTATCTTGAAAAATGTCTTGAAGCAATCGCCCAGCACCTTCACCTTCTTCATCCCTGCGCTCCTTATGCCTGCTTCTGTTCTATCCATTGACGGGCGTTGACAAATGCCTCTATCCACGGAGTCACCTCGTCCATGCGACGCTCTTGCGGATAGCAGCCGCACTGCCAGGGGAAGATGGCACGCTCCAGGTGGGGCATCATCGCCAGATGGCGACCGTCGGCAGAACAGATGCCTGCCACGTTATAGTCGGAACCGTTGGGATTGGCAGGATAGCCCGCATGGTTGTACTTGGCGATGATATGGTACTCGCCCTCTGCCTTGGGCAGCGAGAACCTGCCCTCTCCATGAGCCACCCAGATGCCCAGCTTATTGCCTGCCAGCGAACCGAACATCACACTGTGGTTCTGCGGAATGGCAAGCGACACGAACCCGCTCTCGAACTTATGCGACTTGTTGTGCAGCATCCTTGCCACCTTGGCTCCCTTGGGAGCGATGGTGGGGGTCTTGCCCTCTACCAGTCCCAGTTCCACCATGAGCTGGCAACCGTTGCAGATACCGAGCGAGAGGGTGTCTTCTCGGGCATAGAAGCGGTCGAGCGCCTCTTTTGCCTTGGGGTTGAACAGGAAGGCACCTGCCCATCCCTTGGCAGAGCCCAGCACGTCGCTGTTGGAGAAACCGCCGCAGAACACTATCATGTGGATATCCTCCAGTGTCTCCCTGCCGCTGATAAGGTCGGTCATCATCACGTCCTTCACGTCGAAACCGGCGAGATAGAGCGAGTATGCCATCTCGCGCTCGCCGTTGGTTCCCTTCTCGCGGATGATGGCTGCCTTGATGCCTGTGCGCTCCCTGCGGTCGGCACTGATGCCGTATTGCTTCAGGGTGCCGGTGAAGTCCTTGTTGAACTTCATCTCCACAGGCTGGTGCTTATAGTTGGCGGCACGCTCGTCGGCGCAGCCGTTGAAACTCTGTTTTCTGTCAAGCAGATGCGAGGTGCCGTACCACACATCCCTCAGGGCGTCAATATCGAAGGCATGCTCCGTATCGCCGCACTTCACCGTCAGACTGCGCTCTTTGGGTGCAGGATAGCCTATCTTGGCGTAGCCTACTCCACGGTCTTCCAGCAGTGCCCTCATCTCTGCCTGATGCTCGTCTGCCACCTCTATCACCACGCCGGGATTCTCGGCAAAGAGAGCCTTCACCATGTCGCCGTCCTTACACAGGTTGTGCAGGTTGACATGCATGCCTCCCCCGGTATTGGCGAAGCACATCTCCAGCAGACAGGTCACCAGACCGCCGGCACTGATATCGTGACCAGCCAGAATCCATCCGCGCTCCACCATCTCCTGTACTGCCTCGAAAGCGTCGCGGAAGTATTCGGGGTTCTTCACTGTGGGCACGTCGTCTCCCACCTTGTCCAGACTCTGGGCGAAGGCAGAACCGCCGAGTCGCTGCTCGTCGAAGGAGAAGTCGATATGGTAGAGTGACGCGTTCTTGTCGTTCACCAGCACGGGCGACACCACCTTGCGCACATCGCTCACCTCGCCGCCGGCACTCACTATCACGGTACCCGGACTGATAATCTTCTCGCCGTTGGGGTACTGCTGGGTCAAGGAGAGGGAGTCTTTTCCCGTGGGCACGTTGATCTGCAGGGCGCAGCAGAAGTCGGAAAGGGCGTTCACGGCACTGTACAGACGCGCGTCTTCTCCCTGCTGCGAACGGCAGGGCCACATCCAGTTGGCTGAGAGCGACAGACTGTCCATGCCGTCTGCCAGCGGAGCCCATACGATGTTTGTAAGTGCCTCTGCCACAGAGAGTACACTGCCTGCCTGCGGATTGGCGAGTCCTGCCTGCGGTGCATGTCCCAAGGCAGTGGCTATACCCTTGCGTCCGCGGTAGTCGAGAGCCACCACACCACAGTCGCTCAAGGGCAACTGCAACGGTCCCTGACACTGCTGGCGTGCTATCTTGCCCGTCACGGAGCGATCGACCTTGTTGGTGAGCCAGTCCTTGCATGCCACCGCCTCCAGCTTCAGCACGTTCTCCACGTAGCTGTCTATCCGGCCGGCGCTATACACGGCATCCTCGTAGTGGTGTTCCACGGTGGTATCTACCATCACCGTCTTGGGCGAATGGCCGAACATCTGCGCCACGTCCAGGTCGAAGGGTTTCACTCCGTCGCCCTGCACGAACGAGAAGTGTGCGTCGCCGGTAGTCTCGCCCACCACGTACATCGGTGCACGCTCGCGCTCTGCTATCCTGCGCACATGCTCTATATGCTTTTCGTCAATGAGCAGACCCATGCGCTCCTGACTCTCGTTGGCTATGATTTCCTTGGCAGAGAGCGTCTTGTCGCCGATGGGCAGCTGTGTCATGTCGATGCGTCCGCCGCACTCTTCCACCAGTTCTGACAAGCAGTTCAGGTGACCTGCCGAACCGTGGTCGTGTATGCTCACCACAGGATTCACATCCTCCTCGCAGAGGGCTCTCACCAGGTTGTAGGCACGCTTCTGCATCTCGGGGTTGGCACGCTGCACGGCATTCAGCTCTATGCCGTTGCTGTAACGTCCTGTGTCAACCGACGACACCGAACCGCCGCCCAATCCGATGCGGTAGTTGTCGCCGCCTACCACCACCACCTTGTTGCCCGGCTGCGGCTCCTTTTTCAGACAGTCGCGCCTGGTGCCGTAGCCCACACCTCCTGCCAGCATAATCACCTTGTCGTAGGCATACTTGGCAGCATCGCCGGGCTCCTGGTGCTCAAAGGTGAGCACCGAACCGCAGATGAGCGGTTGGCCGAACTTATTGCCGAAGTCAGAGGCACCGTTGGATGCCTTGATGAGTATCTGTTCGGGTGTCTGATACAGCCACTTGCGAGGCTCCATGCCCCCAGCGGTACTGTTCACACGGGGGTAGGCAGTCATATAGACGGCTGTGCCCGCGATGGGCCACGACCCTACTCCACCGCCCATACGGTCGCGGATTTCTCCACCCGTACCTGTGGCGGCACCGTTGAAAGGCTCCACGGTGGTGGGGAAGTTATGGGTCTCTGCCTTGAGCGATATCACGCTCTCCACCTCCTTCACCTCAAAGAAGTCGCTGGTAGATTGGTCTTTCGGTGCAAACTGTTCCACCACGGGCCCCTGGGCAAACGCCACATTGTCCTTGTATGCCGAAAGTATCTTGTTGGGATTCTCCTGGGTGGTCTTCTTGATCATGGCAAAGAGGCTTGAGGGCATCTCCTTGCCGTCGATGATGAAGGTACCGCCGAAAATCTTGTGGCGGCAGTGCTCTGAGTTAATCTGTGCAAATCCGAATATCTCCGAGTCGGTGAGCGGTCTGCCGTTCTGCTTCTCTATCTTGTGCAGATACTCTATTTCCTCGGGCGAGAGCGCCAGTCCCTCCTGCTCGTTGTATTCCTCCAGGTTTTCCACGCGCCTGATAGGCTGTGGCTGTATGTTTACGGTAAATATCTCCTGGTTCAGTCCCTCATACATGCGCTGCAACATGGGGTCATGGTCGGCATCCTTGGACTCTACGGGGAAATACTCCTCTATTCGTGTGATGCCCTTGAGGTTCATGTTCTGTGTTATCTCAACGGCATTGGTACTCCAGGGAGTGACCATTTCTCTGCGCGGGCCCACGAAAAACCCGTCAAGTGTCTCGTCGTCGATGGTTTCGGCATTGCCGTACAACCAGCACAGTTCGTTCTTCTCTTCGGTGGAGAGCAGGTGGTCCACCTCTGTCGCTATCACGCTGTTTTGTGGAGTTTTGAAAAATAGTATCATGCTGTCAGAATTTGATTTATACGCTTGTTCGTAACTGATTGCAAAAGTAAGAAAAAAAAATCACTCCACTCCATTCTCCATTCAAAAGATTCTTCATTCTTCACCCTTCACTCTTCATTTAAAAATTCTTCATTTAAAATAGTTAAATATCTGTAAATGGATTTGTCTTTTCCAGTCTTTAGCCGTCATATCAGTAACTTTGCAGAGAATTTAATGTTTCAATAGAATGAAAAAGAACGTATTAGCAGTTTCATTGGTACTGGCTTGCATGCTGGCAAGCAGCTGTGCCAGCAAGAAGGATTTGGAAAACTGTCAGCTTGAGAACAAGGAGCTGACCAAGAACTATCAGGATGCCAAGGAACAGTTGGCTGCCAGCAAGGCACGCATCAGCAGTCTTGAAGAGCAGCTGGCGGGTTCCAAGAAGGCATACGAGGCCGTGCAGAGCGCACTGGACAAGAGTCTGACCAACGCCAGCCAGAACAACGTGAGCATCGAAAAGCTTGTGGACCAGATTAACGAGTCCAACCAATACATACGCCACTTGGTGGAGGTGAAGAGCAAGAGCGACTCGCTGAACATGGTGCTGACCAACAACCTGACACGCTCTCTGAGCCGCGAGGAACTGAAAGAGGTGGATGTGCAGGTGCTCAAGGGCGTGGTGTACATCTCGCTCGCCGACAACATGCTCTACAAGAGCGGTTCCTACGAAATCAACGAGCGTGCCGCAGAGACGCTGAGCAAGATTGCCAAAATCATCAAGGACTACAAGGACTATGACGTGCTGATTGAGGGTAATACCGACAATGTGCCCATCTCGCGCGAGAACATCCGCAACAACTGGGACCTCTCGTGTCTGCGTGCCTCCAGTGTGGTACAGGCGTTGCAGAACCAGTATGGTGTTGACCCCAAGCGTCTCACGGCAGGCGGACGAGGCGAATACAATCCCCTCAGCGACAACAGCACCGAGGCAGGAAAACTGCGCAACCGCCGCACGCAGATTATCATCACTCCCAAGCTCGACCAGTTTATGGAGTTGATAGACAAGGCTCCCGAAAACTGATACGGGAGTCCTTGCGCCTTAGGAAGGCCCTGAACCCCAATAGGCCATCAGACTGTGATGCGCAAACAAATCTGCTGAGCATCAAACTTTTACTCAAAAATAAAAAGAGGAGCCTGACCGGATTGGTCAGGCTCCTCTTTTTATCTCTTATTCCGCTAAGAATCAGTCGGCTCTCAGGGTGAATCTCTTGAAATCTACCACGGTGAGTTCCTTGTCGGCAGCCTTCAGGTAGTCGGTTACCGAGAGTTTGCTGTCCTGAATGAACTCCTGGTTCAGCAGGCAAGACTCCTTGTAGAACTTGTTCATACGACCCTTGGCGATGTTCTGGATCATCTGCTCAGGCAGGTTTGCCTTCTTCTCTTCAGACACGGTGGCGATAATCTGCTTTGCCTTCTCCACGTCTTCTGCGCTAATCCAGCCCTTCTCCATATTGCTCTTCATGTGGTCTTCGGAATCCACGTGTGCGGGATTGATGCCAGCCTTCTTGATGGCAGCCTCCACAGCCTTCTGCACCTGCTCTTCCTTGGTCTTCTCGACAGCCACCTTCAGCTCCTCGTCCTTCACGCTCTGGGGCACACTTGCCTCGTCCAGAGCCACGGGGTTCATGGCAGCCACCTGCATGGCGATGGCGTGAGCCTGCTCTACAGCGGGCTTATTGGTCTGTACCATGGTGCAGAGGGTGTGCTTGCCCATGTGGTCGTACACCTCTACATTCTCACCCTCGATGAAGTTGTAGCCGTCCAGCTCCATCTTCTCGCCGGTGATACCCGAACGGGCCACCACAGCGTCCTGCACCTTGGTGCCGTCGGCGATGGCCAGTTCCTTCACCTCGTCGAGGCTCTTGGCCTTGGCAGCCACAGCAGCGTCGAGGATATCCTGTGTCAGTTTGATGTAGTCGGCTCCGTTTGCCACGAAGTCGGTCTCGCACTTCAGTGCCACGATGGCGGCAAAGCCGTCGGCAGCCTTCACGAGTACACATCCGTTGGAGGTCTCGCGGTCAGAGCGCTTGGCGGCAATAGCCTGTCCCTTCTCGCGGATTACTTCCATAGCCTTGTTGAAGTCGCCCTCTGCTTCAGTGAGCGCTTTCTTGACATCAGCCAAACCGGCACCTGTCATGGTGCGCAGCTTCTTGATGTCGTCCATATTTGGTTTGTAAGCCATTTTCTCTTAATTCTTAATTTGTAATTCGTAATTCCTAATTCGTAATTCATCATTACTCTTCTGCGCTCTCTTCTGCCACGGGAGCCTCCTCAGCGGCGGGAGCCTCTACGGTCTCTTCCTTGGCATCCTTGCGGCTCTTGCTGCGCACGCGTCTGGGCTTCTCTTCTGCCTCAGCCTGGGCAGCGGCGGCGTTCTCATCAGCCTTCTCTACCTTACGCTCTTCCATACCCTCGTTGATGGCGGCACAGCAGGCATTGAGGATGGTCTCCACGCTGTCTTTGGCGTCATCGTTGGCAGGAATCACGAAGTCGATGTTCTTGGGGTCAGAGTTGGTATCTACGATACCGAACACGGGGATTCCCAGACGGTTGGCTTCCTTCACGGCGATAGCTTCCTTCATCACATCCACCACGAAGAGGGCAGAGGGCAGACGGGTCAGGTCGGCGATAGAACCGAGGTTCTTCTCCAGCTTGGCACGCTGACGAGTAATCTGCAGCAGCTCTCTCTTGGAGAGGTTGGAGAAAGTACCGTCGCTCATCAGTTTGTCGATATTGGCCATTTTCTTCACAGCCTTGCGGATAGTGGGGAAGTTGGTGAGCATACCGCCCGGCCAGCGCTCTATCACGTAGGGCATGTTTACGCTTGTTGCCTTCTCGGCAATCACGTCCTTTGTCTGTTTTTTAGTAGCGACAAACAGAATTTTCTTGCCCGACTTGGCAATCTGCTTCAAAGCGTCGGCTGCCTCGTCGATTTTCTCTACTGTCTTGTGCAGGTCGATGATGTGAATACCGTTACGTTCGGTATAGATGTAGGGAGCCATTGCGGGGTTCCACTTGCGGCGCAGGTGTCCGAAGTGGCAACCTGCCTGGAGCAACATATCAAAATTTGTTCTTGACATTGTTTTTCTTGTTTAAATTGTTGTTTACTTTCTTTTTTAATTCTTGGGTTAGAATCAGCCGGAGGGTAATCGATGGTGCCGAGTCCCGCCGGTTTAGATGCTAAACGATGCTTCGCTGCACCGATGCCGTATGCAGGATATGATTATGCAATACATATATATGATACAGCGGGCACAGGAGGGCGTATTAACGCTTGCTGAACTGGAAGCGACGGCGTGCCTTGGGACGACCTGGCTTCTTACGCTCAACAGCACGTGAGTCGCGGGTCAGGAATCCGTGGTCTTTCAGGTTCTTCTTGTCTTCCTCGTTCAACTTGACCAGTGCGCGGGCGATGGCCAGACGCAATGCCTGACTCTGTCCGGTGAAACCGCCACCGTCGAGGTTGGCTTTGATGTCATATTTCTCTGCCACTTCGAGCAACTGGAGAGGCTGCTTCACTACATACTGCAGGATGGCAGAGGGGAAATATACGGTCAAGTCCTTTTTGTTGATGGTAATCTTACCGGTTCCCTCGGTCAGATATACACGGGCTACGGCGCTCTTGCGGCGACCTATTGCATTAACTATTTCCATTCTTCTATGAATTATTTGTACTGATTGATATCTATGGTTTTGGGCTGCTGTGCCTCGTGCTTGTGCTCTGTGCCCTCGTAGATGTAGAGGTTGTTCAACAGGCTACGTCCAAGCGGACCTTTGGGCAGCATGCCTTTAACAGCGTGGCGCAACATTTTCTCTACACCGTTCTTCTGCTGACGGAGCAGTGCAGGAGAGGTAAAGCGCTGACCGCCAGGATAACCGGTATAACGGGTATATACCTTGTCGGTTTCCTTCTTGCCGGTGAACTTCACCTTGGCGGCGTTGATGATGATTACATTGTCACCACAATCCACATGGGGAGTGAAGGTGGGCTTGTATTTTCCACGAATCAACTTTGCCACTTTGGAGCAAAGGCGACCAACAACTTGGTCTGTGGCATCGATAACCACCCACTCTTTCCTTGCTGTTTCCTTGTTGACGGAAATAGTCTTGTAACTTAAAGTGTTCATTTCAATTTTTAAAATTACTACTAAAAAACATTTACTTCTTGTCTTGGCGGCGATTCACTAACCATGATGCCCGGCCTATGACACCACTATTAACACGCTCACCACGGGGGCTCTAAGCTTTCCCCCTGAAATAATCGGACTGCAAAGTTACTGATTTTCTCCTGTTTATATATGTATATAGAGAATATATTTAATAATAATTAACCTATTTTAAATTACGGCGGATTCCATAAGCAAGTGCAAATTTAATATATTTCTTCCTTAATCATGTCTT
>JBJEKQ010000076.1:0-9190 GCA_051878715.1 Prevotella sp.
TATGTGGCTCGAAGTCAGTATTCTTCACCGGAAGTGCATCCCGAAGTGCTCATCCCTGTTTCATCGGTTAAGGATTCAGCCTTGCAGATTGGCGCATATTATGATATGCTGATTACCGATTCCGACGAATTTGACGTATATGCCCAACTGAACCGTTAGGTGTCTGTAACAAAAACTATAATTCCAAGAACATTGTGAACAACAAAGATTTTATTTCCAAATTGTCTCGTATGCAGCATTGCTCGGCAGCAGATACCCAACGCATGGTGAACAATGTGCTGGCAGCGATGAGCAACTCCTTTCAGAGAGGTGATAGTTTGAACATACCCGGGTTTGGCGTATTTGAAGTGAAAAAGAAGCTTGAGCGGATTATTATCAATCCCGGAACGCAGCAACGTATGCTCGTACCTCCCAAGTTGGTATTGGGTTTCAAACCCAGTCTGGCATGGAAAAGCAAGATAAAAAACGGACAGTAATATATCGGTGATATGGAAAAGTTGACGATAAATCATATAGCCTCCATTTTGGTCGAGAAGAATGGTGTTGATCCAAAAGATGCAGAACAGTTTGTAGCTGCTATGTTTGATGTTATCCAGGAAGGACTTGAGAAAGACAAGCTGGTGAAGGTCAGAGGATTGGGCACGTTTAAGATTGTGGATGTGGAACCCCGTGAAAGCGTGAATGTGAATACAGGTGAGCGAGTGCTTATCAAAGGTCATTCCAAAATCTCCTTTACTCCCGACTCTTCCATGAAAGAGACGGTGAACAAGCCTTTCTCGCAGTTTGAAACAGTGGTTCTCAATGAGGGTGTGGAGTTTACAGAAACGGCTACAGAAACAGAACCGGCTGAACCTGTAGAACAGGCTGTCAACGCTGACGATACGGTCGAAGAACCAGTTGTAGCCGAAACATCTGCCGGCGAACAGGAGGCGGCGGAAGATAATGCTGTGGAAGAGAGTGCAGAGGCTGCCTCCGATGTAGCAGCACAGAAAGAGCCTGTTATTGCACCCGTAGCAGAAGAAACGGTTCTTGAAGCACAAAAAGAACCGGAGAATATGGACAAGGAAGATACGGTATCTCATCAGGTGGAGGAAGAACCCATAGAAGAGTCCGTTCATGGCAGAAAGGTGTCTGGCGTATTCTGGTGGGTATTGCTGGTTCTCGTGTTGTTAGGCGGCTCTGGATATTTTGGATATTGGCTTGCTTCTTCAGGGCAGTCGGCATCTGTGAGCGATGTAGAGATGACGCAGTCGGAATCACTTCCGGCAAAGGCCTCTCCCAAGAAAGCGGCGGCAGATAAGCCTGTCTTCCCGACACCTGTAGCTGTAGAACAGAATGTAAAAGATGCGGTCAAGGCTTCCCATCCTGTCCAGCCTGCCGCTGCTGCTCCTGTGAAAGCCTCCCAACCAGAGACTGACATACAGAAAATGGCGGCAAAATATGATGCGCTTGACACCCGTGTCCGCACTGGAGCCTATTGTATTGTTGGTGAGGAGACAACAGTAAAGGTCAAGGGAGGAGAAACGATGAAGATTATATCCAAACGCGCTTTGGGTCCGGGGATGGAGTGCTATATCGAGGTGTTCAACAATCTGCCTGCCAATGCCGAGCTGAAAGAAGGGCAAACCATCAGGATACCCAAGTTGGAGTTAAGGAAACGCGTGTTCAAGAAAGCACAATAAGCGTTTTTCAAGTCGTTGCGTTTGAGCTTCCTTCTGTATTCATAGGAAGGGAGATTAAACCCAAGAACAAAGGGTAATACGACCGTTCATGTGGCGTATTGTAAATATCCGGCAAAATGGCTTGAATACGTGTCCGAAAAAACGCAGATACCTGCGTTGGTCATTGCAGGTATCTGCGATGGGCAATGCAGGTATCTGCGATGGCTTGTGCAGGTATCTGCGTTTTGGCGACTTGTTCATTTGTCCTGACCAAGGCAAATCATCCGCTTGACAGAGAGGTTATCCCTCCGCAGGATGATGCGTCGCTTCCCCCTTATTTCTCTCTATACAAGATACTGGCTGCTGATGCTCTCGTTGTTGATAACGCGCCTGATGGTTTCTGCAAACATGTCAGCCACAGAAATCTGCTTCACCTTGGCACAACGGTTGGAGTAGGGGATAGAGTCGGTAAATACAATTTCCTCCAGAGAGGAGTTCTGCACACGTTCGCTGGCAGGACCGCTCATCACGCAGTGCGATGCGCACGCCCTTACGGTGGTGGCACCGGCAGCCTTCATAATATCAGCCGCTTTGGTGATGGTGCCTGCCGTATCTACCATATCATCGATAATCACCACGTTCTTGTCTTTCACATCACCGATAATCTGCATGCTTTCCACCACATTGGCTCTGGCTCTTGTCTTGTTGCAGAGCACTAACGGGCAATGCAGGTATTTGGCGTAAGTGGCAGCTCTCTTGGAACCTCCTACATCGGGAGAGGCGATGACCAGATTCTCCAGTTGCAGGTTTTGCAGGTAGGGCAGAATCACTCCCGATGCGTAAAGATGATCTACAGGAACGTCAAAGAACCCTTGTATCTGGTCTGCATGCAAGTCCATGGTAATCAGTCGGTCTATTCCTGCCACACTCAACAGGTCTGCCACCAGTTTGGCTCCTATACTCACACGTGGCTTGTCTTTTCTGTCCTGACGTGCCCAGCCAAAATAGGGTATTACGGCATTGATGGTGCGTGCCGATGCTCTCTTTGCAGCATCAATCATCAGCAACAACTCCATCAAATTGTCTGAATTCGGGAAGGTGCTCTGTACCAGGAAGATGTCTCTTCCTCGGATAGACTCTTCATAGGATACTGCAAATTCTCCGTCGGAAAACTTTGTGATTACAAGTTGACCTAATTGACAACCTAAACTTTGGCAGATTTTTTCGGCTAAGTATTTGGTGCTCGTACCCGAAAAAACCATGTATGAGTTGGTTTTGTCCATAATTGTTGATGTTATGTTTGTATTTATGTTTTATCTGTGCTTTGTGCGTCATCCCACGGCTTTTCTCAGGCGTTCAAAATGAGCTATCAGTTCCTTGAAGTCCAGTTCAGTATGGATGTTGAACCTGTTCCACAAGTCTTCTGAAACCACCACCCCGCCGAAGCCCAGTTCTTTTGCCGTCTTGATGCTGTCAAGTGTCACTCCCCCCAGTGCATACACCTTCTTGTCTATCAGTCCGCTTTTGGCGGCAGCCTTGAGTTGTTCAAATGTGTATTTGGGGTTGGGGTTGTCTTTGTTGAACGTGTTGTTCAGGAAAACGTATTCAGCGTTTTTCTTTGCCTCTTTCAGCTCTTCAATACTGTTGCATGTCCTGCTGAACCGCCCCTTGTAGTAGGAGGGGATTTCCGTGCCTGTTTCGTCTATGTGTATGCCTTTGAGACTGTATTCCTGTGTCAGGTAGAAATGGCTGTGCACGGTAATCCTCCTGTAGCAGTCTTCAGGAAGGAGCGTAAGGAGTCTTTCCGAATATATCGGTTCCGAATTGGGTTTGTTCAGGTGCAGGTTATCCAGTCCTTCGTCAAAAAGGGTAGTGATAATCTTGTCTTCTTCCACAAAGAATGTGGATTTGGTCATTATTGCAAGTTTCATGCTCCGATATTCTCTGCTTAGCAACTGCAAATTTAGCCAATTTATAGTAATAATGCAATTTAATTGCAATAAAAAATTGGAGAAGTCACAACATTGCTTTTGCTTTCCGATACTCGGTGGGCGTTTTCCCTGTATGCCGTTTGAAGAATTTGGTGAGTGTGGCTTGGTCGGGGAACCGGTAGTCACTGGCAATTTTTGAAATGGGAGTGTCTGTGTTCTCCAGTTGTTTCATAATGGCACCCAACAATACGGTGCAAATGTGTTCGTGGGCTGTTTTTTTCGAAGTGCTTTTTACTGCCCGATTCAGGTATTGTGGAGTAACGCATAACTGCGAGGCATACCATCCCACGAAATGTTCTTTCTGTATGTTAGCCAGTAGCAGTCTGATAAACTGCTTGAACAGGATGCTTTTGCGCCCCTTGTCTGCATATTCTCCGTTTTGCTGCTCTTGAAGGATGTGCTGGTTTGCCATGTCCATCATAAACATCCATAGTGCGTTTTTCAGCATCTCCGTCTGAAAGTAATGGGTGTTGTCGTGAAAAATATCCATGATGTCTTCAATCCTCTTTACAAAAAGCCTTGCAAAGTCCGTGGAGAGGTTATACACCGGAACGGCTTTGATTTTCAGCAAATAGGATGGTGGAAAAGGCGGAGTGTTTTTCAGCAGAGACGTGATGAACGAGGCTTTGAACAGCATGATGTACGCCTTGGCATCGCTTGAGATATACTTTATTTCCAGTGATTTGCAATCCGTAAAGTTGGCAAAGCAGTTTCTGGTCATTGAAAATAGTCTGCCGCCCCAATCTGTGCGTATTTCGCCTTCCATCATGAGGACATGTACCAGCATGTTGTTGCCGTCGCTATGCAGCAACACCGGCAGTTCTCCGTTTGCGCCGGCTATTTCCCATAGCACAAAGCCCTCGCTCATTACCTGGCAGTGACTGTCGTGCTGTCCTAAATCCATGAAATTCATAGTACCCGTCAAAAAAAATGGTTAAAAATATTCTTCTCGTGCAAAGATAGAATCATTCCTTGGTTTTACGTCACTTGTCCGTGAATATTTTCATCCCTTTCAGCAGGATTGTCTTTATATTGACAAAACTTGGTTCTTATTGGCAAAACAGGCTGATGGCAATAACCGTTTTGGCTCTATTATGACAAATTTTGGTTTTTGCAAAACAATGGGGAATCCGTGGATAAGTGAGAACTTTGCAGCGGTTTCCTGATAGGCTGCTTCAGGCGGCTGCAGTGGAGCGACAATTCCTTTCAGTCCTCGGATATAATGAATAAAGATATGATGATGAAAAAAACAGGTATTATTTTGGCATTGACAGGTGTCATGCTTTTGTGCGCTTCGTGCCGGGAACAACAGGCGGCACCTGCGGGAGGGGATTACAAACTCCTTCATGTAACCCTTTCGGAAAGAACCCTCTATTCCTTGTTTCCCGCTACCATACAGGGAAAACAGGACGTGAAGATTTATCCGCAGATTTCCGGTCTTGTCACCCGAGTCTGCATCAACGAGGGGGATAATGTCAGGAAAGGACAGACTTTGTTTGTAATCGACCAGACTCCCTATAAGGCAACCCTGGAGAAGGCACGCGCCAATGTGGAAACGGCAGAGGCGAATGTGGCAACAGCCCAGATGACGGTTGACAGCAAGGAAAAACTCTTTGCGGAAAAGGTGGTCTCATCGTTCGATTTGCGGCAGGCACGCAACACCCTGCGCTCGGCAAAAGCCTCTCTGGCACAGGCGAGGGCAGACCTGACAAATGCACAAAACGATCTTTCCTATACAGAGGTGAAAAGTCCGGTGAATGGAACAGCGGGCATGAGTCCCTACCGTATAGGTTCGCTGGTGAACCCTTCAATCGCCACCCCCCTGGTGTGTGTGTCAGACAATGCTGAGATGTTTGCCTATTTTTCCATGTCAGAAAAGCAGGTGCTTGCCCTTTCGCGTCAGAACGGGTCGTTGAAGAATGCCCTCCATGCCATGCCCGAGGTGGAATTGCTGCTAAGCGACGGGGATGAATATCCTGAGAAAGGCAAGGTGGATGCCATCAGCGGAATCGTTGACACTTCCACCGGTTCGGTGGCATTAAGGGCTGTATTCCCCAACAAGGATTGTATTCTTCGCAGTGGCAGTACCGGCAATATCCGGCTTTCGCAAAAACGAACCGGCTGCATCGTTATTCCTCAGGCAGCCACCTATGAGTTGCAGGACAAGGTGTTTGTGTATAAGGTGGTTGACGGAAAAACACAGTCGGCACAGGTCACGGTGGTTGAGTGCAACAATGGGCAGGAGTATGTGGTTGAAAAAGGATTGGCGGTGGGAGATGTCATCATCGCTGAGGGCGCAGGATTGCTGAGAGACGGCATGGCTGTAGGCAAGGCAAAGGACACAGGCAACAAGTAACTTATTAAAAGTGTAAAGTGGAATGAAAACCGAAAAGAACAACGCATCTTCGCTTGACCGCAACGGAATGAAAGAAGCCCGGCAGAGTGCCTCTTCTCGTTTTACGAAACTGTTCATCGACCGCCCTATATTGGCTGCCAGCATATCCGTCTTGATTCTCATGCTGGGTATCATAGGATTGGCAAACCTTCCCATGGAGCAGTATCCGGATATCGCCCCGCCCACAGTACAGGTTTCCGCTACCTATACCGGAGCCAGTGCCTCAACGGTACAAAAAGCGGTCATCGTGCCCTTGGAAGAGGAAATCAATGGGGTGGAGAATATGATGTACATGACCTCTTCAGCTACCAATACCGGAAGTGCCAACATCACGGTATATTTCAAGCAGGGAACCGACCCGGACATGGCTGCCATCAATGTGCAGAACCGGGTGACCAAGGCACAGGGCACACTTCCCAGTGAGGTCACCAAAATAGGCGTGACGGCACAGAAACGGCAAAACAGCCAACTGATGCTCATGTCGCTTTATTGCACCAATGGAGAGTATGATGAGAAGTTTCTTGCCAATTACCTCAAAATCAATGTCGTTCCACGCATCCAGCGTATCTCCGGAGTGGGTGAGGTGATGGTGATGGGCAACGACTATGCCATGCGCATCTGGCTGAAACCGGACGTGATGGCGCAGTACGCATTGGTTCCCTCAGATGTGATAGCGGTACTTGGAGAGCAGAACATCGAAGCTTCTACCGGCACCTTGGGAGAGGATTCAGACAACACGTTTCAGTACACACTCAAATACAGGGGGCGTTATGAAACGGGAGAAGAGTTTGGCAATATCGTGATTCGCACTGACGAAAACGGCCACGTGCTGTATCTGAAGGATGTGGCAGACATTGAGCTGGGCACTACTTCATACAGCTACTCTGGTGGTGTGTCTGGTTATCCGGGTACCACGTTCATGGTGATGCAGACAGCCGGCTCCAATGCCAACGAAATCATTGAAAACATCAGCAAGGTGGCAGACAACATAAGGGGTGAATTGCCAGAGGGACTGGTGCTCGAACCGATGATGAGCGTAAAGTCCTTTCTCGATGCCTCCATTCAGAATGTCATCAAAACGCTTGTCGAAGCCATCTTGCTCGTCATCATCGTGGTGTATGTGTTCTTGCAGAGCGTGCGTTCCACCTTCATCCCGCTGGTAGGCATCTTCGTATCGCTTGTCGGCACCTTCGCGTTCCTGTATGTGGCAGACTTTTCCATCAACCTGCTCACGCTTTTCGCCCTGGTCCTGGTCATCGGTACCGTTGTGGACGACTCTATCGTGGTGGTAGAAGCCGTACAAGCCAAGTTCGATGATGGCTACAAGTCGCCCTATAAGGCCACCGTACATGCCATGGGCGGGATTACGGCAGCTATCGTCACCACCACTCTGGTGTTCATGGCTGTGTTCATTCCCGTAAGCTTCATGGGCGGCACCACAGGCACGTTCTATACCCAGTTCGGTCTTACGATGGCTGTTGCCGTAGGCATATCGGCTCTCAATGCACTGACGCTGAGTCCTGCCTTGTGCGCTTTGGTGATGACTCCTCACCATGATGTGGAGGAAGGCGGAAAACTGAGCTTCTCCTCACGTTTTCATCTCGCTTTCGATACTGCTTTCCACAGGTTGGTACTCAAATATACAGCGGGGGTAAGGCATCTCTTTGCCCGCAAGTGGCTGGCAGGCATCGCCCTGATATGCGTGTGCGTACTCTTGATTGTGCTTGTGAAGACCACCAAGACAGGACTGATTCCCGATGAAGATACGGGTACGGTATTCGTGTCGGTTACCACGGCTCCCGGCAGCACACTGGCTGAAACAAAAAAGGTGCTCGACAAAGTGGAGATGCGGCTTGACGAAATACCCCAAACCAGTCTGTATGCCACCGTTGGCGGTTATAACATGATGGGTGGCGGACAGAGTAGTGCCGGCGGCACGTTTATAGTGCGCCTGAAAGACTGGAGTGAACGCAAGGGAGATGAAAACAGCAAGGATGCTGTAATAGGGCAGATATATGCCCGTACCGCCGATATCAAGAATGCGCAGATTTTCGCCTTTGCGCCTCCTATGATCATGGGCTATGGCATGACCAACGGATTGGATCTGTACGTGCAAGACCAGAAGGGGGGCAGCATAGAGACACTTTTCGAATATACGAAAAACTTTGTGGCGGCATTGAACCGGCGACCGGAAATACAGAGTGCCATAACCACCTTCGACACCCGTTTTCCGCAATATCTGGTGGAAGTGGATGCCGCATCCTGCAAAAGGGCAGGTGTATCTCCCTCCGAGGTGTTGGATGCACTCTCGTGTTATGTGGGAGGAAACTACGCATCCAATGTGAACCGTTTCTCCAAGATATATCGTGTGATGCTTCAAGCCCGACCGGAATACCGGCTTGATACCGAATCGCTCAACAAGATGTTTGTGCGTACATCCTCCGGTGACATGGCTCCGTTGGGGCAGTTTGTAAGCCTCACCAAGACTTACGGACCGGAAATCCTGAGCCGTTTCAACCTGTTCAGTTCCATATCCGTAAATGTGTCCACTGCCAACGGCTACAGTTCGGGCGATGCCATACAGGCTGTAAAGGAAGTGGCATCGGAAACATTGCCCTCCGGCTATGGCTATGAGTTCGGTGGCTCTTCGCGTGAGGAGGCGTCTTCGGGCACATCTGTCGTGGTTATCTTCGTCATCTGCATCCTGTTTGTATATATCATCCTCTGTTCTCTGTACGAGAGTCTGTTTATTCCCTTGGCGGTAATGCTTTCCATACCGTTTGGCTTGCTCGGCAGTTTCCTGTTTGCCAAGATGTTTGGCATCGAAAACAACATCTACATGCAGACAGGTCTCATCATGCTGATAGGACTGTTGTCAAAAACGGCCATTCTGCTCACGGAATATGCCTCTGAACGCAGAAGGCAAGGCATGTCGGTCGTGCAGGCAGCACTCTCTGCTGCATCTGCCCGTCTGCGTCCCATACTGATGACTGCCCTGACGATGGTTATAGGTCTGCTGCCTCTGGTTGTTGCCTCTGGCGCCGGTGCCAATGGCAACAGGTCGCTGGGTGTGGGCACGGTGGGTGGCATGCTGGTCGGTACCATAGCCCTGCTGTTCGTGGTGCCGGTGCTGTTCGTGGTAT
>JBJEKQ010000077.1:0-2183 GCA_051878715.1 Prevotella sp.
GTAAGTTCTCTCATCAACGCCCTTCGATTCCGATACTTCACAATAATCTCTGCCACAAAATTGATTCCTATGCTCTTCGTCACCTCACAGGTAGAACACAACAGCATGATCTCATCTACGATGTAATGATAAGAACCAGAATCCGCATACCTCAATCTGAGTCGCAGGTCATCGATGACAAAGTCAGCATACGCCCTTTGGTCTTCCTCGTTCATATATCGGGCATATCGCTTGAAGTACTCCGTACGATGAAACGAAGAACCATTCTGCTTCAGAATCTTCAGCAGACATTGATATTTCTTCTCTTCTACAATCAAGTCACAAACAACCCCACAGTCTGAGTCTGTACAGCAAGGAATGTCCTCAAATGCCTTGACAGCAAACTCGTCCCACTCCTCCTTCGGCACCAAGTCCTTCATCCTCTCGAAATACAGCCGTTTGTTGCTCAGTTGCTGACGGAACACCCGTCTGTATTCTTCTGCCACACCCATTCTGTCACCCTTCCTTTCCAACAGCAATGCCTTCTTCAAATGAAGCTGAGCCGAAGCCGTAAACCTGTCTGAGCGAAATACCGACAGAACTTTGTCAATAGCCGCAATTGCCTCTTCATCCTTGCCGTCATTTATCAATCCGTTGACAACATAAGCCGATACCGAAGGCATGTAAAGAAAATCCTCTACCACCTTCTCAATGCCCTTCTCGTCACCCAAAGAATTCAGATAGTCAATCTTCTTCTCCAATAAGTCATTGAGTGCATTATATCTGCCCAAAGCGCAGAACACCTCAAAATTACCTTCCTCCAAATCTTTCCTATAGTCCTTGGAGTGCCGTTCAATCTGCCTATCCATCTCCTCGATATACCGGGCAGCATCCGCCAAACGGAAGTCCAACGCCTCATGCACATTGTCGAAGAAAGCCAAGCAATAGTCATCATACGCCTCCATCGCCTCTATCTCAGCTATCTCTTTCTGTGCCATCTCCACGCACTCCTTGGGAGTCCTGTCATTCCTCAGCACATTCGCCAGAATCTCCTCAGCCTCCCGAGTATAGAAGTCATCGCCATCCCATTCGACATGGTCATACACCTGCTTCCGCTCATACTCCCTTCCCGCAAACCGCAAAAAGTCCAAGCCCTTGCGTACGGCAGCCACATTGTCGCCCGCCGCAGCCAAATCCTTGAACTCCTTGAATCGTGGATATGCGTTAATTATCTTTCGTGGCACCATTTATGATTGTTTGATTAAGGATTAAAGATTAATGATTATTATCCGATATTTTGTTTTTCATTGATTTCACTATGCTCGACAAGAGTTTTAGCAGACGCTGTATGTCATTGTCGATAGACATAAACTGTTGTTCAGACAAATAGCCATTGTCATGCAACAGATTCAACCAATAACTTGTCTCGTCCGCCTCCTTATAAGCAATCGACATTTTGCTCAGAAAATCCTTATCAGATTGCGCATGTTGCGATTCTCTCACATTCGCCCCCACACTTGTCCCGCTTCTATACAGTTGCTTGCTCATCACATACTCCTTATACTCAGAATCTTCCGTCAAGTATTGATATAACCTGACCATTCTGCACGCAAAGTCGTAAGACAAGTCCTGTATATTCCCTTTCTGTTTCTCGTCCTCCAACATTAGCGAAGCCATTTTGCCCCTCTTACCCTTATATTGTTTCTGTTCCATCAATCCTTAATCAATAATCATTAATCATTAATCGAAAGTACATCCTTAATCGTTAATCCTTAATCGAAAGTACTCCTCCTCACTCTTTTCACGAGTGACCTCCACAGGTTCGCCAACAAAAGACTCAGACGGCATCATCTGAAGCATCACCTTCTGCAAGCCTCTGAAATCATGGTAATATTTAGTCTGCTTGAAGATGAAGTCACAGACCCAACGGCGTTTCTCCTCATTGTTCCATGCCTTCACCGAATCCACAAGAGCCGAATAAGCCCCTTCAATGAGTTTCCTCAACCTTGATTTCTTTGGCTTTAGATACCCCTCAATGTCCCTACGGAAAACAAAGTCCGGCAACTGACGGCACAACTCCACCGCCACCGCAAATGCCGCATCAGGACGTTTCAGTTCAATCAACTGCGGCACCGACTTCTTGTACCATCGCTCCAAGAAGCGCAACTGATACAGGAAATCATCCTCAACGGTAGGAACAAACG
>JBJEKQ010000078.1:0-9134 GCA_051878715.1 Prevotella sp.
CCGAAAACATAGGATGCAAAAGTATGATAATCGGCAAGGACGGATTGACATGGGAAAAAATCGCAGAACTCTTGTTTGCCGGTGAACGCACTTCAAGCATACAGCGCACCACACACGAGACAGATATCCGTGTCAGCATGAACCTGGACGGTCATGGCAAATGCAACATACATACGGGACTGGGATTCTTCGACCACATGCTTGAACAGATTGGACGTCACGGAGGTATCGATCTGGATGTGGAAGTCAAAGGAGACCTGTATGTGGACGAACACCACACCATTGAAGATACTGCCATCGTATTAGGTCAGTGCATCCATCAGGCCCTGGGGAGCAAGCGTGGTATAGAACGATACGGATTCTGTTTGCCTATGGATGATTGTCTGTGTAATGTGGCGCTCGATTTCGGCGGACGTCCCTGGCTGGTATGGAATGTGGAATTCAAACGTGAAAAGATTGGTGAAATGCCCACCGAGATGTTTTACCATTTCTTCAAGAGCCTTAGCGACAGTGCGCTGATGAACCTGAATATCCAGGCAGAGGGCACGAACGAACACCACAAAATCGAAGCCATCTTCAAAGCCTTTGCAAGAGCTGTCAAAATGGCGGTACGTCGTGACATCCACCATTTTGAATTGCCCTCCACCAAGGGGCAACTGTAAGATGCGATAAGGTGGGTTCTATAAATTCCCGCCGAAATAATATTATTGCTGTCCGCCCAGTTTTTTGAGCGGACAGCAATAATATTGTAACAAGATATCAACGTGTTTGTCATAGCCGCAATGTAACTTTGAACCTAAAATACACTCAGAATGAAAAGCGTTTTTTCGGTGGCATTGGCTGCAACACTTTCTTTCATAATGCTGATTACAGTCCAAAGGGTACACTCTCAAACGGTCTTGAAGCAGGATTCTACAACAAGGACAGACAATGCAAATGCCTATAAATTCAGGGTCATACAGCTCGCCATACCCGCAACGCTGATTGGTGTAGGTCTGATTGGACTGGAAAGCGACTGGATGAAATACCATAACCATGAAATACGGGATGAACTACAGGAAAATATTGACCACCGGCTCACGGTAGATGACTTCACTCAATATGCACCTATGGCGGCCGCTTATGGACTGAGCCTGACCGGAATAAAGAGTAAGCATGGAGCTGCAGACAAAACCATCATCCTTGGTACCGCCTACGCCTTGATGGGTATTTGTGTAAACGTATTGAAGACAGCAACGAAGGTGGAACGTCCTGATGAAAGCAGTAGGAACTCATTCCCATCGGGACATACAGCCACAGCCTTTATGGGTGCGGAACTCCTGCGCCGCGAGTATTGGGACGAGTCGCCTTGGATAGGAATTACAGGATATACTGTTGCAGCCGGCACAGGTTTCTTCCGTATGTACAACAATCGGCATTGGCTGACAGATGTCCTGGCCGGCGCAGGAATCGGCATACTGAGTGTGGAAGCTGCCTATTGGCTCTACCCGTCTATAACCAAAATACTATTCCCAAAACGCTATAAAGAAAACATTTTGTTGTCACCGTACCAGACACCTTATGAAAAAGGAATGACGATTAGAGTCACATTTTAACAAATCGGGCTGACTCCGGTTACAGAGTCAGCCCGATTGGGTTATTATATCTTCCCAATCATCATCTAATGATAATTTTTGGGAAGAAGAGATTACAGGTTGAGAGATTTTTTGATTGCCTCAACTTTTTCTTCAGCTCTCTTCAGACAGGCATCATACTCACAGGCACACTTCATGGAGTTGTCCTTTATTTCAATGTAGAACTTGATTTTGGGTTCTGTTCCTGAAGGACGCACGCTTATCTTTGTTTCATCCTCGCAGAACCATTGCAGCACATTGCTTGTTGTGGGCATCACAATCTTCTGCTCCTTGCCACAGGCATCGGTCTGTACCAGTGTCTGAAAATCTTTCCACAGCACCACCTTGCTGCCGCCTACCTCTTTAGGAGGATTCTGACGGAACTCGGTCATCATCTGCTTAATCTCGTCGGCACCACTCTTTCCAGGCTTCACCACATTGACAGTTATCTCCTTGGAGAAACCATATTCCAAATAAATGCCCATCAGCAAGTCATAGAGAGTCTTACCCTGGTCTTTGGCAAATGCGCAAATCTCAGCCAAGAGTGCACAGGCAGAAACGGCATCCTTGTCTCTCACGAAGTCTTGTGCCAAGAAGCCGTAACTCTCCTCACCGCCACCAATATACTGCTGTTTGCCTTCCGAGAGGGCAATCTCACGAGCAATCCACTTGAAACCGGTGAAGCAATCGCGCATTTCTATATGCTGCTTGTCGGCAATCTTCTTGATTACCTCAGTGGTCACTATGGTTTTCACTATGAAGTCATTGTCCTTCATCTTGCCCATTGCCTTACGGTTGGTGATGATATAGTACAAGAACAAGAGACAGGTCTGGTTACCGTTGATGAGAATCCATTCACCCTTGTCATTCTTGCAAGCCATACCCACTCTATCTGCATCGGGGTCACTTGCCATCACGATATCTGCATCCATGGCCTTTGCATCTCTTAATGCCAGAGTCAATGCCTCGCCATTTTCTGGGTTGGGCGATACCACTGTGGGGAAGTCTCCGCTTTTCACCATCTGTTCCTCCACGCAATGCACATTCTCAAAACCCCATGACTTAATCGTCCTGGGTATCATGGTCATACCCGTACCATGCAAGGGAGTATAGACAATCTTCAAATCCTTTTGGCGTTCTATCAATGCAGGATCGATACAAATCTCCTTGATTCGGTCAATATACACCTTATCGATATCTTCTCCGATGATGGTAATAAGGTCATTGTTGCCATTGAATTTCACGTCACTCACCGTCACCTTGTTCACCTCATCAATGATACCCGTGTCGTGCGGAGCCAATACCTGTGCACCGTCCTCCCAGTAGGCTTTATATCCATTATACTCCTTGGGATTGTGACTGGCAGTAACATTGACACCAGCCTGACATTTCAGGTAACGGATGGCAAAGGAGCATTCGGGGGTAGGACGCATGTCATCAAACAGATAAGCCTTGATTCCGTTGGCTGAGAAAATGTTTGCCACCGTCTCTGCATACAGGCGACTGTTGTTTCTGCAGTCATGGCACACCACCACAGAGATTTCCTCTTTGCCTGCAAAACACTTCTTCAGGTAGTTGGCAAATCCCTGGGTTGCCATTCCCACCGTATAGACATTCATACGATTGCTACCAGCACCCATGATACCCCTGAGACCTCCGGTACCAAACTCCAGGTCCTTGTAAAAGCACTCTATCAGGTCAGTCTTATCCTCATTATCCAGCATCTGCTGTACCGATGTCCTCGTCTGTTCATCGAAAGCAGGTGTAAGCCACTGCTGTGCCTTCTCTACGCACTGAGCAATCAATAGTTCGTTATTTTCCATAATTATAAAATTTAAGTTATTGTGTATTTCAGTTACTGAGCCAGACAAAGGTATGAAAAAAAGAGTTACAAATGAATTTTCTTGCTGTTATTTTTTTAAAATATTGTCAATTTCCTCAAATTGCTTTCCTCTGTTCAGATAAAAGTAGATGGTATATAAAGCAGCCCCCCATTTTTGCTTCTGGTCCGGAGCCAGCATCCTGTAGGTCTCAAAGTAAGGACACGCCTTTTTATATATCTCTGTTAACTTCTGCTGCTTTTCCTTCCCTTTCAATTGTGATTCATACTGTTTGGCAATGTTCATCCAAGAGATGCCTACGTTGTAATATGGTTCTGCGATAGTGTCGGATATGTTAATGATTCTCTCGCTATAATCTATACACTCCCGATAGTTGCCCATATTCAGTAACAGTGTGGATTTGGCATACAGATACAACACGTTTGTGCTGTCAAGTGCCAGAGCACAGTCTGCAATGTGCAATGCCCCTGACAGTTGGTTGCGACTCGTGTAAAAGTCTATCAGTCTGGGGAAGAAGTAGGGAGACTTGTAGTACTCCTCAAAACCGATATTCAGGTACTTCAGATAGTTTTCTTCGTCGCCCATTGTCTGGTATGCCTCTGCAAGATACTGCAGTGTGTAAACCTTTTTCTCCTTGTTCTCAAGTGCCAGAGAGGCATACAAAGGCACCTGTTGCATTGCGTTCTGCTTATAGGCGCAATAAGTTGCCCAATAAGCAGCCTTGATGGTCATCTTGTCTTTTTCTTCGGTACGGTAATCAGTGAAAAGGGGAAGCGTATTGAACTTCAGATAGAGATCAAAAAAGGAATACGCCCGATGATAATCCTTGTGCTTGATATAATATGCTCCACCATAATACAAGTTTGATTTGTACTGTGCCAGTTCTGCGGCATGTTTTTTCCTATACTTTGCCTTGACTTGCCCATTCTTGCCGGGTTTGACATCAACAGAATCCAACGCACATGCCACTTCAAACATTTCCCTGACGTAAGAGAAGATGGATGCCGTGTCATACTTCTGCTTCAAATACAGGGATTCATTACCCGTCTCATATTGCTTCTTCAAAACCTGATACAGGGCGTAATACACGTTCAGGGAATCCTTTTCAGAAAGTGTCATTGTACGCAACACTTTCTGTAGCGACTGCTTTGCCTTGTCCAGGTCTTTTCCCGATTTAATACACGACCGTGCCTGAGAAAGTTCCTTTTTCTGGGCTTTCAGGCACGGTACGTTAAATAAGAAAATAAACAGTATCAGTAATACTCTCACTTTTCTTTTATTGGAATTGTTTTGCTTGTTGACCTGTTACTGGTTCAACAGTTTTTCCATTTCAGTATAATTGGCTTGGTCTTTCAATGCATAATACACACGATAGAGAGCGTAAGCCCAGTTCACCTTCTCACGGTTAGGATCCAGTTCCTTGGCTTTCAGCAGTTCTGCCTTTGCTTCCTCCAGAACGGCATTCACCTTCTTTACGTTCTCCGTGGTGAGTCCGCCGGTTTTCTTGTCAGCCAACTGCTCGTTCAAAGCCACAGCCTTGGAGTTCAAGGTCGTACCCAAATTGAACTGAACCTCAACGAATGTCGGATCTATCTCCAAGGCTTTGCGATAGGATGCGATAGCCTCATCGTATTTTTCGTTGTTCATTTCAGACTCACCCTTGATGGCCCACACCAATTTATTGCCGGGGTTCACGGTGATTTCTTCCTCTATCCACTGCATTTTCTGTTCAGGATGAGAGTTGTAATAGGCAAGTAACATATTGAAGTATCTTGCTGCCGAGGGGTCTGCCTTATGCAGTTCCTTGATATCGCTGATAAAAGCGGCACTATCGGCTGCCGTTTTGCAGTTATCCTTTTTGGCAAACAGCAGCACTTCATCAGCATCAGCACTGTTTTCCCCGTCTGGCTCAAGTGCCTTGCATTTCTCTGCATACTTGACGGCTTCGGCATACTTTTTTGACTGATAAGCCAAGAACGCAGCCATATAGGCAGTTCTTGCGGCATAGTTGTCAGCCTTCATCAGTTCGTAATCAGCCAACAAGCTGCAATCGTGTGAATCTACATACATCTGATATGCCACAAGTGCATTGTCGTAATCACGCTTCATACGATAGAACTCACCCCCCTGAAGCACAGCAATTCGCAGGTTGTAGGCAATCTGCTGGTTCTTGCTGCGGAACTTCATCTTCACCTTTCCCTTCTCATTGGGCTGGCTGTCGTATTCGTCACACTTCATCATTGCCGCCAAAGCATCTTCTGCCGCCTTATACATAGCGACGGTATCAAAAGGATTGGTTGTCTTGTTCTGGAAATTGGCGGTCTGCACGGCACTTTGTTTCTCATAGATTTCATAGTGCTTCTTGGCCTCGTCATTCCAGGTCTTGGCCTGTTCTTCAGCTGTCTGAGCAAAAGAGCCCATTGCGATGAATGCTGTAGCCAGCATTACAGTCATTTTTTTTGTTACCATAGTTATTACATTTTTAAGTTCATACTCTATCGGTTTTCAGTGTTGTCTTCTTGCTGGTTGTCGGTATTCACCTCCTGGTTATCCACGGCATCTACGCCCGTTTCAGCCGGATTGTCAGTGTTTTCCTCTTCCAGTGTTTCTTCATCAGTAGCCGCCATCACCTTGCATACGCTGGCGATGGAATCGTTTTTCTTGGTAAGGTTGATGAGTTTCACACCCTGTGTGGCACGACCCATTACCCTTACATCAGAAACCTTCATTCTAATCAGGATGCCACTCTTGTTGATAATCATAAGGTCGTTCTCGTCGGTCACAACCTTGATGGCAACCAGCTTTCCAGTCTTCTCAGTCACACTGATGGTCTTCACGCCCTTTCCGCCGCGTGCTGTCTTCCGGTAGTCTTCCACTATGCTCCGCTTGCCATAGCCGTTCTCACTGACTACCATGATGGTTTCCGTCTCTGTGTCGTTCACACAAACCATGCCTACCACTTCGTCATCATCGTCATCAAGTTTCATGCCTCGCACGCCGGTACTTACACGACCCATGCTTCTCACGTCCTTTTCATTGAACCTGATAGCTCTTCCGTTGCGGTTGGCAAGCAGTATTTCGTTGCTTCCGTTGGTAAGCCTTACGCCAACCACCTGGTCACCTTCAAGTATATTGATGGCATTCACGCCATTGGTTCTCGGTCTGCCATAAGCTGCAAGACAAGTCTTCTTGATGATACCATTCTTGGTGGCAAACATCACATAGTGCGACTGCAGGAATTCCGGATTGTTGAACTCCTTGATACGCAGTACTGCATTGATGGCATCATCAGGTTCGATATTCAGGATATTCTGTATAGCTCTGCCCTTTGAATTCTTGTTACCCTCGGGTATCTCATAGCATTTGAGCCAGTAGCATCTTCCCTTCTGTGTAAAGAACAGCAGGGTATTGTGCATCGTGGCGGGATAGATATATTCCGCAAAGTCCTCGTCGCGTGTGCTGGCACCCTTACTGCCTACGCCACCCCTACTCTGCTCTCTGAACTCGGTAAGGGCAGTGCGCTTCACATAACCCATGTGGCTGATGGTAATGACCACGGGGTCGTCAGCATAGAAGTCTTCTGCATTGAACTCTTCGCTGGAGTATTTAATTTCTGTTCTACGCTCATCACCGTATTTCTCCTTCACCTCCTGCAGTTCGTCTTTCATTACCTGCTTGCACAGTTCCGGATTATCAAGGATGCTCTTCAGATACTCTATTTCCTTCATCAGTTTGTCGTATTCCTCATGCAACTGGTCCATCTGCAGTCCGGTGAGTTGTCCCAGGCGCATATCTACAATGGCCTTGGCCTGAAGCTCATCAAACTCGAACCTGTTCATCAAGGCTGTGATGGCCTCCTGAGGTGTACGAGATGCCCTGATAAGATGCACCACTTCGTCAATATTGTCGCATGCCACAATCAATGCCTCAAGGATATGTGCCTTATCCTGTGCCTTCTTCAAGTCAAACTTGGTACGACGTATCGTCACCTCGTGTCTGTGCTCCACAAAATGCTTCACACATTCCTTCAGGGTAAGCAGGCGCGGCCTTCCGTGTACAAGGGCAATGCAATTCACAGAGAACGAGCTTTGTAGGGCAGTCATCTTAAACAGTTTGTTCAGTATCACATTGGCATTGGCGTCGCGTCTCACATCCACCACAATGCGCATACCTTGCCTGCCGGATTCATCATTCACATTTGTAATGCCCTCTATCTTCTTCTCTGTCGCCAGGTCTGCAATGTTCTTCACCAGTTCAGCCTTGTTCACGCCATAGGGAATTTCTGTAACCACTATCTTGTCGTGCGTATCACCAGCCTCTATTTCCGCTTTTGCACGCATCACGATACGTCCCTTTCCCGTTTCGTAAGCATCTTTCACGCCTTGAATACCGAAGATATACGCGCCTGTGGGGAAGTCGGGTGCCTTGATATACTGCATCAACTCATCTGTAGTGATTTCGGGATTGTCAATATACGCACAGCATCCGTCAATCACTTCACCCAGATTATGTGTAGGTATGTTGGTTGCCATACCCACTGCGATACCATTACCGCCATTCACCAACAGATTGGGGATTTTTGTAGGCATCACGGTGGGTTCCCACAAAGAGTCATCAAAGTTCTTTGTCATATCCACCGTATCCTTGGCGAGGTCGTCCATCACATGCTCACCCATCTTTGCCAGACGGCATTCGGTATAACGCATGGCGGCAGGAGAGTCACCGTCCACCGAGCCAAAGTTACCCTGACCATCCACGAGAGTGTATCTCATTGCCCATTCCTGCGCCATTCTGACCAACGCCCCATACACAGAACTGTCACCATGAGGATGGTACTTACCCAACACCTCTCCTACCACGCGGGCACATTTCTTATATGGGTTGGTGCTGGTATTTCCGATGCCGAGCATTCCGTAGAGTATTCTTCTGTGCACGGGTTTGAAACCATCACGCACATCAGGCAAGGCTCGGGCTACTATAACAGACATTGAGTAGTCGATATACGACTTCTTCATTTCCTCCTCAATGTTGATTTTGATAACTTTGTCTTGGTCAAATGTTTGGTCCATTGGATTTATCTATTATTTTGTAATTCGCCTGTAAATGCCCTTTATTTTCGATTTGAGGCATTTTCACACTTCTGCAAAGGTAAGTAAAATAATTGGTTCATTGAAAAATATCGCTGTAAAAATCAATAAAATTTGGTTCAAAGGATTATTATGATTACATTTGCACTATAGAACCCTTGCAACGGGTGCCAGGCTGCACTCCACGCATTGAACAAACACCTGTACGCACTGACCACACATGCTTAAAACGCTACGATACTTTACCATCCTTCTCATTTGGTTCATCATCAGCATTTACCTGTTTGTTCTGTGCGTTATCCAGATTCCTTCTGTCCAGTACTTCATGGGCAAACAAGCCTCCAATGTATTGGCAAACCTTTTAGACACAGAGGTTTCCATCGGGCGTGTCAACATTGGCTTTTTCAACCGCATTGTGTTGGACGATGTGGGCCTGTACGACCAGGACCGACAGCCGATGCTCACCACCCGACGCATGGCAATCAGAGTAGATGTACCACAATATCTGACGACAGGCAGATTGGTCATCAATTCAGCCCAACTGATTGGATGTGATGTACGCCTGAACAAGAAAGACTCCCTGGCAGCCCTGA
>JBJEKQ010000079.1:0-35971 GCA_051878715.1 Prevotella sp.
CTGGCAAGTACATTCCATCCTAATTTATTGGATTTCTGGTCATCCATATAGACAAGAGGACTTATCTGGTCGGTAAACTGGTACATGTCTGTACCAAGTACGTCACGGTGGCCCGGCTTGTATGTAGGATTCCCTTGCTCATCATACGGCTGCATAAACGGATTGGAGCGGAGCGCATATCTGACGGCATCGCTGCTGGCATAGTCATGATTCTGCCGAGCCATGTTCACGCTCAATCCTGCTGTGATAAACTTGTTTATTTCAGCATCGACAGAGCCCTTTATGGTGAACTTGTCCTGGGCGTCATTCCTGTAATGGCCTTCTTCTTTCGTATATCCTATGCCTATCTGGTAGTTAATCTTGTCGTTGGCGCCGCTTACGGAAAGATAATGGTTCTGCTGCTGTCCGTTTTGCAGCACAAAGTCCGGCCAATCGTATGTCTTTCCTGAAGCCAGCAGTTCTTTCATGACATATCCGCTGTTAGGGTCAGACTGCGACTTGAGAAGCAGACAGCGGTCTAAGTCTGTATTTACCCATATAGGCTTGCCTCCAAGGGCATCACCGCCAGCCATGGTGAGGAACTTCATGAAACGATACTGGTAAAACTCTCCGGCATCCATGAAGTCGGGCATACGAGCTATGACTGCTGTGCCAAAATAGCCGTCATAGCTGATGGTGGGCTTTTGGTTTCGAGTGCTGCTGCCGGCTCCGCTTTTCGTTGTCACCATAACCACTCCTGCCGTGGCTCTTGAACCGTAAATGGCCGTTGATGATGCATCTTTTAATACATCTATGCGCTCTATGTCCTGAGGATTGAGGAATTCGATGTCTGAGCATATTATACCATCTACGACATACAGCGGCGACTGTGAGCCGCTGATGGAGTTCTTTCCACGTATCTCAATGTTCATGGCTCCACCGGTACGTCCTGTAGCTTGGGTGATATTTACGCCTGCTACCGTTCCCTGCAGATTGGCAAGCACGGATGAGGCACCCTTCTCGTTGAGTTTCTCGTTTCCGACCGAACTGACTGAACCCGTGAAGTCTATCTTCTTCATGGTGCCGTAGCCTACCACCACCACGTCATCAAGCATCTCTGAGGCTTCCTCCATCGTCAGATTCAGGAAGTCTTGCCGGCCTGCCTTAAAATGCAGTGACTTGTATCCTATATACGATATGTCAATATACGATGAGGGGTTGACAGACCCAATGGAGAAGTTTCCGTCAATGTCGGTTACGGCAACTGATTTGCCATCGACAAGGATAGAGACTCCTATCATCGGTTCACCATGGCTATCCTTGATGTTCCCCTTTACATGTCGTTGCGCAATGGCGACAATACCCGTCAGTGACAGTATAATCAATAATGTCGTTCTTTTTAATGAAAAGTTCATAGCATCTCATTATAAAAAGAAGGGTAGCTGCAAATGGTTGCAGCATACCCGTCTGTGATGTTTTCGTTTATCTCTTATTTCTGGAAAAGCTTCTTGCCTCCCTTGATGACTACACCCTTGTAGTTCTCGTTGACCTTCTGACCCTGGAGGTTAAAGCATCCCTGTTGTGAAGCCATGTTTTGGCGTATTGCATTTATGCCTGTACTAATGTATTTGTTCTGGCTTTTGTCTTTGCCAAGACGTGGGCTTTCTGCTTTCTCTGCAGCTGCAGCAGCTTCCAATGAAGTATAGACAACCATCCACGCACGCTCTTGGTTATTGCCGTTGAACACGAAGCTGAATGTACCCTCATAAGGCTCTGTGCCGAAGTCGATGGAAGCAAAGCAGTATCCTGCATTATGATATGTCGTCTTTTCGTCGCCTTTTACGTCGGCTTCAGTGACGGTGCACGGGTCTAATGGATAAGTTGCCTTGTCGATAATTGTAGTGTTGTCCATAATGCCGCTCCCAATAGGGTCTGTCCATTCCCACTCTGAAGGACTCGGTCCGTAGGCGTAGAGGTACGACCAGTTGCTGCCTTGAGACCAGCCATAGAAGTTTATTTTATATACTTTCGTTCCTTCTGGAATGACAAGAGTCTGGTTGTTGTTGTTCTTGAAGTTCAGTGCAAGCCCAGAGCAGTACTCTCTTTCCATGGGTCCTGCCTGTGTACGACCACCTGTAGGTTGGAGGATAAAGCCTGTGTCCCCGCTGCTGTTTTCTGGGTCAGAATAAAATCTGATGTTGTTCTGGTCTGCCGCATTGTTACCAGTATCATCCTTGATCATGGTAGCCCATGACAGTTCAACACTCTGTGCGAAAGCACAACCAGCAAATAAGGCTGCTGTAACTAAAGTAACTAACTTTTTCATAGTTGGGTAATAATTTTTTGGTTAATAAAATGTTGAAAAAAAACGTGTTCTCGTGTACTTGTCGGGGCATGTAAAAATCCATTCGTGGAATTCACACAGTCCGTAGTTTTTTTGTAGTGGTTCAGATTATGAGATTCAAGGAGGGACTTTACGTCAAAACGACAGATTGTAATATCATTTTATCCTTTCGCATTTTTCATCTCCCTGTCATTTCTTGGTTTACTGCTACTTTTCGTCCGTCGATGATGCAAATGCCTTTTATGGGCTTGCTGAGACGGATGCCCTGCATGGAGTAGATTGTGGCACTGCCGTTGGCCTTCTCTGCCTTTATTTCATCAATGGCGGTATCGTTGGCAGCCGCGGCGGCCTCGCCCAGACCACCCATCTCGTTGGCAGCACGCACGGCATAACTGGCCTTGCCGTCGGTGGTGACATACGATGGCGATACGGTGAAGGCAACCACTTGGCCGTCTTTCACTACAGCCCACCCCAGCACATAATCGTTGTCGTCCCAAGACAACACATACGTTCCTTGCTGACCGTTCTCTGCCTTGTACAGTCTGACGTTGGTGGGTGCGGCAGGCAAGGCTGTACTGGCGGTGGGGTCCCATGTTCCGAACATGTTTTTCATGTTGCCGTAGGTGGCAGCTTCGTCAGCCGTCAGCACGGGATTGTTGCTGTGGCCGTCGCCAAAGACCGTCTTGCGCTGAGCCAGACTGACGGCAGCACCGGTGCCGTCGGTAGAGTTGTATTCAGCGAATTGCTTGGGCCATCCGGTACCCATCTCGCTCCAGCCGATGGGCGAGGGTTTTACGTTCATCTTCGTGTCAATGAACAGTGCAATGGGTGTGCCGCTGCCCCATGGGCGCCCTAAAGTGTAGTTGCCGTCAACGCCGTCCTCACCACCGTTTATGACACAGTCCTTATATACCCAGCCAATTTTTGCAGCCTGTGAGGGTACGGCAGCATAGCCGCCCCTGAGCTGCAACAGCTCCACGCCATTGAAGAATGCATCGCCCTTGCCACACATATAGTCTGTACGTCCGCGTACCTGTCCGCCTTCAAAGTAGTAAGGACCGGAGCCGTTGCTTGTCCACGTGTCTTGATAGCCCCACAGACAGGTGTTCTTGTAGATGGTCTTCGAGGCTTTGTCGTGTACGGCAAGATTACGTCCTAAAGCATCTGGGATGCCACTCTTTATAGTGATGTCCTGGAAGTAGTAGCCACTGCCGCTGATTTGCAGCACGTCACCCTGTCCGATACCATCATAGACAGATGTATATCCGTAGGGGGGATTCTCGAAAATTGCATCTGCGGGGATATCGTTGGTGATGACCGTTCCATTGCGGCTTTCACCAATCAGCGAGATGTTACCGCCGGTAACGTAGGTGATGGGGTCGGGATAGGTGCCTTCAAACTTCACTACCTCTTCATCACCACTCTTGCCGTTGGTGTGGCGATAGGTCTTGTCAACGCCTCTTGGCAGTACGTGGATACCGTTCTTCACAAAGATTCGGTAGCGCTGCGAGGTATCTTCCCGCTTCATGGCTGCCTTGAAGGCCTCGGCGATGCTGCCATCGTCGGGTACGATGAAGTCGTAACCCTGCTTCATCACCTTCGGCTGGCTTTGTGTAGTGAAGTTTATAGTGATGTCACCAGGCAACGTCTGTCCGTCATTGCCGTTAAGCATGGTGGCAGGCATGGTGAAAGTATAGCTGGAAGCATAGTCGAGGTTTTTGTAAGCAAGAATGGCTGTGCTGCCACGGACAATGGCTGTCAGCTGCAGACTGCCCAGTGTGGCTTTAACGCTATTGTTTGCAACTACCGGACGGTCGAAATATATCACGATGTTGCCGCTTGTCGGCACACCGTCGGCTCCCTCTGTAGGCAGACAGTCGGTCATTTGCGGTGCCTTTCCGTCGTTTTCGATGATACGTGTGCCTGTGATGATGGTCTCTCCCAATGCGGCACCATCCATTTCGCCAGTCGGTGAACCGAATATTTCCGACGAGCTGTCGGCTTTCCAACGCAACCATACCGCCTGTTGGTTGTTGGCCTCGGCAGGCAGGGTGTAGGTGCCTGTGCGCCAGCGGGAGCGGCTGCTGTAGGTAAAGGTGGTCAGCATGGTCCAAACGGTTCCGTCTAACGAGTATTCCAGCTGTTGGTTCTTATAAGTGTTGGCGTTGTAACTCATCCCTGTGCTAAGGGTGATGTCCTGATAACCGGAAGTGTTGAACTTTGTCTGGAAATAGTAAGTGCCTAAGGGTTTGTCGCTATGGCCGTTGACAGCGGCAAAACGATCTTGTATCACGTCCTCGGACCATTCTACGCTGTTGCCTTCTGTATCTTGCAGCACCAGCATTGTCTCCTGGTTATGACTGTTGGCAAAGTCGGCATGACGATTCTTGTTGCCAGGTTTCGCAAAAGTCCATGCTGCAATGAAGTCAGTACTGGCATAGTGGGCAGTTAGTGCCATATCCTGCGTAATCTGCAGGGTTATCTCGTCACTGCTTTCTCCATTGCTCCAGTGGGTAAAACCAAACAGGTTGTTGTTGGTGGCAGTCAGCGTAACTCGCTGTCCTTCTTCGTACATCATCTTGCCGTCTTCCATAGTGGGTTTCGGTGACAGTTCAATCATGCTTTCGTCTGCACCGCCTTCTACAGAGAGCTGCAGCTCATAGCATTTGAGAGCTGCGTAGTTGGCTGTAATGTTGGCTGCTTTGTCGGATATGGAATAGGTGTATTGATCTTCCTTGCCGAGAATATTGCCTTCTCCGTCAGTCCAGTTCTGAAACTTGTATCCGAAGTTGCGCTTTTGTGTCAACGTGATACGGTCACCCGTCTCGAAGGTGGTGCCTTCGGGGCTGATGCTGATGGTGCCCGCACCTTCGGGCAGTACGTTCAGCTGGGGGGTGTACTGCGTCGCATCGGTGACTTCGCCGCTGACGGTTCCTTCGATGACTACGTTGCCCAGACCGATATGCTTGGTTTCTCCTAAGTTGTAGAGGTAGATACGCAGACCGCAGGCACTGCCAGATGCTTTGGTGCCTGTCATGTCATAGCTGTAGGCGGTATATGCTGGCGAGGCGTTGTCGCGGGCAGGTTGCAGTGCGGCGGTCAGTTGGTTCGACTCGGTATAGCTGCTGCGCCATTCCACGTTCAGCAGTCCGCCGTCGGTGCCGTAGCGTGTCGCCTGGAACGATACACGTGTGGGAGTGAAAGTCAGTCCGTGCTTGGGTGCTATCATCAGGTCAATGGCATTCAGTTCTGAGGCTCCACCGTCTTGTACCTTGGGTTGGAACAGCGTCTGTACGCTGCCACCGACGGTGTTCTTTCCTGTAATATTCAGGTGACTGCCATATTCCATATAGTCGTATTTGAACAGCTGTGCCGTAGCTTCGCTGTCGAACGAGGCGCGCTGTCCGCCGGTTCCTTGGTCAAGTCTGAAGGTGACGGCAATCATCACCTGATTGCTGTAATGGCCGATATTGTCGGCAGTGTTTTGATTGCTCAGGTCGAACAGTCCCGTAGTGGTATGTAATGGTGCTCTCTGGGCATACGCGTTACGACAGGGCGCAAGGGCTGACATGGTCAGTATTACGCTGCTAATTATCAATTTGTAAACCAACTTATTGACTAACATTGTGAAACAGATATGTTGTGTACTATATTGTGTGGTGTATGTTTAGGCGTCCTTCCGTGGAGCTCACACAGACAGAAGAGGTGTTTATCGTAGCTGTATCTTCCTTGCTTTTACCCCTTCTTTTTCAACGATTCTGAGGATATATATCCCAGGAATGCAGTGGTCGAGAGAAAACTCCGATACCCCACTGTTGATACGTTTCGAAGCGTATAACCGACCAGAGATGTCAAGAATTTCTACGATACAACAAGCTGTTCTTGTGTGTATTTTGAGCGTGCGTCCTATGATGGATATTGACTCGTCTGATGCTAAAATGTCATTGACATCGGTTGAGTTGAGTGACAGGTTTTTTATAGGTATGCGTGTCAGTTGGGCATCATCTTTATTCGTGGAATAGGATACGTAAAGATAATCTCCCGATATCAATGCTTTCGGATAACTGTATCCCAACGTCTTGGCTTTCCCTTCATAACGTCTTGCAGGGTAGTCGTCATCCATACCTGAACGGAGGAGGTAGGAGTGGGTGAATTCCTTTCCGTCAGCGCTTGTCGTTATGGCTAACGGTACTCTCCATGTTGTGCCGCTGCTGTTTGTCACTCGCCCGGGATTGTTTACCATGAATGCAGTCCCGTCGGGAATGTTGCCGGCACATTGTTTTGCCCTTGAGTCTGGCATGTTGGTTTTCACAGCCTTTGTCCATGTCACCCCTTGGTCTGTACTTGTTGAGGCCAGTGTAAGGTATGAACCCTTCTGGTCACGCATAATCATTACAAGTTTTCCATCTTCTTGCAAGAAGAAGCTGGGCTCTAACTCTACCGATTGTGTCCCGTTGTCGGTATAGGTGAAGTTTCCTTTCTTCCATCCTGTCCGGCCTGTAGGGTCGTCTGTGTATATAGGACAAAGTTTCAAGCCTGGCTGAAAATGTGCCGCACCGATAATGCGGCCGTTGCTCAGAACATGAGGATCTTGCTCAAAGATACCGTTCAAAGAGGTTTCGTCGCTCATCTTCACATCGGCAGGAGCACTCCATGTTTTACCGTCTGTACTCTCCATATATTGGGTATATCCACCGCTGTTGGCAATGCTCGTTGTACGGACGTTTATAAAAGCTATTAGTCTGTCCGGTGTGGAGAGCCATCCTCCGGAAGAGCAGTATCCGTTGTCTATGCTGGGGCACAATGTCATGGACTTGCTCCATGTTACTCCGTTGTCATCACTGGTGGCGTATGCTACGTATGTGTCCTGTGAGTCTTCGTCCTTTAGTGAGGTCTGCCACATGCAGTACATCTTTCCTTTAAATGATGTCAGCACCACGCCATTGGCATAGTGGTTGTCGTTTCCCGCTTCACTTCCTGCCGCCCATATCGTGTATGTCTCTGACTGTGGGGCGTATGATAACCCCATAGTTTCTTTCTTTGTGGCATCAAAGAGGCTTCCGGTAACTGAAAAGGCTGGTTCCTCGTCCGGCTGACTTATATTAGTCGCATTGGCAGGTGCAACATTAAAGAATAACAGCAACAATGCCATCAATGTGAGACTTGTTCCTTTTTTCTCTTTTTTCATCGGTTCTGCTTTTTATGTTAGGTTCTTTGAATTAGGCTTGATATATGTTGGAATCTCCTCTGATAACCCAGTGTGATAAATCTCTTTTATCATTGTGAGACGTGTTCTGAATGGTATATTGACCAAATGATTACCAAGAAAGATGAGTAAACAAACGATATGCCCATTTTTTATATGTTAATGGTGATAGTTGTTGAATTACACCATACAACATCTCGATGCAAAACTATATAATAGTACAAGAAGAATTGGTGAAAAAAGTACAAAAAAGCGGAATGCGTCCCTTTTTATACCTTTTGTATAGTTATGTCCACCTTTTGTATAGTTATGTCCACCTTTTGTATAGTTAGTCGAACCTTAACCCAAGTTGGATACCAGATAATTATTTTCTGCTATTTTTAGGCAGTAGAAACGGTACTCGTCAATACTTGCCGGCAACACGGCAGACCTGAACTCTCTTCCCGACATGGTGGAGACGCTCAACTCCAAGACACGCGTCCCGAATAATCCTAACGACGAGATTGCGCCTGATGCAAAGACCGTCACCGTGCTTGACAGCAAGCATCAGCCCATCAGTCTCTATTGGTTGACGTTTTGTCTTCTTTCCGTTTCTCTCTGGTGCATATTGCCAGTTTCATATCAAGTCTGCGATGCAGGTATATGAGATTGACACTCCACAGTTGTTGGCTGGGTCAAATCCTGAGACTTTCAATTTGAAAGGCAGAAGCAACGACGACAATGAAGATATGTGGTAATATTGTGTAAATGATTATCAACTCACAAGTTGGAGGCTGCAAGTGGCACGGAAATGCCGTTTGCAGCCTCCAACTTGTGTTTTGTAGAGACAGCACAAAAAGTCCTGAAAAATGCAGATACCTTGTCCTTGGGGAAGGTGTTTTGTGGCTCTTCTCCGTCATTCGGCATGTTGATTAGTTAGCAATGTGTAAATGAGACTAATAATTCATATAATTGTTGCTCCCGGTTATGAGATACGAGAAAAAAGGACTATATTTATTGCGTATTCCTTTACGGAGGGAAAAAAGGCAAGCGTTACAATTGAACAGTCAATAAAAAAGGAGGTAATTATGAAAAAGAAGTATCATTGGATGATGATGTTGGCTATAATGGTCATGCCGTCCGTAGATTCAGAAGCCTGTACGGGCATTACTCTGAAAACAAAAGACAACAGTACTGTGACCGCCCGCACCATAGAGTGGGCAGGCAGCGACTTGGAAAGCAAGTATGCCATTGTGCCCCGGGGATATCGGCAGCGCTCGTTTGTGCCTGACGGCACCAAGAGCGGCATGGAGTTCACGGCAAAATACGGCTATGTGGGGCTTGCCGTGCAGCAGGCGGAGTTTGTGGTGGAAGGCATCAACGAGGCAGGGCTTGCCGCCGGCCTGTTCTACTTTCCTGAGTATGGGGAATACGAGCGGTATGAGGCAGACAAGAAGGAGCGCACCGTCAGCGACCTGCAACTGGTGTCCTGGATATTGGCCAACTTCAAGTCGGTGGATGAGGTGAAGAATGCCATGGGCAGTGTGCATGTGGTAGCCATAGATCCGCGCGGTTCTACCGTGCACTGGCGCATCACCGAGGAGAGCGGCAGACAGGTGGTGCTGGAGATAGTGGGGCAGAAGATGATGTGGCATGAGAACACCTTGGGGGTGCTGACCAACTCGCCCGACTTCAACTGGCATCTGACAAACCTCAATAACTATACGAACCTTGCCGCCGGCCCTATACGTGCCAACAAGGTGGGTTCCCTCAACCTTGTAGCCTTCGGAGGCGGGGGAGGACTGCATGGCATACCCGGCGACATGACCCCGCCGTCGCGCTTTGTGCGGGCTGCGTTCTTCCAGGCAACGGCTCCGCAGCAGTCCACTACGGACAAGTGCGTGGAACAGGCATTCCATATCCTCAACAATTTTGACATTCCTGTGGGCATTCAGTTTGCCGAGGGTGACACTGTGCCCGACATACCAAGTGCCACGCAATGGACGGTAGCCACTGACCTGAAGAACAGGCGTATCTACTACCGCACGATGTACAACAGCTCTGTCCGCTGCTTTGACCTGAAGAAGACTGACTTTGTCAAAGGGAAATACAGATGGGCTCCGCTGGATAAGGAGAAGAGACAGCCCATAGTGATGCAATGAGCGACAAACGGGTGGGAGAGTGTGCACCGTGCTATCCGAACAGGGCACGCAACGCCTCTTCCACCTTGCGCACAGGATGCAGCCGGATGCTGAATTTGCCGGCATCGATGCCCTGAAGGTTGTACTTGGGGAGGATGAAATGGGTGAAGCCCAACTTCTCGGCTTCGCTGATGCGCTGACCGATGCGACTCACGGGGCGCACCTCACCGCTGAGCCCTACCTCGCCAGCCATGCACCATCCCGACTCAATGGGGGTATCGACATTGCTGGAGAGTACGGCGGCAATCACGCTGAGGTCCATGGCAAGGTCGGTGACGCGCAGGCCTCCGGCAATGTTGATGAACACGTCTTTCTGCATCAGCTTGAAGCCCACCCTTTTCTCCAGTACCGCCAGCAGCATGTTCAGACGGCGCTGGTCGAAACCCATGGCACTGCGCTGTGGGGTGCCGTAGGCAGCGGACGAAACGAGTGCCTGCGTTTCCAGCAGGAAAGGGCGCACACCCTCGATGGCCGCACTGATGGCAATGCCCGAAAGCCCGTCGTGTTCCTGGTTGAGCAGCAGTTCGGAGGGGTTGCTCACTTGCCGCAAGCCAGACTGCTGCATCTCGTAAATGCCAAGTTCGGAAGTGCTGCCAAAACGGTTCTTGATGCTGCGGAGGATGCGGTACAGGTGCTGGCGGTCGCCCTCGAACTGTATCACGGTATCTACAATATGTTCCAGTATCTTGGGACCTGCCAGTGTGCCCTCTTTGGTGATGTGGCCAATCAGGATGACCGGCACACCGCTGGTTTTGGCAAAGCGGAGCAGGGCAGAGGCACACTCCCTGACCTGTGCCAGACTGCCTGCGCTTGAGTCGATGCTGTCGGTGCTGACGGTTTGGATGGAGTCGATAACCACCAGTTCGGGCTTTGTATCTTCAATCTGTGTGAATATGTTTTCAAGAGAGGTTTCGCAAAGAACCCGGCAATGGTCGCTGCTGGCATCACTGATGCGCCGGGCGCGCATCTTCAGCTGGTGGGCACTCTCCTCTCCGCTGACATACAGGATGCGCAAATCGGGCAGGTTCAGGATGGTCTGCAGGGTGAGCGTGCTCTTGCCGATGCCGGGTTCTCCGCCCAGCAGGACGATGGAGCCGGGCACCAGACCGCCGCCAAGCACACGGTTGAACTCGTTGTCGTGCATGTCGATGCGCGGCTCGTCCCGGGAGGTGATGTCCCTGAAGCGCAGAGGGACATTGTCCTTGCCGCTTCTCTGATGCATCACCGATGCCGCCTGCGCTGCCTTGGAGCCGCTCTCCGCGGCAATCCTTATCTCCCTGAAGGTGTTCCACTGTCCGCATGCAGGGCATTTGCCTATCCATTTGACTGATTCCTGTCCGCAGTTGCTGCACACAAATGCTGTTTTGTCTTTTGCCATGGCTGCAAAAGTAATAAGAAATTTCTTCTATGCAAAAAAAACTTTGTACTTTTGCAACACACTATTCCACGGACAGAGGCGGTTGCCGGAGCGGGAAAGAATGCCTCGTCCGGAATCCACAATAAACGCATAACATGAAACATCTGACACTGGTTTTTTCCCTGCTGGCATTCCTGGTAGCTTGCGGCACTTCGGAAGAGGAGCAAAAACGGCTCTCCCGACAGGAACGCCTGCAGCTGGCAAAGGAAGACAGCGCTGCCCTGAAGATAGCCGTCGTGCCCACCATTGACTGCCTGCCGCTGCTGGTGGCAACGCACTGCCGGCTGTTTGATACCTTGGGCGTGGATGTGAGGCTGCGCTATAACCATGCCTACATGGACGGGGACGTGATGCTGAGAAAGAAGAAGGTGGAGGGAGCATTGACGGATATCGTGAGATGCGAATACATGAAATCTACAGGTGTGCCTCTCGTGTATGCCACTGCCACCGATGCCTGCTGGCTGCTTTTTGCCAACAGGAATGCAAGGATAAAGAAACCGAACCAACTGTATGACAAGATGATAGCCATGAGCCGCTATTCTGCCACGGCACTGTTGTCGGACATGGTGGCAGACAGCGCGCACCTGCAGGATGACAGGGTGTATCGCGTGCAGATAAATGACGTGAACCTGAGATGGGCGATGATGGCAAACAATGAGATGGACGCGGCATGGCTGCCGGAACCCCATGCCACCATAGCCAGAACCAACAAGCATCCGCTATTGGCGGACAGCAGGAAAACGGACAGGAGAATGGGAGTGGTGGCATTCCGTGAAGAGATAGCGGGCGACAAAGGGAGGGAGAAACAGATTGCGACTTTCCTGAAAGCGTATGACATGGCGTGTGATTCGCTCAATGCACACGGAGTAGGGCATTATGCTTTCCTGCTGGAGAAATATGCGGCTTTCCACAAACGCTATCATTCACTGCTGCCCAAGGACATGCGTTTTTCCAAATCATCCGCGCCCAGACAAAAAGACATTGATGAGGCTGTGAAATGGCTGGAAGTGCAGAAAACGAAAAATACAAAGAACACGAAGAAATAAGCATGGCATATACATTAAAGGATATCTTGGCATCGTTGGATTCCAACCAGCTGGCAGAGGCGTTGGCTGCATTCGACAACTATACATACGCTTTTCCTGACCAGGCGGCAGACGGGTTGCTGGACAGCGAGAAAAGGGATTACCGGCAAATCCTCAAATACTGGGCACAGGGGTACAGAGACCCGGATGTTGCCCGACTGCTGCATAGTGTGCAGGTCAGGATATACAGAAAACTGCAAGACCTGATGCTGAGGCAGACCGTAAAAAAGAACGGCATGCTATATGCCTGTGCAAGGGAAGTGATGCAGAACGGAGGACCGTGGGACGCTTCCGTAGTGAGGCAGAAAATGGAACTCTTCGTGAGCGATATAGCCATGCTGCAACTGGAGCCACCGCATGTAAGGGAAGAAAAGCAGCAACAGTTGCTGATACGGCAGCAGCGTATCCGCTCAGTGGTGTTCAAGCAGCTGCTTGTCTCGCCGCAATGGACAGAAGCGGATGCGCGCGCCTATGTGGAAATCCTTACATCACCCACCGTGGATGTCATTGATCAGCAACTCATGGCAAGCGCCATCACCCTCTCGCTGTTCAATTTCTTTGACTTCAACAAATGGAAGGCATTGCTTGAAACCTGTTCCACCAGCACTGAGACAAAGGTGAGACAGCGTGCGCTCGTAGGGTGGGCGATGGGGACATACTACTGTCCGGGATGCTACAGAGGGGAAATGACGGGCTTGCTCGTCTCTGCGATGGCGAGCGAGGAGGCGGCGAAAGAGCTGGAATCGCTGCAGTTGCAGGTGCTATGCTGCATGAATGCCGAGAATGACACACGCAGAATACGGGATGAGATAATGCCCGACCTGATGAAAAACAATGCGTTCAGACTGAACGAAAAAGGGGAATGGATAGAAAAGGAGGAAGACCCGATAGCCAACATACTGCATCCGGACGCCGAGAACGACAGGATGGAACAGGTGGAACAGAGTTTCAAGAAGATGTACGAGATGCAGCAGAACGGTGCCGACATCTATTTCGGAGGCTTTGCCCAAACCAAGCGAATACCCTTTTTCCATGAGATAAGCAACTGGTTTGTGCCTTACTATCCGGAGCATCCCGAGGTGCAGCAGATGCTGTGGAAGGTGAAGAAAGGCAACAAGATTGCCGAGATGGCAGAGAACGGCCCTTTTTGCGACAGTGACAAATATTCTTTTGTATATGCGTTTACACAGGTGATGGAGAGAATGCCTCCGCAGCTGGGCGAGATGATGGATTCGCATCAACTCATGTTCGGTCCTGTATCGCACGGGCAGGAAGTGCAGTCGCCTGCCTACATCCGACAGACGTATCTGCAGATGCTGTACCGATACTTTAAGATAAGCACGCTGAATGCCGGTCTTTGCAATCCGTTCGACAGGGGCAGGGGCGAGACGGGTGACCTGCCGTTCCTGTTTATCGCCGATGAGAAACTGCTGCCTTTGCTCTCGTCCCATCTTGTCATTACCATGACCGGTTTTCTGCTGTCACATCAGTATGAGGAAGAAGCAGCCTGGCTGATGAAGAACTTTGTACGCATATCAGACAAATGGGACTACGAGACATGTATGATTATGGCGAAGGTGACCAAGGAGTTTGAGAGATATTACCGGAAGGCTTTGGAATATAAGGAGGGGGATGCTTCTGCCATGCTGGGATTGGCAAGGGTGTTCTTTGCACAGGAGAAGTATGAAGATGCCATCCGGTGCTATGAGCAGCTGTTGAAGGAAACGCCGGAAAGAAAGAACCTGCAGCTGGAGTATGCCACCTGCCTGACCAATCTGGGCAGGGCGGATGAGGCACTGCCCATACTCTACAAGCTGGATTATGAGCATCCCGACCATGCCGGAATCACCCGTGTGCTGGCATGGGCATTGACCCAGGGAGGAAAATACGAGCAGGCGGAAAAAACGTATGAACGGCTGTTGGGATTGCCGCAGACCGCCGATACCGACAAGGTGTATTATGGATTGTCGCTGTGGGCGGGAGGAAAAGCGGAACAGGCTGCAACCGCCTTCTGTCAGTATTTGCAGCCGCTGATGCAGGGAACCGCCGATTCCACCCGGTATTTTGAAAAAGAGGTGGTGGAACGGGAGCGGAATTTCATATCGGCGCATTTCTCTGAAACAGAAATACTGTTGATGCGGGATTACATCCTTATAGGAAGGGAGTGAGCAGATGGGCAAACCAGCCGCGAAATTTCTGCCAGGGCGTGCGGAAAGCATCCCATGTTTCGGGAGTGAGATACACGCTTTTCTGCTTGTCGCTGTCAAACATGTTGTCTAACTGGCTGGTGGTGGGCTTGTCGATAATCACCGCATTCTCTTCATAATCCCAACTTAAACTGCGGGCGTTGAGATTGGCACTGCCTACCGTGCAGAATTTCCCGTCAACCATAATCACCTTGGTATGATGAAAGCCCGGTTGGTACAGCCATACATGTACCCCTTTTTTCATCAGTTTGTGCACATTATAGAATACGCAGTCCGGTGTGAGGGGGATATCGCTCTTGGCCGATACCATTATCTCTACCTTGACACCGCGCTTCACGGCGTTGCGCAATGCCTTTTTCAGCTTTCTGTTGAGGGTGAGGTAGGGATTTATGAGTTTGATGGAATCCTTTGCGGCATTGATGGCTTCCGTATAAAATACACGGATGATATCGTTGGAGATGTGCGGCTCACGGTTGATGATGCCCACTTTCTTACGGCCGGCTGTTGATGTAGTGTCGGGTTTGAGCCCCCGTATTTCTACCGGTTCGTAGGCTCTGAAATACTTTGGCGCCCAGATGTCCTGTTCCGTGACACGGTTCCATAGCTTCAGGAATATCATTTGCAACTGACTGACAGCTCCGCCCTCAATACGGCAGTGCATGTCACGCCATTCACCCACCTGTTCTGTGCCGTTCAGATAATAGTCTGCCACATTCATGCCGCCGGTATATGCCACATTGCCGTCGATAACCACTATCTTGCGGTGGTCTCTCAGGAATACATGGTTTACCCATGGAAAACGGATGGGGTCGAACTCGTATATCTCTACCCCGTGTGCCCGCAGGCTGTCTACATGCTCCTTGCGAAGAGGCTTGTTGTTGGAGTCGTTGCCGAAACCGTCGAAGAGTGCCCTGACCTCTACTCCCTCACTCGCCTTCTGTTTGAGCAGGGTGAACAAGGCTGAGGCTATACTGTCGTTGCGGAAGTTGAAATATTCAAGATGCACGCTGCTCCTGGCTTGTTCAATGGCCTTGAACATGTCCTCAAATTTCTCCTTGCCTGACGGCAACAGCACTACCTTGTTGTTGTGGGTGAAGACAACGTCCTTTTGCTGGAGAATGCTGACAATGGCAGAGTCGCTACTCTGCGCTTGAAGTGTATTGACGCACAATGCTGCTGCCAGCAGGATATGTGCCCGCAAATGATTCATAGCTGAGCGTTATGGTTGTTTCTGTTTGTTTGTCGTGCGGTATTCCAATGGAGAGATACCATATTTTTCCTTGAATATGTGGATAAAGTTCTCGGCAGTCTGGAAACCTGTATTGATGGCCAGTTCGCTCATGTTGATATTGGTGCGTTCCAGCAGGATGCAAGCGTGTTTCAGACGCATCTCCCGGATAAGCTCTGCCGGTGTCTTTGCCGTCAGACTCTTTATCTTGTGGAAGAACGGTACCCTGCCCATGCCCATGGCTTTCGCCAGGTCTTCCAGGTTGATGTTGCCTCTGGACATGTTGTGCAATACGTATTGCTCGATGTTTCTCAGCAACTGTTGGTCCATCGTCTCGTTCATCGAATAGTCGTTCAGGGTCTCGCCTTCGGAGTAAACAGCCAGATTGATGGAGGAATCTGGCACTTCCTGTTGCTTCTCAGCCTCTTCCTTGTCGGCTTTGATTCTGTTGAGCACCTCGTCCTCCATATTGGCAAGCGTTCCTTCTTCTGTAAGGTCTGCCGATTCGGTGGCTGTCGTCATGCTGGCATTCCTGCCTTCAAGTAGTCTTGTCTCGCCGCCTTCGATGATGTTGTTGATTGACTCGTTGGGATTCAGGCCGAGCAGTTTGTTGAGTCGCATGGCTGCCTCCTGGATGTTAAACGGCTTGGCGATGTAATCGTCGGCACCCAGTGTGATGTTCATGCCTTGCATGTCTTGCGGAGTGAGCACTCCGTCTGTCATCAGCACGAACTTGGCGCTGTGGACATTGCCCGAGGTCTTCACCTTGTTGCACAGTTCACTGCCGGTCATGTAGGGCATGTCTTGTTTGCAGATGATGATGTCATTCTGCAGAACGTCCATATCTTTCAGGAACAGCCGGATATCGTTATAGGTATGCAGGGTGTAGATGTCGCCCAGCTGTTTCTCGATGAACTTGAGGAACTGCGGATTGTTGTCCACAACGGAAATAATGTATTTCTTGGTGGCAAGGTCCATGCGTCTGGGCTTGATTTCTGACGTAAGCTCGCCATCAGTCATTTCGGTAATGTCCTTGGTGGCGTTGTCGCTGAGCAGCAGTCGCTTGTCTGCAGTGTTCTTTGCTTTGCTCTCGGGGTTGTCAAGAGTCATCTGCATCTCAGAGATACGTGTGATTATCTGCAGCATCTGGAAGTGTAGTGCGTTCAGCTGCTCCCTGCCTTCGATGGTCGTTTCCTGCTCAGACAGGGTACCGATGATGGATGCCATTCGTGCCATGGGCTGGCGCAGTTCGTCGCCGGCAGCCTTGATCTCTTCTTTTTGCAGCATCAGTTCGTTGATAACCGCCTTTTTCTTCTGCCATATATATTGCTGGCGTTTACGTCCCACACGCATCACATATACCACGGAGATGGCGGTGACGGTATAGATAAGTATCATCCACCAGGACAGCCACCAGGGCGGCAGAATCCTGATTTCCAAGGTGCGTTCCTGGTTGCTCACGGCGCCTTCTGCATTGATAGCCTTCACGTGCAGTACGTAGGTGCCGAAGCCCAGATTGGTGAATGACACACCGTGGATGAGAGCATTGCCGTTTTTCCAATCGTCGTCTTTGCCCTCCATCCAATACATGAACTGCAGGCGCTCGCTCTGGTTGTAGTTGCCTGCACCAAACTTGATGGTGAACGAATTGTGGGTGTTGTTCAGCTCTATCCTTTTGCTCTCGTTGAGTGCCTGGGGCAGTATCAGCACGTCGTCGTAGAGCTGACCCACCTTGATTTCGTTGCCGTCGATGAACAGCTGGGTCAGCATCACGCGAGGTAGTGAACTGCTCTCGTTCTTTCCCGCTTTCCTTACCCAGCTGGCACCATACAGACCTCCGAAGCCAATCTCACCTTTTTGGGTGCAGATGACGGCTCTGGCGTTGAACTCATTGCTTTGCAGACCGTCGGAGGTGTCATAATTGTAAAGTCCGTAATTGAAAGAGCCTTCTTCATGGTTGCGTTGTACCACCACACGGCTGATGCCATTGCCTGTGGAAATCCAGATGTTATGCCTGTTGTCTTCGGTGATTCCCACGATATTGTTGTTGCACAGCCCGTCCTTTTCGCTGAGAAAATCCAGATCGTCGTTCTCCAGGTTCAGAATGTTCAGACCCTCTCTCGTGCCCAGCCAGACAAGACCTCTGCTATCTTCATAGACAGCGGTGATATAGTTGTTGGTAAAGGATTTCATATTAGACGGATTGCCTGTGAGAATGGTCTTTTCCATGCTCGACAGATTGAAGATGAGCAGTCCCTCGTTGGTACCGGCAAGCAGAGAATTGCCTTTTGAATAGCAGAGTGACGTGATGTTGTTGGTATGCAGTCTGCCATTCTCTTTGGTATAGGTGGAGAAGGTGTTCATCTTGGGATTATATACCTGGAGTCCTCCTGCTGTGCCTATCCATAGGTTGCCTATCTTGTCTGTGGTAAATGCGGTGATGTGGTTGTCAATGAGCGTGCGCGTGCTGTCTTTGGTGGCAGAATAGAAAAAAGACTTGCCCTGCAGGATACGCGTGATGCCATTTTGCTTTGTGCCTACCCAGATGCTGCCGTCGGGGGTACATTCCATGGCGGTGATTTTCTGACCTGACAGAGGACCGTCGTAGCCTATGACTCCCTGGTCGCCTGTGCCATACCAGATGTTACCGTCCCGGTCTTCTGTGATGGCTGTGATGTCGCCGTTCAGTATGGAGGTAAAGCGGTAAATGTTGTCTCCATAGTAAGCCACACCGTTCTTTTCTGTTCCCACCCAAAGCAAATCGGTGTTATCCACATAGACGCTGTGACAACTCTTGATGTCACCCTTCCTGTTGATGGTATTGAGATTCGCAGGCTGTACATACTCGTATGCCAGCGTGTTTACGTTGACCTTGATGAGTCCGTCGTGGTCGGTGGCTATCCAGATGTTGCCGTTGCGGTCACCTGCCATTCCATTGATGCTTCTGTCCAGATTACTGCCGTTGTACTGGAGCTGGGTGCCCAGCGTGTTGTCCCATGCGTCGGCCTTCTTGATATACCTGAGCAGGGTGCCCTGTCCGTATAGCCACAGGTTGTCCATCTGGTCGGCAAAGACTTTCAGCGAAGACTGTCTGATGAGGTTTTGTTTGGTCAGGGCATCGTTGCGCCACATCACTTTAGGCTGGTGCATGATGTCGCAGCATACGATGGTGCCGTTGCCATAGACAATCACCGCTCCGTCTCTGCATTCTCCGATGGCACATATTTTCCCCTCAGGAATGCCTTGGGCATCATTGGTGTAGCCAAACTCATAGGTGAGTTGCTGTTGCATGTTGAGAGCCACGATACCTTTTTGGGGGATGTAAAACCAATAGTTCTTGTAACTGTCTATAAAGGTGAGGGTGGGGCGGTCGGTGATGCCAAGTTTGGTATATACCTGATGCATGTCTCGCTCAAAGGTCTCGGTCTGCGAGTGATAGATACAGGTTCCGTTGGCTGTCTCGACCCACAGCGAACCGTCGATAGCTTCCTGAATACCCTTGATGTAACTGTCTGGCAGGGAAGAACCGTCTTGTGAGTTGCTCTGGAAATTCTTGAATGTGTACCCGTCATATCGGAACAATCCTGCGGGGGTGCCGAACCACACGTACCCCTTGTTGTCCTTCAGGATGCAGTTTATCTGACTGGATGCCAAGCCATCGCTTGAATCCAATGTCTTGAAGATATAGGTGGCTGCCATGCTCAATGGCAGTAACAGTGTAATGAGAAATAAGTATTTTTTCATCTGAAACAAATGCTCGCAATTCATCGGTTATAGACTCTGGCACAGGTAATGGTCCACAATACCCAACAGGTGCCGGCTTTCGTCGGTTACTAAGACCGTATGCACCTTGTACATGTTCATTATCTGCTGTATTTCGGTTATCTTGGTGTGTGCGGTGACACATTTCGGTTCTCTCGTCATAATGTCTTCCACGGTTCGGTTGAAGAAATCTGCCTGCCATTTTTCCATTGCCCGGCGTATGTCTCCATCGGTAATCAGTCCTGCAATCCTGTCGCCAACCATGGCAACGCCCAGTCCCAATTTGCCCTTGCTGACCAGGATGATGGCCTCTCCCAACCGCATCTGCGGAGACAGCACGGGCATGTCTTCCGTGTGCATCACGTCTTGTGCCGTGGTGAGCAGCCGCTTGCCCAGCTCGCCTCCCGGATGGAAGTGGGCAAAATCATTGGGCTGGAAATTGCGCTTCTCCATCAGTGCTATTGCCAAGGCGTCACCCATGGCGAGGGTGGCAGTGGTGCTGCTGGTGGGAGCGAGATTCAGGGGGCACGCTTCTTTGGTTACTCCGATATTGATGTGTGCGTAGGAGTATTTTGCCAGCAGTGACTGCGGATTACCGCTCATGCCGATGATAGGGATGTTGTTGTGCAGCACGATAGGGACAAAGCGGAGCAGCTCGTCGGTCTGTCCGGAGTTGGAAATGGCTATCACTACGTCGTCCTTGGTCATCACGCCGAGGTCACCATGAAACACATCCAGGGGATTGACAAAGAAAGAGGGGGTGCCTGTGCTGGACAGGGTGGCGGCAATCTTGGCACCGATGTGCCCGCTTTTGCCTACACCGGTCACAATCACTTTTCCCCTGCAGTTGTATATCAGTTCCACTGCCTTCTCAAAGTCCTTGTCTATATGGGGTATCAGGTCGAGCAAAGCCTGGGCCTCGTCCTTGATACACTGTATGGCATATTCTTTTGTGGTCATCATGGCATCGTTTTATAGTGAACGTGAAGAAGTAAATACCTGTCCTGCATAGGGTTTATTCCAAGAGTGTTCCCACCAGGGCATCCAGTCTGGACAGGTCAAGCATGTTGGCAGCATCGCTCAGACCTTTGTCCGGAGCGGGATGTACTTCTAAAAAGTAACCGTTGGCTCCGAATGCTTTGGCTGCCTGTGCCATGGCTGGTACAAACTTGCGGTCGCCGCCTGTCTTGCCATCGGCACCTCCGGGACGCTGCACGCTATGGGTGCAGTCCATGATTACGGTGTCCGTGAACTGGAGCATATCACTGATATTCCGGAAGTCAACTACCAGGTTGTTGTAGCCGAACATGTTGCCCCGCTCGGTAAGCCAGACCTCTTTTGCACCGGCATCCCGCACCTTCTCCACCGGGTATCTCATATCGCTGCCGCTCAAGAACTGTGCCTTCTTGATATTGATGGCGCAGCCTGTTCTTGCGGCTGCGACAAGCAGGTCGGTCTGTCTGCACAGAAACGCTGGTATCTGTATCACATCCGCCACCTCGCCTACAGCCTGGGCCTGGCATGACTCGTGTATGTCAGTGAGCACTTTCAAACCGTATTTACTCTTGATGTCGCCCAGCATCTGCAGTCCTTTGTCCAGCCCCGGTCCCCTGAAGGAGTGGACAGAGGTGCGGTTTGCCTTGTCAAAAGAAGCCTTGAAGATAATGTCCACATGGTACTTGTCGTTGATACGCAGCAGCTCCTGTGCCACTATATCAAGCAGTTCCTTTGACTCTATGACGCAGGGTCCTGCAATAAATATCGGTTTCTTCATCTTATTCGGTTGCTATGTTTGAAGGAAGTGTGCTTGTCCGTTTGCTTCCGTTTTCACTTTATTTTTACTTCACATTGCGGGAACGGTATCTCAATGTCGTGTTCGTTGAGCGCGTTGTAGATGCAGGTCTTTATTTCGCTTTCGATGATTGCCTGTTTCAGCACATCTACCCAGCAAATCAGCTTCATGTTTACGCTGCTGTCTCCAAAATCCGTCAGTATGGTCTTGACGGGCTTTTCGGCATCAATGTCCGGATGGTGCATGTCGTGTACAGCCTTTTCCACCACACTGCTTACCTTCTTGATGTCGGAACCGTAAGCCACTCCAAACACTACGGCAGAGAGACCGAAACCGTGGTTGCGGGTCAGGTTTTTGTAGTTCTTGGTGAACAGCTGGCTGTTCTGGAAGGCAATGACCGAACCGTCGGCTGATTCTATCAGTGTGCTGGTGTAGCTGATGGATGCCACCTTTCCCCTGATTCCGTCACACTCTATAAGGTCGCCCACCTTGATTCTTCCTGTCATCAGAGAGACACCGTAATACAGATTCTCCAATATGTCTTTCGATGCGAAACCAATACCGGTGGACAGTCCTCCGGAAATGACCATCAGCCATGTAAGACTGACACCCAATACCGACATGCTGAGCAGGAACCAGGCGCCCCAGATGATTACCTGTATCACGTTTTTGCCCATCATGCTGCGGCTCTCGGCGGTAGTGGGGTCCTGATTCTTGAAGTGCAGCTGCAACAGTTTCAGTGTGGTATGGCTCAGGTAGGAGAACACAAACCACAGGCTGATGACAATTGCCATGCGCAGAACGCTCAGGCGGATGTTTACGGTGTCAACAATATTCGTGCTGAAGATGTGCCAGCACAAGTCACTGAGGTTGAATACGTCGGCTGCCCAATAGATGGAGATCATGACAGACATGACTCCCATTACCGGCAACAACACCTGATACAGCAAGTCAAAGCTCCACGTCCGGGTAATCTCCTTGCTGTCTAATTGTTTCACTCTTCTTTGCAGTGTGAGCCATCTGCGGAGACAGGTGATGGTGAGAATACAGGTGAGCTGCATAATCCACCAGATCAGCAGTTGCACGCTCACCAGGGTGTAGCCCATCCATGAAAGCACTACGGAACTGATAAATATCACCTGCGAACAATAGGTGTAGAACATGTCGCTGCGCGGAATGTTCCGCTTGTGGCGCTTGATAAGGCTCCATTGCCATAGGGCGCATATCAGCAGCATGGGCGGGAAAATGACGTTGACCAGTTCGTTGGGAATCAGAATGATGCGGAAGGTGATGACTATGAATCCCATCACGATGAGAGGACTGTAAATGCGGAATGCACTCCTTATCTGGGTGGAATTGAGACGCAACAGCAGGGAAATCAGGATGACACCCAATAACCAGGCGTACTCCACCAGCAGGTCGCTCGCCATGATGATGAAATTCTGTTCGGTAGTGGCTCTTACAATACCCAGGATGACGGCAAAGGTTACCGTGCTGCTTGCCATGGTGATACAGGCACGCTTTTTCATGAACTCGGGAGTGTGGAAGCGGGCCGGTACCAGATATCTGATGACAGCAAGGTTGAGTATGGTGGCAATAATGCCGTAGAAAATGATGATGACAAACAGACCGATGATAAATTTTCCGTCCCATTGCGAGATGCTGCCCTTGTGCATGGTGTATTTCTGGGCAACGGTGTTCCTCATCTGGGCAATCATCGTCTTTGCGTTCGACAGAATGGTAAAGTAATCGTCTCCGCCGTTCTTGAATATGCTGGTCTGTATGTCGCTGTAACGCTTGTTCGCATAGTCGTTCAGGCGTTTCAGATGCTGTTCTGTAAGGTCGTAGATGCGGATGTAGTCCTGGGTGTTCTCCCTGCTCTCGGTAAGCGTGTTCCTGATGTTTGTGGCAAGCGTCAGACATACGCTCCTATCTACCCGTGCCCTGTGTGAAAGCATGGTGGGCTGCATCTGTCTGAGGCTGTTTATCAGACTGTCGTATCGGGCTATCTCCCTGTCGTTGCTCTCCAAAAACTCACGGAATGGCAGCTGCTCGCGCTGGAAATTCTGGTATTGTTCCGTGGCTTCGTGACAGGCGTATGTCAGGTCGAACACGTAGTCGTATTTTTGCGAATAGAGCATCAAGGCATTCTGATTGCTTTTCTTCAGCACGTCAATCAGTTTCTGCTTGATAATCTCACTTCGTTGCCTGTTCAGGGTCGAACGTCCTGAGAGTTCCTTGTGATAGGCGGTTAATTCGGTTCGCAGTATGGAGAGAGTGTTTTCCAGATCCTTTTCCTTCAGTACCGCAAATGAGTCTGCCAGGCACAAGGAGAGAAATATCCAGAGGAACAGTATTCTTTTTGCCATTTTATCGTCGATTTTTCCCTGCAAAATTACGAAGAATTGGACAGAAACCAAAATTATTCACTTATTTTACAATGGCCGTTTGGATATTTTGATGAAAAAACACTACTTTTGTCATGCTCTTTCAGCGTGTGCCGTTTGGCAGAAAGGTGCATAACTCCCAAAAAACATATTCTGACGAAAGATATGGACGAAAAAACAATAATGATTGTTGACAGTGGCAGCACCAAGGCGGACTGGTGTATAGCTACCCGGAACAGGTTGGTCTGCAGCGTGCAGACGCAAGGCATTAACCCGGTGCATCTGTCTGCCGATGAGATACAGGCTGTCATTAAAGCCGAATTGCTGCCGTTTGTCCAGGACAGTCCCTCTGAAGTGTATTTCTACGGGAGCGGAGTGCTGCCATCGCTGAAACCGGTAATGGACAATGCGCTCAAAAGCGTGTTCGCACAGGCGGAGAAGGTATGCTCCGAGAGCGATTTGTTAGGTACGGCAAGGGCGTTGCTTGGAAGAGATGCCGGTGTGGCCTGTATCCTGGGCACGGGTTCCAATTCCTGCTATTACGACGGTCGGCAGATAACGGAGAATACTCCTCCGCTGGGGTACATTCTTGGCGACGAGGGTAGTGGTGCCGCTCTTGGCATTGCTTTTCTCAATGCTCTGTACAAAGGTCTGCTGCCTGATGGCATGGTGGCTGAGTTTGAGCAATGGGCAGGTATGGATTATGCGCAAATCATTCATCGGGTGTATCGCGAGCCGTTGGCTAACCGCTGGTTGGCATCACTCTCTCCCTATATCTCGGGACTGTGCCATGGAGAGCATCCTGTTGTTCAGGTTAAACAGTTGGTTATAAATGAATTTCGCTCTTTTATCAAACGAAATATTGAAGTGTATTTCGAGGCCTGTGAATCAGAGAGAAAAGTGTGTGCGGTAGGCAGTGTCGCCTACTATTATCGTGAGGAGATTGAGGAGGCTTTGAGGAGGGAAAGAGGTGTCTTGGGAACTGTATTGAAAAGTCCGATGAAGGGGTTGCTTGAGTACCATGGATGTGTTGTCGGCAGTTTCTGAGAGTTTGCAGAATTGTAATGTGCAGTTTGCAAACGGCACTTTTTCTTGGTTGTGTTTTTCTTGTATCTTGTGAATTGGGAAGGTAAAATGAAAAACTTTACGTTAATTATTGTCATGTTTGATAAAAAATTGACTAACTTTGCAGTCGCTTAAGCCAAATAGTGCATACAAATTTGTAATTTAAATATCTTTATGAGTTTTTCTATCTTGTTAATCACCGTTTTGATAACGGCTATTGTGCTGGTTGCAGCAGCCTATCTGATTGCAAAGCTGATAGGTCCCCGTTCTTATAACAAGGTGAAAGGTGAACCCTTTGAATGTGGTGTGCCCACACGTGGTTCGTCGTGGATTCCTATGAGCATGGGGTATTACCTGTTTGCAATCCTCTTTCTCATGTTTGATGTGGAAACACTGTTTCTGTATCCTTGGGCAGTAGTAGTCAAAGAGTTTGGTGTGGCAGCAATGTTCAGCATCGGATTCTTCTTGTTGGTATTGGTGTTTGGCCTGGCATACGCCTGGCGGAAAGGAGCGTTGGAATGGAAGTAAGAAAACCGAAAATCAAGAGTATTCCTTACGGGGAATTCAAAGATAACAGCAGTCTCGAAGAGATTGTCAACGAGCTTCACGAGGGCGGTGTGAATGTTGTGACCGGCAACCTTGACCAGTTGATAAACTGGGGTAGAAGCAATTCTCTCTGGTCGCTCACCTTTGCCACCAGCTGCTGCGGCATAGAGTTTATGGCTGTGGGTTGCGCCCGTTACGATTTTGCCCGTTTCGGCTTTGAGGTGACCCGCAACTCCCCCCGTCAGGCAGACCTTATCATGTGTGCCGGTACGATTACCCATAAGATGGCTCCTGCCTTCAAACGCCTGTACGACGAGATGGCAGAACCCAAGTATGTGATTGCTGTCGGCGGCTGTGCCATATCAGGCGGTCCGTTCAAGTCAAGCTACAATGTGGTACAGGGCATTGACGAGATAGTACCTGTGGATGTGTTTATCCCTGGCTGTCCTCCCCGTCCTGAAGCCATCATGTATGGTATGATGCAGTTGCAGCGCAAAGTGAAAGTCGAGAAGTTTTTTGGAGGTGCAAACCACAAGCAAAACGCGGCAGAGCGTGAACTCGGCGTGAGCAATGAGGAACTTACATACGGCAAGAAGTCGCCCATCGTGGTTACTGACGTGCCGGCTGAGTTTGTGGAAGAACTAAAGAAAAAGGAGGAGATAGAAAAATGAAACTGAATAGTGTGGTGCTTGGTTTCGACCGCTTTGCCGAAGAGATGTCGGCATTGAGAAACAAGAAGCATTTTGATTATCTGGTTACTATCGTAGGAGAGGATTTCGGCGAAGAGGGCTTAGGCTGTGTCTATATCCTTGAAAATACGGAGACACACGAGCGTACAAGTGTCAAGACCATAGCAAGGCAGGTGGGTGAAGGCGATTTCGTAATCCCTACTGTATGCCATCTTTGGGCATCAGCCAACTTGTTGGAGAGAGAGGTGTTTGACTTCCTGGGCATCAAGTTTCTGAACCACCCCGACATGCGTCGCCTGTATTTACGCTCCGACTTCCAGGGTTATCCCTTGCGCAAGGATTTCAAGCCTGCTACAGGATACAGCCTGGAAGATGATGCTGAACTCGACTACGGCATGAGATATACGCTTGATGCCAACGGACGTCTTCAGGCAGAGCGTATGCCGCTCTTCTCTTCAGAGGAATATGTGGTCAACATTGGTCCACAGCATCCCTCCACTCATGGTGTGTTGCGCTTGCAGACGGTGCTCGACGGCGAAACCATCAAGCGCATTTATCCCCATCTCGGGTATATCCACCGTGGTATAGAAAAGATGTGCGAAAGTTACACTTATCCCCAGACCCTGGCTTTGACCGACCGTATGGATTATCTCAGTGCCATGATGAACCGTCACGCCCTGGTAGGTGTGATAGAGGAGGCTTTGGGTGTGGAACTTTCTGATCGCATCCAGTATATCCGTACTGTCATGGACGAGCTCCAGCGTTTGGACTCACACCTGTTGTACATAGGATGCTGCGCTCAGGACCTGGGTGCGCTTACCGCTTTCCTGTATTCCATGAGAGACCGTGAGCACGTGCTCAATGTCATGGAAGAGACCACCGGCGGTCGCCTGATTCAGAACTATTACCGCATCGGAGGCCTGCAGGATGACATAGATCCTGATTTCGTCAAGAATGTCAAGGACTTGTGTGCGTATATGAAACCCATGTTCAAGGAATACATGGACGTATTTGGCGAGAATGTCATTACCAAGAACCGTTTTGTCAACGTGGGTGTGCTCAGTCGTGAAGACGCCATCAGCTATGGCGTGACAGGAGCCAGCGGAAGAGCTTCCGGATGGAACAACGATGTGCGCAAGTACCATGCCTATGGCGTGTATGACAAAGTGGAGTGGGATGAAGTGGTGAGGGATACCAATGACAGCTATGCCCGTTATCTCAATCGTATCGATGAGATGAAGCAGAGCATCAGCATCATCGAACAGCTCATTGACAATATCCCCGCCGGTGATTTCTACATCAAGCAGAAACCCATTATCAAGGTGCCTGAAGGGCAGTGGTACTTCTCTTGCGAAGGAAGCCGCGGAGAGATAGGCGTCTATCTCGATTCCAAGGGAGACAAGAGTCCGTATCGCCTGAAATTCCGTCCCATGGGACTGAATCATGTGGCAGCAATGGACACCATGCTGCGTGGAGAAAAGATTGCTGACCTCATCACAACGGGAGCAGCACTTGATTTCGTTATACCTGATATTGACAGATAAGAATATGTTTGACTTTAGTATTGTTACCCGATGGATTGACTGTTTGTTGCGACAAACATTAGGTCTTGGTGATTTTTGGACTATTCTGACAGAATGTGTCTTGGTGGGAGTGATGCTCCTTGTAGGCTATGCGCTCATCGCCATTGTGCTTATCTTCATGGAGCGCAAGGTGTGTGCATATTTCCAGTGCCGTTTGGGCCCGATGCGTGTAGGTCCGTGGGGATTGCTTCAGGTTTTCGCCGATGTATTGAAGATGCTTATCAAGGAGATTTTCTTTGTTGACAAGGCAGACAAACTTCTTTACCTGCTGGCTCCGTTCCTCGTGATTATAGCCTCTGTCGGCACCTTCTCGTTCTTGCCATGGAACAAGGGTGCTGTGGTGCTCGATTTCAATGTGGGCATCTTCCTGATGACTGCCGTTTCCAGTATCGGAGTGGTAGGCGTGTTTCTGGCAGGATGGGGTTCCAACAACAAGTATTCCGTGATTTCTGCCATGCGTGGTGCCGTGCAGATGATTTCATACGAGATGTCTTTGTGCCTGTGCATGATTACTGCCGTGATTCTCACCGGAACGATGCAGATCAGTGGTATTGTCGAGGCGCAGACCGGTCCCTGGCAGTGGCTGATTTTCAAGGGACACATCCCCGCATTGATAGGCTTTTTGCTGTTCCTCGTCGCCGGTAATGCAGAGGCAAACCGCGGTCCTTTCGACTTGGCAGAAGCCGAGAGCGAGTTGACGGCAGGTTATCATACAGAATATTCAGGTATGGGCTTTGGCTACTACTATCTGGCCGAGTACCTCAATCTGTTTGTGATATCCGGTATTGCCACTACCGTGTTCTTGGGTGGCTGGGCTCCTGTAAATGTGGGTATAGCCGCCTTTGACGGTATTATGAATTTCATTCCCGGTATCGTTTGGTTTATGGGCAAGACCTTCCTGGTGGTATGGCTGCTTATGTGGGTTCGTTGGACTTTCCCCCGACTCCGTATTGACCAGATTCTTGCATTGGAGTGGAAATATCTCATGCCTTTGGCACTCATCAACCTGGTGCTGATGACTATTGTCGTTGCTAACGGATGGCATTTCTAAGACAACGCAAATCTATGTATGACTAATAAAATAGAAAGTGTCCATGATACAAAATAATGAATCCTATTTTGGCGGTTTGCTTTCCGGCGTGAAGACCTTGGCAACAGGATTGAAGGTTACTCTGAAAGAGTATTTCACTCCCAAATCCACAGAGCAGTACCCCGAAAACCGTAAAACCACCCTCCATGTGGCAAAGCGTCACCGTGGAAGACTGGTATTTAAACGCGATGAGCAGGGCAACAGCCTTTGCACCGCCTGCACCTTGTGCGAAAAAACATGTCCCAACGGAAGTATCAAGATTGTTTCTGAGATGATAACCGACGAGGAGACAGGAAAAAAGAAGAAGAAACTTGTAGATTATCAGTACAATCTGGGAGATTGCATGTTCTGCCAGTTATGTACCAATGCCTGCAATTTCGGAGCGATAGAGTTTGTAAACGATTTTGAGAACAGTGTGTTCGACCGTAACTCATTGGTACTCCATCTCGACAAGGAGGAGTACAAGGGAGGCTCCCTTCCTCAGTTGATTGACGGCGGTGCCCCGCTCACAATCGGTAAGTTTAATACTAAAACAAAATAATAGGCAATGGCTGAGATTGTAATGTTTGCAGTTCTGTCTGTTGTTATCTTAGGCGCTGCCTTGCTTTGTGTAACAACGACGAGAATCATGAGGGCAGCAACATTCATGTTGTTTGTTCTTTTCGGTGTGGCAGGTATCTATTTCCTGCTGGATTATACTTACCTCGGAGCGGCTCAAATCAGCGTGTATGCCGGTGGTGTTACCATGATTTACGTATTTGCCATCCAGCTGGTCAACAAGAAAACCCTGCAGGGTATTGTAGAGAAAATACATGTCAAACGTGCCGTCGGCGGCTTTTTGGTCGCTCTCCTGGGACTGGTCACCGTACTGGCCGTGATGTTCAAGAATGCCTTCATTGTCAATGCCTGCGGTGCCGAGGGCGGTGAGGTGTCCATGAAGGTGATAGGTATGGCTTTGCTTGGCAGCGACAAGTATCAGTATGTATTGCCGTTCGAGTTTGTCTCGGTGTTCCTTTTGGCGTGCATCATAGGTGGAATCGTAATTGCAAGAAAGGAGGAGAAGAAGTAATATGGTACCATTTGAGTGTTATATCGGTTTGAGCACCTTGCTGTTCTTCATAGGTGTGTTTGGTTTCATCACCCGCCGCAACCTGATTGCCATGCTCATTTCCATTGAGTTGGTTCTCAATGCGGTAGATATGAGTTTTGCTGTGATGAACCGCATGTTGTATCCTGATGCTTTCGAGGGATTCTTCATGACTCTTTTCTCCATTGGTGTGAGTGCAGCCGAGAGTGCGGTGGCCATCGCCATTATCCTGAATGTCTATCGTCGCTTCAAGAGTGACAGTGTAGAAAGTATTGAAAATATGAAATTTTGATGTGCTCTATGGAATATAGTTATGTTTTTCTCATTCTTTTGCTTCCTTTCCTTTCCTTCCTGGTATTGGGATTGGCAGGCATGAGATTGTCGCATAAGGTAGCCGGTTTGATTGGAACTACCTCTTTGGGAGCGGTAACGGTGCTTTCATACATCACTGCTTTCGTTTATTTTACAGCTCCGCGTTGTGCCGACGGTGCCTATGCCACCATCGTGCCTTATAACTTCACGTGGTTGCCTATGGGTGCATTGAATTTCGATTTGGGAATCATGCTCGACCCTATCTCCGTAATGATGCTGATAGTTATCTCCACGGTAAGCCTGATGGTGCACATCTATTCTTTTGGATACATGCACGGTGAGAAGGGTTTCCAGCGTTATTATGCGTTCCTCTCGCTGTTCACCATGTCTATGCTGGGCCTGGTGCTTGCCACCAATATTTTCCAGATGTATCTTTTCTGGGAGTTGGTAGGTGTCAGCTCTTACCTGCTCATCGGCTTCTATTATCCGTTGCATGCAGCGGTGGCAGCCTCCAAGAAGGCGTTCATTGTCACCCGCTTCGCCGACCTCTTCTTCCTGATTGGTATTCTTATCTTCGGATATTACACCCAGTCGTTCAGTTTCTCGTTTGTCGGGAATCTGCAGATGGCAGAGGGGGCAGCTCCCTTTATCACCTCTGATGCCGCAAGGGCAGTGGCTGCCGGCGGATTCATCCTGCCTACAGCTTTGGTGCTGATGTTCATCGGTGGTGCGGGCAAGAGTGCCATGTTCCCATTGCATATATGGTTGCCGGATGCTATGGAAGGTCCTACACCCGTCAGCGCACTGATTCACGCCGCTACCATGGTGGTTGCCGGTGTGTTCCAGATTGCCCGTCTTTTCCCGTTGTGGATTGAGTATGCGCCTAACCAACTGAGCATCGTTGTGGTGGTAGGTGTCTTCACTGCGTTCTATGCTGCTGCCGTAGCTTGCGCACAGAGCGATATCAAGCGTGTGTTGGCATTCTCTACCATTTCGCAGATTGCGTTCATGATGGTGGCGCTCGGCGTATGTCTTCCCGGTCATCATGGCGAGGTCATTGACGAACACGGTTCTTTGGGTTACATGGCATCCATGTTCCATCTGTTCACCCATGCCATGTTCAAGGCGTGCCTGTTCCTTGGTGCCGGTTGTATCATCCATGCCGTTCATTCCAATGAGATGTCCACTATGGGAGGTTTGCGCAAGTACATGCCTGTGACACACATCACGTTCCTTATCTCATGTCTTGCCATTGCAGGCATTCCCTTCTTCTCAGGTTTCAGTTCTAAGGATGAAATCATTACCGCCTGTTTCAACTATAGTCCTGTCGTGGGATGGATTATGACCGGTGTGGCAGCCATGACGGCTTTCTACATGTTCCGTCTGTATTACGGCATATTCTGGGGTACAGAGAACAAGGAGCTACATGCCAAGCATACACCCCATGAGGCACCTCTTACCATGACCGTGCCCCTTATCATCCTCTGTGTCATCACTGTGGGAGTTGGTATTTACTCTACCGTTGCCGGCTTTGCTGGGTGGGGTGGCAGTTTCGGCAGCTTCGTTACTGCCAACGGCAAGGACTACACCATCCATTTCAATACCGGCATTGCTGCTACCAGTACGGTGATAGCCATTGTAAGCATCCTGCTCGCCACCTATATCTATAAGGGAGAGTGCCAACCCATTGCGGAGAAGCTTTACAAGACTTTCCCCAAACTGCACAGGGCTGCCTACAAGCGTTTTTACATGGACGAGGTATATATGTTTGTCACCCATAAGATTATCTTCCGTTGCATCTCTACTCCCATTGCATGGTTCGACCGCCACATCATTGACGGCACCTTCGACTTCATCGCGTGGAGTTCCAATGAGGCAGGGGAGAGCATACGTTCCTGGCAGAGTGGTGATGTGCGTCATTATGCGATATGGTTCATCACCGGTGCCGTGGCACTCGCCTTGGTGTTGCTGGCAGTGGCATTGTAATCATGTTCAGGCGTATCGAGTAATCTAATGTAACAAACTTCAAGTGTAAAAAATAAACAAACAATAATATGAGTGTTTTAAGTTTATTCGTGTTGATTCCCATGCTCATGCTGCTTGGATTGTGGCTGGCTCGAAATCTCAATCAGGTGCGTGGTGTCATGGTGGTTGGTGCCAGTGCGTTGCTTCTGCTCTCTGCCTGGCTCACGGTGAGTTTCATCTCAGAGCGTTCAGCCGGCAATACCGCTACCATGCTCTATACATATAGCGTCACATGGTTTGCACCTTTGAATATCGCTTATTCTGTAGGTGTGGACGGTATCTCCGTGGTGATGCTGCTGCTGTCGAGTATCATTGTGTTTACGGGTACTTTCGCCTCCTGGCAGCTCAAACCCATGACCAAGGAATACTTCCTGTGGTTCACCCTGCTCTCTTCGGGAGTATATGGTTTCTTCATTTGTACCGACCTCTTCACCATGTTCATGTTCTACGAGGTGGCACTGATTCCCATGTATCTGCTTATCGGTGTATGGGGCAGCGGCAATAGGGAGTATGCAGCCATGAAGCTCACGTTGATGCTGATGGGTGGCTCCGCACTGCTCATCATAGGTATCTTGGGCATCTATTTCTTCAGTGGTGCCACCACCATGAATGTGAACGAGATAGCAGCCATGAACAATATCCCCGTGGATATCCAGAAGATATTCTTTCCGTTCATCTTTATTGGTTTTGGCGTGCTCGGTGCCCTGTTCCCCTTCCACACATGGTCGCCCGACGGTCATGCTTCAGCCCCCACGGCAGTGTCTATGCTTCATGCAGGCGTGCTGATGAAGTTGGGAGGCTACGGCTGTTTCCGTGTAGCCATGTACTTGCTTCCTCAGGCAGCGCAGGAGTTGGCATGGGTGTTCCTCATCCTTACCACCATCTCGGTGGTCTATGGTGCATTGTCTGCCTGCGTGCAAACCGACCTGAAGTACATCAATGCCTACTCGTCGGTATCACACTGTGGTTTGGTGCTTTTTGCGTTGCTGATGATGACCAAGACAGCATGTACCGGTGCCATCCTTCAGATGTTGTCTCACGGATTGATGACAGCCCTGTTCTTCGCCCTTATTGGTATGATATATGGTCGTACCCACACGCGCGACGTGCGCAAGTTGGGCGGCTTGATGAAGATAATGCCCTTCCTGAGTGTGGGTTATGTCATTGCTGGTTTGGCTAACTTGGGCTTGCCCGGTTTCTCCGGTTTTGTGGCAGAGATGAAGATATTTGTAGGCTCTTTCGAGAATGCCGACATGTTCCATCGTACCTGTACCATCATTGCCTGCTGCTCCATTGTGGTGACAGCCGTCTATATCCTGCGTGTTGTGGGCAAGATATTGTTCCAGCAGGTGGCAGATCCCCATTATCTTGAACTCACCGATGCCACTTGGGATGAGCGTTTCTCTGTATGCTGTCTCATCTTCTGTGTTGCCGCTTTGGGTATGGCGCCTCTCTGGGCAAGCAATGTCATTGACGATGCGGTGGGTCCCATTCTTCAGGTAATCAATCTTGTTGCAGTAAAATAATCAGTTGAAAAATGGATTACAGTCAGTTTTTATCTATGATACCCGAGGTGGCGTTGATGGCCATCCTCATTGTAGTGTTTGCCGTTGACTTCTTCTTGAAGAATCATGCGGAGAAAGGCAAGATGCTTTACATGACGGCAGCATTGCTCACCATCGTTCAGAGCGCTGTTTGTCTGTGCGCTGCACCTGTAGAGGCGTTCAGCGGCATGTATATCTCCTCTCTTTCGGTGAATTTGATGAAGTTTATTCTCACGGCAGGTACCTTTGTCGTGATTGTGATGGCTCAACCCTGGCTCAACAAGAAAGAGATGGCTGCCCTTCAGGGAGAGTTCTACATGCTGGTACTTTCCACCCTGCTGGGCATGTACATGATGATGTCTTCCGGTCATTTCCTGATGTTCTTCTTGGGATTGGAGATGGCGTCGGTGCCTATGGCTTGTCTGGTGGCACTCGACAAGCAGAGCAATATGGCAGCGGAGGCAGGTGCCAAGTTCATACTCACAGCCGTTTTCTCTTCGGGAGTAATGCTGTTCGGCTTGTCCATGCTTTACGGAGCGGTGGGCACACTCTATTTCGCTGATTTTGCCGAACTGCTCACCCCCACGGCACTTACCGTAATGGGTCTGGTATTCTTCTTCAGTGGCTTGGGCTTCAAGATTTCCTTGGTTCCCTTCCATTTCTGGACGGCAGACACCTATCAGGGTGCTCCCACTTCGGTTACCGGTTATCTGAGTGTCATTTCCAAGGGTGCGGCTGCCTTTACGCTGATGACCATCCTCACCAAGGTATTCATCCACATGATAGACAGCTGGCAGCTGTTGCTCTCTGTAGTGGTGGTGCTCAGCATTACCATAGCCAACCTCTACGCCCTGCGTCAGAGGGAATTGAAGCGCTTCATGGCTTTCAGTTCCATTTCCCAGGCAGGCTATATCATGTTGGCTGTATTGGGCAACAGTGCCTTGGGTTCGGCAGCCCTCATCTACTATGTATTGGTATATGTGGTGGCAAACATGGCGGTGTTCACGGTGATTAGCCTTGTGGAGCACAATAATGGCGGAACCACGCAGATTGACAGTTACAACGGTTTCTATTCCACCAATCCGCGTCTTGCGTTTCTGATGACCCTGGCACTTTTCTCCCTGGCAGGTATTCCGCCCTTTGCCGGCATGTTCAGCAAGTTCTTCGTGTTCATGGCTGCAGCCGGGCAGGGTTCCTGCATGGCGTATGTAGTGGTGTTCATCGCTTTGATTAACACTGTAGCGAGTCTCTACTACTATCTGCTCATTGTCAAGGCAATGTATATCAAGTCGGCAGAGCATCCTTTGCCTACCTTCAAGAGTGATACCGACTCACGTGTGGCATTGTTTATATGTACGGCAGGCATCGCCCTCTTCGGTGTTTGCAGTTGCATTTACCAGTGGATATTCTCGGCTTGCTAACCAATAAGGATGTTCGTCCCGATTTCTTCTCCCGCAGAAGAAACTGGGACGAATATTTTTTTGCCCTCAATCCGTTGTTCCCATGTGCCCTGGCTGTTGTCTGTGGCGTTGGCTTGGCGCATGTTTTGCCTGCACTATCTTCTTTCATCCTTTTTTCTGCGGCTGCATCTCTTCTCGTTGCCTGGTTCCTGCTTCGCCGTGTTCCGCTGTTTTCCACCTGCATCGTCCTTTTGCTTTTCGTCTTGCTCGGCTCCTTGCGCCTGCAGATGGAACGCCGCTCTTTTCAGATAGTTTTCCCTTCCCGTCCGGTCATATCCCAAGCCATGATTACATCGGAGCCTTCCCGGCATGGCAAGGTAATGACGTGTGACATGGTGTTTGTCAAGGGGCCCTTGTGTGGCAGGAAGGTAAGGACGTCCATATTCGGCAATTCTTCCTGTCAGACAGGCGATGTGGTGTTGATGAGATCATGTTTGGAATCTCCGCAGCATTTTGCGTCTAACGGAAAGTACAAGACAGACTATACCACCTATATGAAAAGCAGGGGGTATGTAGCCCGCACATTTGTTTTGCCCCATGACATGCAGTTATGCACCGAGACGGAGATTTCGCTTCCGTTCCATTTACAGATATATCGCAGAGCACTGTTGTTTCATACCGGTCTGTTACGAGTCTTCAGGGAGTATCAGTCTGACCTGATTACCCAGAGCTATCTTTCCGCCGTACTTTTGGGCTCGCGCACTTGTCTCTCTTCCCGACTCAGGGATGATTATTCCAAGTCGGGTGTCTCTCATGTCCTTGCTCTTTCCGGCATGCACCTTGGCATCATCTATGGTATTTTTTCACTCTTCCTGTTCAGAAGGAGAAATGTGGTCTGCCAACTGTTGTTGCTCTCCATCATCTGGTTCTATGTCCTCATGGTCGGTTTCCCCGTATCTGCCATGCGGGCGGCGATGATGCTCAGCGTCTGTACGCTTGTTCATCTGGTAGGACGCAGAGGGTTCACACTCAACACCCTTTCA
>JBJEKQ010000080.1:0-8626 GCA_051878715.1 Prevotella sp.
CTGATCCACTTCACCCAGCATCACGGTACAGTGCACCTGGCAGCCACGCAGTTTGGGCAGCTGTTGCAGGGCGCGCAGACAGTAGTCGTCGTTCTCTGAGAGTACAGAGAGTGCCACCAGCACCTCATCGGTGTGCAGGCGGGGGTTGTGTCCTCCCAGGTAGCTTATCTTGGTGTGCTGGATGGGTTCTATCATCGACTGCGGTATCAGGTTGCGCTCATGGTCGATGCCGGCAAGATGCTTGGTGACGTTGAGCAATAAGGCGGCACTGCAGCCCAGCAACATGCTGGAATGGGCTGTGATGATGGTGCCGTCTTCCAGTTCGATGGCGGCAGAGGTGTGTCCGGTCTGTTTCTGGTGCTCCTTGGCTGCCACAGTGGTCCGCCGGAAGTCGGCGGCTATCTTCGCCTGGTTGAAAAGCAGTTGTATCTTGCTTATTTCCGCCTCATTGCAGGCACCTGCAGCCATTTTGTTGGTGGCGTTATAGTAGCGCCTGATGATTTCGTCCTTGGAGGCGTTGCAGCATACCTCGTCGTCGCTGATGCAGAAGCCTACCATGTTGACCCCCATGTCGGTAGGCGACTTGTAGGGGTTGGCACCGTAGATGCCTTCAAACAAGGCATTGAGCACGGGGTATATCTCGATGTCGCGGTTATAGTTGATGGCGATTTTGTTGTAGGCTTCCAAGTGGAAGGGGTCTATCATGTTCACATCGTTCAAGTCGGCGGTGGCTGCCTCATAGGCGATGTTCACAGGATGCTTCAGCGGCAGGTTCCATACGGGGAATGTCTCGAATTTGGCATAGCCGGCCCTGACGCCGCGCTGATGCTCATTATACAACTGGCTGAGGCATACCGCCATCTTGCCGCTGCCAGGACCAGGGGCGGTGACTATCACCAGGGGGCGTGAGGTCTTCACGTAGTCGTTCTTGCCAAATCCCTCCGCCGAGGCTATCAGCTGCACGTTGTGCGGATAGCCTTCAATCAGATAATGGCAGTAGGTCTTGATGCCGTCGCGCTCCAGACGCTGTTTGAAGGCGGCTGCTGCAGGCTGTCCGTTGTAGTGGGTGATGACTACCGAACCCACTAAGAACCCGCGGTTCTGGAACTCGCCCCTCAGTCTTAACACGTCCTCGTCATAGGTGATGCCCAGGTCGGCGCGCAACTTGTTCTTTTCGATGTCGGCGGCACTTATCACTATCACAATCTCTATGCTGTCACTCAGTTTCTGGAACATCTGCAACTTGCTGTCGGGCTGGAATCCCGGCAGTACTCTGCTGGCATGATGGTCGTCGAAGAGCTTGCCTCCCAGTTCCAGATACAGTTTGCCGTCAAACTGGGATATTCTCTCCCTGATGTGTTCCGACTGGATGCTTTGGTATTTCTCGTTGTCAAATCCTAACTTCATTGTGTTTGTCTCTTATTCAGGTTCTTCGGGCGATGGCATGCAGGCAGGCGCTCCTTACCGCCCACAGGTGTCGGTGTCATATACCCTTTGTTTTTGGGATAAGATGCTGCAAAGTTACGCTTTTTTATTAAATAAAGGTGGCATAAGAGGTAAAAAACCGCCTTTTGTTTGGCAGTTTGGAGGGAATGATGTAATTTTGCACTGCTTTGCTGGTGTTCAACTTACAGGCAGGGTGTTTTCACAGACAGGAAAACCACTTGTTTTAGTACTGCTCTGATAGTTCAATGGATAGAACAACTCTCTCCTAAAGAGTAGATCCGAGTTCGATTCTCGGTCGGAGTACCTTTTTAGTGATGGTCTTGTCATCACTTATGGTTTGATAAGATTGTCTTCCGAATCCTCGTATTTGTCTTTCTTGAAAAAAATGCGGCTGATGCCTTTCAGCTGGATTCTTGCCCGGGTGAAAAGGCTGCCCAGAAGCGAGCCGTTGCCAAGGGTGCCATAGCCTGTGACAGGTCGGGCATTGCGGTGGTGAATAAATGCAATGCGCCCGTATTTCTTCAGTGAGAGGGCAAGCGAACCGTCTTCGCCGCGGCGGATGTCTGTACGAATCTTTTCCTTGCGGGCGTAGTCGGCATTGAAGGCGAAGGTCATCCCCCGTATGCAGAGTTCAGGACGCTTGAAATGTTGTATATACAAGAATGTGTCGCGGATAAGCTCAAATATCCAAAGTCCCCATGCAGAATGGTTCTCGTCGGGATAGTAGCTCCAGAATCCTCCCACACACGAGATGCCGGGCTTCAGCAGGGTTTTCATCATCGTGTCGATATAGCGGGGAGGGTAGAACGTGTCGGCGTCTATGAAGAAATGATATTTCCCGCGGGAGTGGTCTAATCCGCACTGGCGGGCAAAGCCGGGACTCTGGCGTGTCTCATTGAAATATTTCACGCCAAAAGCCTTGTAAACCTCCTCTGTATGGTCCTTGGAGTTGTTGTTTACTCCAAGAATCTCTATGGGATATGATGTCTGCAAATCACTGAGTGACCACAGGCAGGCTGCAAGTCTCTTTCCCTCGTTATAGGCAATGACGACTACAGATACCAGCGGAGTGTCGCTCTGTATCGCAGACAAGCGTTCGCGAGTCGAAGTTATCACTTCGGCAGGCACCTCACTGAAAGGCTTTTCGTATATCTGGAGATATTTGCTGTACCACGCCATTATCCGTCATCATTGAATATGCGCAAAGGTACATATAATTTTCCCTCCTTCCAAAACTTGATGCCACGTTTTTCAGTCGGATTCGCCAAAAACGCCTTATGGTGGGTTCTTTCAATTCGCTTTGTCAGATTTTGAGGTTATTATCGATATTAAACTGTAAGTTAAAGAGGGAGTGTAGCGAGCTACATGACCGATTTAACTTGCAGTTTAAGCCGAAAAGAACCCAAAAGATGGCAAAACGTCAACCCGCAATTAAAACCACTTTTGACGGAGGGAATTTATAGAGCCCGCCTTATGTCAGAACTCAACATTCACGCCTCCCGTAAACGTGGCCCTCGGCATGGGCATACCTGCGATGTATTCATAGCTTTGTGCAAGGAGATTCTCGCCCTTTATCCAGAGGCGGACGGGACGGCAAAGGGCATAGCTGACAGTGGCATGGAGCAGTGTGAAGTCCTCTGTGGTCTCGTTGTCTCCAACAGCCGTATATAGTCCGCACACCTGCATCAGCCCCATGTTGGCGTTCCAGCGTCCATAGTTCGTCGTCACGCCCAGATAGCCCTTGTATTTGGGAGCCGACACTACGGGATGGCGCATGTCGAGCCATGAATGGTTGGTGCTGACCGACCAGTGGCTGTTGATGTGGTATTGCAGGTCGAGTTCTGCACCCTTGTTCTCCAGTTCGCCCGTGTTGACATTCTGTCTGTTCACCGTCTGGATGATATTCTTGGCATCTATATGGAAAAGGTTCATGCCATAGTGCAGCCTGCCCCCCAGCAGACGCTGTTTCCAGGATAGCTCGTAGCTCCACATGCGCTCGGGCTTCAGGTCGGTGTTGGAAGGCGGATAGAGGTACATCTCGCGCATGGTGGGATTGCGGAACCCCTTGCTCGCCGTCAGTTTCAGTTCGCCGTTCTGCAGGGGTCTCACCACGATGCCTGCCTGCGGAATCCACTCGCCTCCAGTGACGGTGTGATGGTCGTAGCGCACACCAGCCTCTGCTGTGAGCCAGGAGAAGATGTCCTGTCGCAAATCCACATATCCTGCCAGCTCATGATTGCGCTCCTCGCCGCTCTGCTTGTTCTGTGTCTCCAGCACTTCGCCTGTCTCACGACTGGTATAGTAGGCATGACCATATATGTTCTGGTAGTCAAAGCCTACAGTAAGATGCGAGCCTCTCCACAGCATGGCGTTCTGGTACCACGATACACCCATCAGCGCATCGCAGGAACGGAACAGGCGGGTCTGCGGACTGCCCGTCAGCGCATTGTAACCATCGTTTATCTTGTGCCTGCCGAAATTGTCATACAAGCTCAACCGACCGCTCGTCCTGCCATAGTGGTTCTCTATGCCCACCGCCACCGCACCTCGGGTAATCCACTGGTCAGCCTCAAGCATAGGAGCCGACACGGTGCCGGGATAGGAGGCGTTGAAGTGGGTGATATCCGCGTCTGCATAGACGTTCCAGTGCGAATCGACATCATACTGTACCTTGGCAAACCCGCCGAATTGCTCGAATCCCATATTGGGCCGGTGGTTGTCCGAACGGCTGTATTGTCCGCTGACGCTCATGCGCCATTTGCCTTGGCGGAGGCTATAGTCAGCCTCACCCTGAAACGTGCCCCACGATCCTACCCCGAGATTCATGGCGGTCTTGCTGCCGTCGGCATCCGTCTGGCGTGTTACGATGTTCACCACACCGCCCATGGCATTGGAGCCGTAGAGCATAGAGGCAGGACCGCGGAGCACCTCCACCCTCTCTGCCATCATTGTCTGACAGGCATCGGCAATGGAGTGACCGTAAATGCCATTGTACTGCGGATGCCCGTCGATAAGCACCATCACCTGACTGGCACCCGAAGATATGCCCCGGAGCATCATGCCGCCCGAACCGCCGGAAGACACTCCATAGCCCATCATGCCCCGGCTTGTCACCATCAGTCCCGGCACTTGCTCCATGAGTGTAGGCAGTACGCTGGTGCGCTGGTTTTCAGTGAGTGTCTCCCGTCCCACCACGGTCACGGTTTGGGGCAGGTGCCGTATGTCAACAACATTTCTCGTTCCAGTCACTACCACCTCATCCAGTGCCGTACTGTCTGCCACCTCCGCATGTACGGATGCCGCCATGGCAAAAGGCAGGAGTACTGATAAAAACTTTTTTCTCTTTATTGCTGTCACTTTTATCCGTATAATATGTTCCGACTGCAAAAGTACGGCAAATCTTCGAAAGCTGAGGTATATAAATTTCGGGGATTATTACCTTTTTTAGTGATGGTGAAAAAATAACTTGGTTACCGTCACTTAAGGAAAACAACCTTGTCGCATCTTCAGAGATATCATTTTCTGAGAAAAATCATACTGATTTCATGTTATATTCGTAACTTTGCACCCCATAAAAATCAAAAACAAACATTGTAACTGTCACCCGGAACCCTCGGAAAGGCATGTCGGTCTCAGTTTTCCGCCTGCTGGATAGTTGCCAGACATTTGTACCGGGTTATTTTTTTTATCATCGCTGAAACATTCATTTTATTACAACAACAGGTATTATGACAAAAACAATCAGGAAGTGTGTCGTGCTCATCGTGTGTATGATTACCGCCACGACAACAATGGCGCAGTGGCGTGCAGGCGTCACCATGGGCGCAGTGAGCAACTCGCTCGACATAGACAAGCAGTTCCAGTATGACTGGCGCTACCACAACCGCTGGGGAATGGAATTCGGAGCTGCCGGACAGTACGACATCAGGGAGTGGTTTGGCGTCAGGGCCGAACTCAACTATCTTCAGCGGGGTTACAGGCAGCAACGCACGGGAATACTCGATGGCACGGACTACAAGTACCGCAACAACTATCTCGTCATGCCCGTGATGGCGTCTTTTTCCTTTGGTGGAGAGAAACTCCGCGGGTTTGTCAACGCTGGCGTATATGGCGGCTACTGGCTGTCGGGCAGCGTGACGGGAAGCTATTGCATCATTGAAGAAGCAATCCTCCCCATTGACCAGGACTACGACTTTAACAGCACCCGTGACAACCGCTGGGATTTCGGATATGTGGGTGGCGTAGGCGTGGAGTACCGTTGGTCCAGGCACTGGGCGGCACAGGCAGAGGCACGCTGCTATTACAGTGTCACAAGCACCACAAAAGACTATATGCGCATCAAGGACGGCAGATACAACAATACCGTATCACTGCAGGCTGGCGTGTTCTACATCTTCTAATCATTTAAAATAAAAAGGAAACTATGAGACATACATATACAGCAATACTGGTGCTGGCAGTCATGGCACTTACGGGCTGCCGGCAGGAAAGAGACGAACTGGTCTCTTATAGCAATAGGGTCAATATGGCCAATGCAGAGTCGAGTTACGGTGAACAGTTCAAGGTGATGTGGTACGCAATGAACACCTACTACGCAGCATGGGAGATAGAAGACATTGACTGGGATGCCATGTACGATGCTTACTACCCCCGCTTCGTGGAACTTGACACACTGGCAAGCAGGCTCGACTCCGACAGTCCTGACGTGGACGACCGGGCAAGCGAGATAAAGGACAAGGCGGAAGCCATGTACAAGGAGATACTCGCACCATTGCACGACGGACACACAGCACTGGTTTTCATCGACCCTCTGACAAAGGAGAAATACATGGTCAATCCCTCCTCAATACGCAATGAGTCACGCCCGGATTACAATGATGTGGCAAAATGGGATCTGTCATATTATACCACCGCCACCGCTGATATAAGAGACGGAGACTATGCGCGTATGTATCCCCTTATGGGAAGGGTGGTAATGGACTGGCTGGAACAGGAGGCAGTGATACTCCAGCAGGTTGTGGATGAATACGAAAGTACGGAAACACACACCGGGTGTGAGACAATCATGCAATACCAATGCCTCTCTATGCTTGCCACCATCAAAAAGCTGCAGGAAGATTGCAGTGAAGACCCGTCAAACTATAACAAGCTTGCCTTCACATTCAACAACACTGTTGTACCCAACCATCCTGCACTCGGATACACCCCGCTGTTCGGTGGAAACCTGCCGGCGGACATGATGCTCTTCATCACCAAGGACAACATAGCCTACATGAGAATCGACAAATTTACCCTCTCCCCCGTAATGAGCGGAGAACAGACAGGTGAGTTAGAGATGGAAATAAGCGACATCTACCGGCAGGCATGGCAGAAGTGGCACGACAGCATATACAGGATGCACAGTGCCGGAACACTGAAGGGTGTGATACTCGACATGCGAAACAACGGCGGCGGAAAGACCGATGACTTTCAGTATGTGGCAGGAGCTTTCATGGCAGGCGAATGTGTGGTGGGCACCATGAAGGCAAAGAATGGCATAGGACGGCTCGATTACGCCCCTGCGGTTCCCTACTCATTCCAGTGTTACAGCGGGAACACCGAGAGTATAACGGCTCCCGTGGTGGTGTTGACAAACGCAAACTCAGTGAGTATGGCGGAAATGACCACGATAGCGGTAAAACAGAGAGAGGGCGGCATCTCCATAGGTAACACCACTTGGGGTGGATGCACCACGCTGATAGGCGACGGCTCCTTCAACGAGGCAATGGATTATGCCGGCACCTTCGGCATAAATGGAGAGACAGCGGTATTCGGTTACTTCCCATACCACCTCTGCTCATTCACGGGAATAGGAATTGCCGAAAGCAAGGGCTTCACGCCCGACATAGAGATACGTTACGACAACGACCTTTACATGCAGACAGGGCGTGACAACCAGTTGGAGCGCGCGTTCCAGTATCTGCGCACAGGTGAGTAGTCCGGAGACGCACTGAAACGCGAATCACGACCGACCGGTTTCATCACATCACACTTGCATTGGCACCCCATAGAGTGAGTGCCAATGCAAGTGTGATGAATGTTTTCTCATATATTCGATTTGTAAAAGCCAAGAATGTCGTTCCAGGGAATAAAGTTGCCCTCGCCCCCGTCGTAGAGGTCGCAGTGGGTGGCACCGGGAACGATAAGCAACCGCTTGTTGTCGGCATACTTGCCGCCCGTCAGTTTCCGGTAAGCCTCCTCACCGAAATAGCGGCTGTGAGCCTTCTCGCCATGGACTATAAGCACTGGAGTGCGTATCTCATCGGCAGCAATCCATAGGTTTTGGTTGAGGCGCATGAGAGGCGAGGTGATGTTCCAACCCATGTTGGAGTTGAGCGAACGGGGATGATAACCGCGGGCTTCCGACTTGTAATAAGCCACATACTGCTTAAGAAACTCGGTTGCATCTGCAGGAGCCTCGGAGGGCAGTCCGCCTTGTGGCAGAATCTCTCCCTTGCGATATTCCTCCGTGCGCTGCTCGGCCAACTGCTGTTTCAGCTTGAAGCGTGCCTCTTCGTCCATAGCGTCGAAATAGCCCTGCTGTGTCACGCGCGTGATATTATATAAGGTGACACTCACCGTCGCCTTTACGCGTGGATCGAGAGCCGCAGCGTTGAGGGCGATGCCTCCCCAACCGCAGATGCCAAGTATTCCTATGCGGTCGGCATCCACGTCATCTCGGCACGAGAGATAATCCACCGTGGCACAGAAGTCCTCGGTGTTGATGTCCATAGAAGAGGAATAGCGTGGCTCGCCACCGCTCTCGCCCGTAAAGGAAGGGTCGAAGGCAATGGCAAGGAAACCCTCCTCCGCCAGACGTTGTGCATAGAGTCCGCTTGCCTGTTCTTTCACTGCACCAAAAGGGCCGCTGACGGCAATGGCTGCCATCTTACCCTTTGCCTCTTTCGGTATGTAAAGGTCGGCTGCAAGTGTGATGCCGAAGCGGTTTCGGAACGTCACCTTCTCATGCCTTACCTTGTCACTCTGTGGAAACGTCTTGTCCCACTCGTTTGCTAACTGCAGCCCACTGTTTTCCGCTGCCTTATTCTGCACATTCTGTGCATCTGTCGTTACTGTTGTCATAGTCAACATAATTATAGATAAAACAATCTTCTTCATATCGGCTGCAAAGGTACGAATA
>JBJEKQ010000081.1:0-8622 GCA_051878715.1 Prevotella sp.
CTTGTTTCTTCCTATGGTGCTCGACACCAATATGTTGTCAACGGCACCCACACAAAGCAGGTCGTCGGTGTTCATGATGAGGGCATCTTGCGCAATACCTTTCCATACGCCCAGGTCGCCCGTCTCTTTCCAATATACGTAGGCCAGGGACGATTTGGTGCCTGCTCCGTCTGCGTGCATGATGTTGCAGTACTCCGGGTCGCCTCCCAGAATGTCGGGTATGATTTTGCAGAACGCTTGCGGAAATATTCCCTTGTCGATGTTTTTGATGGCGTTGTGGACATCCTCTTTGGCGGCACTTACGCCGCGCATCATATAACGATTGTTATTAGCCATTTTATTTCTGTATAAGATTGTTTACAAGTCATATTTTTCTTTTCCGTGCCAAAACTCCCAACTGGCAAACGCCTGGAGCAGCAGCATCTCCAGTCCGTTTTTCGTCGATGCGCCTTTTTCCTCTCCTTTCTTCATGAACAGGGTAGTGTCGGGATTGTAAATCAGGTCATAAAGAATGGTATGGTTGTCCATGTATTCGTAGGGCAGGTCGGGACACTCATTTGTGTGCGGAAACATGCCACAGGGTGTACAGTTGACAATCACGTTGTATTCCTTGATGATTTCCGGAGTGATGTTCTTGTATTGTATCGTGTCTGGCCGCTGGTACCTGCTCACAAAGATGGTTTCAAGCCCCAGCGACTTCAATCCGTAATCCACCGCCTTGGAGGCTCCTCCGGTACCTAAGATCAATGCTTTCTGATGGTATTTCTCCAGCATGGGCTCAATGCTCTTTGTGAATCCTATGACATCGGAATTATACCCCTTGAGAAGGATATTGTTGTCTTCGTGTACAACGCGGATTACATTCACGGCACCTATGGCTCTTGCCTCCGGTGAAATGGTATCCAGGTACGAGATTACTTTCTGCTTGTACGGGATGGTGACATTAAGCCCTCTGATATTGGGGTTTGAATCCAATATCTCGGGGAGCTTGTCAATGCTTTTGATTTCGTAGTTCTCATAAACGGCATCAATATCCTCGTCCTTAAACTTCTGGTTGAAGTAGTTGATTGAGAATGAGTGTCCAAGCGGATAACCTATAAGGCCATATTTTTCCATACAGATTCATTTATTTTGTTGCGAAATACATTGTGCAAATGCCGAATGTCAGGCGTTTGAAGGAGGTCTTGCTGAACCCTGCCTGCCGAAACAGGTGTACCAGTTCTTCCCCTTGCGGGAAGGCATCAATCGTTGCCGTAAGATATGCGTAGGCATTAGGGTCCTTAGATATCAGTTTGCCATATATAGGCAGGAAGGTGTGCGAGTAGAATCTGAATAATGCTCTCATTATCGGATGTTTAGGCGTACTTAGTTCAAGAATACATGCGTGTCCGCCTTTTTTCAATACCCTGCATATTTCTTTCAAGCCCTTTTCGAGATTCTCAAAGTTCCTGATGGCAAAGGCAGTGGTCACGGCATCGAATTGACTGTCCGGCAATGAGAGGTTCATGCAGTCTTCTTTGGCAAAGGAGATGAGGTGCTCCATGTGCAGTCGCTTCACCTTTTGTTTGCCGATATTCATCATTTCTGTACTGAAGTCAGTACAGAGCATGCTTTGGGGTTGCAGGATTTTTGCTGCCATGATTGCAAAGTCACCCGTTCCCGTTGCAATGTCCAGCATCACCTGCGGCTTGTACGGTTTCAGTCGGTTGATTGCGGTTTTCCGCCATCGTTTGTCAATATTCCATGACAAACGATGGTTCAGAGTGTCGTAGGAATGGGCGATGCTGTCAAACATCTGTTCTACCTGCTCGCCTTTTCTTCCATCCTCACGATAGGGCTTTATCTTCTCCTGCTCAAACATTATTTCAATGTCGCCAAATAGTCGGTGATATTCTTCTCGATGCGAGTGGCAATGTCTTCGCTGGTTATCTCTTTGCTGAACTTCTCTCCGGTGATGTGCTCGTAAAGCTCAATGTAGCGCTCGCTCACGCTTTCTGCATATTCATCGGTGATTTCCGGCATGGTTTGTCCTGGCTCGTTCATGAAGTTATGCTCAATCAGCCACTGGCGTACAAACTCTTTGGACAACTGACGCTGGGGCTGCCCCTTTGCCAGTTTCTCTTCGTAGCCGTCGGCATAGAAATACCTGCTTGAGTCGGGAGTGTGAATCTCGTCAATCAGATACACTTTTCCGTCTCTTTTGCCGAACTCGTACTTCGTATCTACAAGTATCAGTCCTTGTGCAGCCGCAATCTCCTGACCCCTTTGGAAGAGCTTTCTCGTGTAGTCTTCCATGATGGCATAGTCTTCTGCCGATACGATGTTCTGGGCGATGATTTCCTCCTTGGAGATATTCATGTCGTGTCCCTCGTCCGCTTTGGTAGTGGGAGTGATGATGGGCTCCGGGAATCGCTCGTTCTCTCTCATTCCTTCAGGCAGTTTCACTCCGCAAATCTCCCTGCATCCCTTCTGGTATTCTCTCCATGCAGAACCGGTGAGGATGGAACGGATAATCATCTCGACCCTGAACCCTTCGCATTTGAGTCCCACGGTGACCATGGGGTCGGGGGTTGCCAGTTTCCAGTTAGGACAGATGTCGGTGGTGGCATCCAGGAATTTTGCCGCAATCTGGTTCAGTACTTGTCCCTTGAAGGGGATGCCTTTCGGCAACACTACGTCGAATGCGGAAATTCTGTCTGTGGCTATCATTACCATCAGGTCGTCGTTGATGTTGTACACATCACGTACCTTTCCATGATACACGCTCTTTTGACCGTTGAAATGAAAATCAGTTGTCGTTAATGCTTTCATGATGATATGTTTTATGTGATTTCTCAAAGTTCTCGTAGGCATTGACGATTTTCGTAATCAGATGATGCCTTACAATATCGTTCTTGCCAAACTCCACAACCCCGATTTCATCAATCTGGTGCAGAATCTCCAGGGCTTCTTTCAGTCCGCTCTTCTTCTCTCTCGGCAAATCTATCTGGGTCAGGTCACCGGTGATAATCATCTTTGTGTTCCATCCCATTCTTGTCAGAAACATCTTTATTTGTGCCGGCGTGGTGTTCTGTGCCTCGTCGAGTACCACGATGGCATCGTTCAGCGTCCTTCCGCGCATAAATGCCAGGGGGGCTATCTGTATGATGTGTCTTTCCATCATCTCTTGCAGTTTGCCTGCCGGTATCATGTCTTCCAGCGCATCATACAGGGGTTGCAGATACGGGTCGATCTTGTCTTTCATGTCGCCGGGAAGAAAGCCCAGTTTCTCGCCGGCTTCTACGGCAGGTCTGCTCAGAATGATTCTTTTGATGGCTTTTTCCTTCAGCGCCTTTACCGCCAGTGCGATGCTCAGGTAAGTCTTTCCGGTTCCTGCGGGTCCCACGGCAAACAGCATGTCGTGCCTGGCAAACTGTTCAATAAGTGCTTTCTGGTTTTCGGTGCGTGGCTTCACCGGTTTGCCTGACAGGGTGTAAACCACTGCGCCGTCTGCCGGTTCTTCTTCCTGATAACTTCCCTTGACAATGTTGAGGATGTTTTCTTCTCTTAGCGAGTTGAATTTCAATACATGCAGGCGCATCCTTTCCATACTCTCCTCAAACGCGCACATCTGCTCCTCGTCGCCCAGAACCCTTATCACGTTGTTTCTGGCAACAATCCTTAGTTTGGGATACAGCGACCTGACAATCTGAAGGTTGGCATTCTTGATGCCAAACAAAACCATGGGGTCAATGTCCTCTATGATGATATGTTTTTCTGTCAATTTGCAGGATGAATTTAAACTCCTTGCAAAATTACAAAATAAATAAGAATAAAAGGTGCAACGGCAACGAATATTTTATCCCAAACTGGTCATTGGCGTTGTGACGGTAACTTGGGCAATCAGGTCTTTCACCGCCTCGGCCCCGATGATGATGCCTGCAACGGCAGGGACAAACGCATTGCTGGCAGGTGTGTTTCTGCCATTCTGCTTCTCTACGATGGTTTTGCGGGGCTGCTCGTCGCTGTACACCACCTTCAGTTTCGGTATGTGCAGTTCCTTCAGTTTTTTTCTGATTACCCTTGCCAGCGGGTCGTATTTTGTATGGTTGATGTCTGCCACTTTAAAGGATGTAGGCTCCATCTTGTTGGCAGCCCCCATGCTGCACAGTATGGGCACATGCAGCGAGTGGCACCGTTTTATCAGTTCTATCTTGGCGCTCATGGTGTCGATGCAGTCAATCACATAATCGTAGGTGCTCAAGTCTGTCTCGTCTGCGTTGGCAGGCTGGTAAAACAGCGGATAGGCGTTGATGTTACATTCCGGATTGATGTCGAGCACCCTCTCTTTGGCTGCCTCCACCTTCTTTTGTCCTACATTGTGGTGCAGGGCGATAATCTGCCGGTTGATGTTGGAAGTGCTTATCACGTCGTTGTCAAAGAGGTCTATGTTTCCCACTCCGCTGCGTGCGAGAATCTCAAGTGCGTAGCCGCCCACGCCCCCGACTCCAAACAGCGCCACCTTGGAATTGCGCAGTTTTTCAATTGCCGGTTCGCCCAATAAAGCCGTGGTACGTGATAGCCATTCCATATTCTGTGACAAACAAAAATCGAATTAAAGAAAGAACCGTCTGTCTTCTTTAACTCGAACCGTTGTAGTGGATAGGGGAATCGAACCCCTATGCCAAGATTGAGAATCTTGTATCCTAACCATTAGATGAATCCACCATTGTATTTCTGCGCGGAAGCTGGGGGATTCGAACCCCCGGTACGGGAACCCGTACGGCAGTTTAGCAAACTGCTGGTTTCAGCCACTCACCCAAACTTCCTTCCCGGTTTTCATATTCCGCGGCATTTTCTCTCAAATGCGGTGCAAAGGTATATATTTATTTTCAATCCTGCAAATGTTTTTCGCTCTTTTTTTTCCGATATTGTTTTTTTGAGCGGTGTTTATGCGACTGAATACCTGTATGGATCTCCGGAATAACGGGGGAAGAGCCTACTGCTGTGGCTCTTGCATCAGGAATGCCTTGAAGTTGTCAAAAGTGCTGTCCGTCTGCACGCTCTGCTTGGTTCCCTTCATGAAGGCAGCCAGTCGCTCGGGAATCTCAATCCCGGTACCGATGGCGTTCTCCACGGTGTCTTTGAACTTTGCCGGATGGGCAGTTTCGCAGAACACGCCGTATTCGTCTTCTCGCAGTCCGTCTTTCAGTGCCTGGTAGCCGCATGCGCCGTGGGGGTCGAGCACATACCCGTTGGCTTGGTAGCACCGGCTCATGGCATCCTTGATTTGTGTGTCATTGTAGGTGGCACCGCTGATGAGCGACTTTATCTTGCTGTAGTCGTTCCCGTAGAGGTCAAGTATGCGTGCGAAGTTGCTGGGAGCCCCCACATCCATGGCGTTGGCGATGGTTTGTATGCTGGGTCTTGGATTGTATTTGCCTGTCTTCAGGTATTCATGGAACACGTCATTGGCGTTGTTGGCGGCAATGAACCGCTTGATGGGGAGCCCCATGGCATGTCCGAACAGGGCGGCGGTGATGTTTCCGAAGTTGCCGCTGGGCACGCACACCACCAGGTTGTCTGCCTTTCCCAGTGCCTTCATCCGTGCGTATGCGTTGAAGTAGTAGAATGCCTGCGGCAGGAATCGTGCCACATTGATGGAGTTGGCGGAGGTGAGTTGCATGTGTGCGTTCAGCTCGGCATCCATGAAGGCGTTCTTCACCAGTGCCTGGCAGTCGTCAAAAGTGCCGTCTATTTCCAGTGCGGTGATGTTTTTCCCTAAGGTGGTGAACTGACATTCCTGTATCTTGCTTACCTTGCCTTTGGGGTACAGCACATACACATGTATGCCCTCCACTCCCAGAAAACCGTTGGCTACGGCAGAACCCGTGTCGCCGCTGGTGGCCACCAGCACGTTCACGAGTTTCCCGCTGCCCCCCTTGCCGATGAAGTACTGCAGCAGGCGTGCCATAAAGCGTGCTCCCACATCCTTGAATGCCAGTGTGGGACCGTGGAAAAGCTCCAGGCTGTATATCCTCTCGTCCACCTGTTGTACCGGACAGTCAAAGGAAAGCGTGTCGTTCACGATGTTGCGCAGGGCCTCTTCGTCGATGTCTTCGCCAAAGAATGCGGATGCCGCATGGAAGGCAATCTCATGGAAGTCCATCTTGTCGATGTTCTCAAAAAAGTCTTTTGGCAGGGGCTTTATCTGCTGTGGCATATACAGTCCCTTGTCTTCGGCAAGTCCTTTCACTACTGCCTTTTCCAGTGTGGCTGTGGGCGCTTGCCCGTTGGTGCTGTAATAAATCATGGTGTTCTGTCGTTTGTTAGGGTGTTTCTTCTTGTAGTGTTAAAGGCTCATGAACGCATCCATGAACTCACGGAACCTGAGCAGTCCGTATTCTCCGTCCATGCTGCTGTATTCGTCATACTGTGTCACACTGTCGGGAGTGATGCCCGGACGCCACATCACGAACGGTACGGGTTCGGCAACGTGGGTGCGCAGTTCCACCGGGGTGGGGTGGTCGGGGAGCACGGCTATTGCCACCGGCTCGTCGTGCATGTCGTGTACGGCGTTCCACACAGGTTCTATGATGCGCTTGTCCAGATCGGCAATGGTCTTCTCTTTCAGAGCCAGGTCGCCGTCGTGCCCGGCTTCGTCACTTGCTTCCACATGCAGGAACACGAAGTCGTAGCCCTCTTTCAGTGCGTTGATGGCTGCCTGTGCCTTGCCCTCATAGTTGGTGTTTGCAAGGCCTGTCATCCCCTCCACGGTGATGCTCTCAAGTCCTGCATATTTCCCGATGCCCCTGATGAGGTCAACAGCCGATATCACCGCTCCTTTCCTGATTCCCGGATAGGTCACGTTCAGCGGTTGCATCTGCGGGCGGTAGCCGCCGCTCCAGGGCCAGATGCTGTTTGCCGGGAGCTTGCGCCCTGCGTTGAACGGATGGTCAGCCAGTATCTTCTGTGAGTCAAGGATAAGCCTGTTGACGAGTGCGGCGGTCTCTTCCGCCGTCATCCTCCCTTCCTCTTGCGGTGCATCCTTTTCCGCAGTCACCAGCAGCGGCTTCCATTGCTCGTCGGGATGGTCGTGTGGCGGTGCGCATCTGATGTGCTTGTTGCCTCCCTTGATAATCAGCAGGTGGCGGTATTGGATGCCCTTGACGAATCGTACTCGGTCGCTGCCCAGTTTCCCGTTGAGCGTGTCGATGAGGACGCCGCCCTGTTCCGTGGTGAGATGGCCGCCATGATGATTCCTGATGCAGCCGTCTGTCAGCGTGATGATGTTGCAGCGCAGTGCCAGGTCGTCCTGGCTCATCTCGTAGCCGATGCTCGCAGCCTCCAGAGGTCCTCTCCCTTCATACACAAGGTCGAGGTCATATCCCAGTATGGACGTGTTTGCCACCTCGCTTCCCGGACTGTAACCGTCGGGCACGGTGAGCAGCCGTCCGTTTTTCCCTTCTGCTGCAAGCTGGTTCATGTATTTGGGCCTTACATGTTGCAGCGGTGTCTGGTTGCCGATGCGCTGTATTCTGTGGTCGGCCATGCCGTCGCCTAATATAATAATGTGTTTCATTTGTGTTGTCGTTAGTGGTGAAGTACCGTGGGCATATCAGATATTGGCAATGGACATGATGTTGGCAAATACTCCTGCTGCGGTCACGTCGGCTCCTGCACCGTAGCCCTGTATCAGCATGGGGTATTCCTTGTATCTCTCGGTGGTGAGCATCACGATGTTGTTGGAGCCTTCCAGGTCGTAGAACGGATGATGCTGGTCCACCGCTTTCAGTTCCACGGAGGTCTTGCCGTGATCCATTACAGCCACAAACCGCCACTTCTTCTTTTCCTGTTGCAGCACTTTTCTCTTGTTCTCAAAGTCGGCATCCAGTGCAGGCAGTTTCTCCCAGAACTCTTCTATGCTTCCTTCAAACATGTCGTCGGGGATAAACAGCTTCTTTTCCACATCGTCTTGCTCCACCTGGTAGCCTGCCTCACGTGTCAGGATGACCAGCTTCCTTACCACATCCTTGCCGCTCAGGTCGATGCGCGGGTCGGGTTCGCTGTACCCCTGCTCCTTGGCCCTTCTCACGGTTTCCGAGAAGGGCACGTCTTCTGCAATCTCATTGAATATGAAGTTCAGGGTGCCGCTCAGCACTGCCTCTATCTTCAGTATCTTGTCACCTGAATCCCTCAGGTCGTTGATGGTTCCGATGATGGGAAGTCCTGCTCCCACATTGGTCTCGAACAAGAACTTCACGCCGCGTTTCAGGGCTGTTTTCTTCAGGTTGAGGTAACTGTCAAAGTCGCTTGATGCCGCCACCTTGTTGGCTGCCACCACCGAGATGTTGTGCTCCAGAAGCGACTGGTACAGCGATGCCACTTCTGCGCTTGCCGTGCAATCTACAAACACGCTGTTGAAGATGTTCATGCCGATGATTTCGTCGTGCAGTTGCCTGATGCCGTTGCAGGGCGACTGTTGCAGAGCCTCCTTGTAGTTGGTAAGGTCGATGCCGTCTCTGCTGAATATGGCGTTCCTGCTGCTTGCTATCCCCACCACGTTCAGTTTCAGCCTGCGTGTGCGCATCAGTTCTTCATACTGTGCGCTTATCTGCTTCAGCAGGTTGCCGCCCACGGTGC
>JBJEKQ010000082.1:0-35588 GCA_051878715.1 Prevotella sp.
CTCCCTGAAAAACCAAACCCCGTCTTCGCTGCCATCTCCTTGCACGACAGCGATGTGTTTATCAACATGTTGCGTATCTGTTCGGTCAGTTGTTCGTGTATCCATTCCGACACCGTCTTCCCCGTCTCCCTCTTCACCACCGTGCTCAGGTATTTGGCGCTTACGCAGAGCCGTCCGGCGTAGTATGCCACCGTGTGCCTCTGGCTCACGTCTTCTGCCAGCAGCATCAGGAAGTTGTGTGCCAGGGTGCTCCTTCCGCTGCATTCCGTGGTGCCTTCTGCCGTGCCGTTTCCTTTCAGCCGTTCGCAGATTGCCATGAACTCCAGGATGAGTGCATGGATGATGGCGCTGATGGTGCGCTTGCTGAAACAGGTGGCGGTCTCTTTCATTTTGGTCCATACCAGTTTCTGGTAGCATTTCACTAACTCCGTCTCCTCTTCCGAGAGTCTCAGCACGGGCTTGTCGATGGCAAAGAGCAGGTTGTTCATCACCTCCCTGTCGGGTGTCATCAGTTCATGGTATTTGCGGGTGGACAGACAGATGACATCGCAGAGGAAGTCGGTGCTCAGCATCGCCTTGGTCATGGCATGCAGACCGCTGCAGAATACCAAATCGCCTGCCGTTGCCCTGCAGGCGGTGTCGTTGAGCGAAGCCTCAATGCAGCCCTCCTTGCACAATATCACCACGGCGAAGTCAAAATCGCCTATCTCGTTCCAGAAAGGCAGATGCCTCACATCGTAGATCATTGTCATGCTGTCGTCGGCATATATCAGGTTGCCCACCACGTCGGCATATTGCCTGTTGAAGTCGCTGATGCTTATCCGTTCTTTCATAGTTGCAGTGTAGAGGGTTGTTTGGAATATTGCAAAAATAACGGATTTTCCCCATAAAGCATTGTTTGATATTTCCTTTTTTATATCCGTTCTGGCATAATTTGTCTGTTGCCGGGGAAAATCAAATATCAATAGGGAAATAATGAACATGGATGCGTGGCGGCTATTTCTTACATTTGCACCTGTCATCAAGAAAATAATACCGTTTATGAGTTTCAGAATTTCCCTGTTCATGGCCCCACTGCTGCTGTTGACTGCCTGTGGGGGCAAGTCGCCCCGGTCGCAGGAAGTGCCCTGCGTGTATGTGGCTGAGGCTGTAGGTGCCGACGGAGACAACAGTGTGGTGTCGTTTCCCGGTCGCACCGTGGCGTCAGAAGAAGTCAATGTTTCGTTCCGTGTCAGCGGTCCGCTGGTGCGGATGGCGGTCAAGGAGGGCGACTATGTGCGCAAAGGGCAGTTGATAGCCGAGATGGACAGCCGTGACTACCGCCTGCAACTGGCAGCCACCGAGGCCGAGTACAACCGCATCCAGTCAGACGCCCGGCGCGTGACGGCAATGTACCGCGAGACCACCACCACGGAGCAGAACTACGACCAGGCGCGCTATGCCCTGCAGCAGATAACCCAGAAACTGGAGAACCACCGCAACCAGCTTGCCGACACACGCCTGACGGCACCCGTGGCAGGCTATGTCAAGGAGCGGCTTCACGAAGCGGGCGAGACGGTGAGTGCCGGTATGCCTATCGTGAGCATTGCCGCCGGTGACGGGGTGGAGGTGGAAATCAATGTGTCGGCAAGAGACTACAGCCGTCAGGATTGCCTTGACGACTTCCGTTGCACCATCGACGCCCTCGACGGCAGTTCCCTGCCGCTGCACCCCGTGCGCACGGGCAGGGTGGCAAACGCCAACCAGTTGTACAGTGTGCGCTATGCCGTTACGGGTGAATATGACCGTCGTGCCGTCACTCCCGGCATGTCCACCATCGTCTATGCCCGGGTGCAGACGGCTGACAGTGCAGTGGTGGGCATCCCCTCGGCAGCGGTGTTCCGCCATGAGGGCAGATCGTGTGTCTATATCTACAGCGAAGCCCGCCATGAAGTGAGGCGGCGCGAGGTGCAGCCCTTGTCGGCATCTCCCGACGGCAGTCTTACGGTGAGAGGCGTGCGTCTCGGCGAGAAGGTGGTGGCAGCCGGCGTGCGCCATCTTGAAGACGGACAGCAGGTGAAGGCGGTGCCGCAGCCCTCGGCAACCAATGTGGGCGGAATGATGTGACAAACCATCTCAAACCAACAGGCAATATGAATATCAGTGAATGGGCTTTAGGCAAGCGCACCCTTATCAATACTTTCGTGGTGTGCCTTATCCTGGGCGGATTGTGGGCTTTCGGTGAGATGCCCAAGTTGGAAGACCCTGCCATCAGGGTGAAACAGGCATTGGTGGTTGCCGCCTATCCCGGCGCTTCGGCGCATCAGGTGGAGATGGAGGTGACCGACCCGCTGGAAAAGGTCATCAGGCAGATGCCTTCCCTCGACCATGTGGAGTCGTCGTCCTATGCCGATATGGCAATCATCACTGTGGAACTCAAGCCCACGGTCAAGGACGAACAGTTGGAACAGCAGTGGGACCTGCTGCGCCGTAAGATATATAATGTGACACCCTCGCTGCCCCAAGGGGCGCAGATACTCTCCGTGAGCGATGATTTCGGCGATGTCTATGGCATGTTCTATGCCCTCAAGGGCGATGCCGGTTTCAGCGACAGCCGGCTCAACGACTATGCCGAGCTGGTGAAGCGCGAGGTAAGCTCTGTCAAGGGGGTCACCAGGGTGGACATCTACGGCAGGCGCAAGGAGTGTATCTTCGTGGATTTGCGCGAGGACAAGATGGCAAACCTCGGCGTGCTGCCTACCGAAGTGATACAGACCCTTAACGGACAGAACGCCACCGCCTATGCAGGCTATTACGACAACGGGCAGAGGCGTCTGCGGGTCACGGTGGACAACCGTTTCAGCAAGGTGGACGACATTGCCGGCATGCTCATCCAGGGGCATGGCGATGACCAGTTGCGCATTCGTGACATAGCCCGTGTGTGGAGCGGTTACGAGAAGACCACGCGCAATGCCATGCTCCATGACGGAGAGCGGGCCTTAGGCATCAGCATTGCCTGCTCCGACAGTTACGACATACTGAAGGTGGGCAAGCAGGTGGAAGAGCGTCTGGAGCGTATTTCTGCCGGCTTCCCCGTGGGCATCCGTTGCGAAAAGGTGTTCTTCCAACCCGAGCGCGTGTCTGATGCGCTCAACACCTTCCTCGTCAATCTGGCGGAGTCGGTGCTCATCGTTGTGGTGGTGCTTGTCTTCTTCATGGGGTTCAAGGCAGGACTCATCCTCGGCATGTCCCTTGTCATCATCGTCTTCGGGTCGTTTCTGATGCTCTGGGGCTTCGACGGTACCCTGCAACGCGTGTCGCTGGGTGCCTTTATCCTTGCCATGGGCATGCTGGTGGATAACGCCATCGTGATTATCGACGGCATCCTGGTGGATTTGAAGGCAGGCAAGACTCGCCGTGAAGCCCTGACAGCCATAGGAAAGAAGACTGCCATGCCCCTGCTCGGAGCCACGCTCATAGCCATCCTTGCCTTTCTGCCCATCTTCATGAGTCCCGATACGGCAGGCGTGTATGTGCGCGACCTGTTCATCGTCATCGCCGTCTCGCTGTTCATCAGTTGGCTGCTGGCACTGGTTCATGCCCCGCTGATGGCAGACAGGATGCTGCATCCCTCGGTGAGCGGAGGCACCCCCTTCAGCGGCAGAGCCTACCGCCTATTGGAGAGGGTGGTGCGGCTGTGCCTGTCACATCGCCTTGTCACGGTGGCATGTGCCATAGCGGTGCTGGTGCTCAGTGCCTTGTGTTATCCCTGTCTCAGACAGAGTTTCTTCCCCGATATGGATTACGACCAGCTGTACATCGAGTACAAACTGCCCGAGGGTTACAATTCCGACAAGGTGGCTGCCGACCTTGCCGCCGCTGCCGCCATGCTGGAGCGCCGTGAGGAGGTGACCCATGTCACCACCAGTGTGGGCGGCACCCCTTCCAGATACAACCTGGTGCGCTCCATTGCCACTCCCTCGCTGTCGTATGGCGAACTGATTGTAGATTTCACCTCGTCGAAAGCGTTGGTTCATGCTATGGAAGACATACAGCAGATGCTGAACGACAGTTTTCCCGAAGCATACGTCAAGATGAAGCGCTACAATCTGATGTACAAGAAATATCCCATTGAGGCGTGTTTCAGCGGTCCCGACCCGCAGGTGCTGCACCGGCTCACCGACTCTGCCATGGCAGTGGTGAGGCGCAGTGATATGGCATGTCTGTCCACCTCTGACTGGGAGCCGCAGGTGCCCGTGCTCAACATCCGCTACAACCAACCGGCGGCAAGGTGGAGTGCCCTTTCGCGCAGCGACGTGTCTCTGTCACTGATGGCATATACCGACGGCATCCCCGTGGGCACCTTCTACAACGGCATCTATCCTGAAAACATCTACGTCAACTGCGTCAACGGCAAGGGCGGACAGGTGGGGCAGCTCGATGATGTGAGCGTGTTCGGCATGATGCCCAATACCGCCAACCTTTTCGACCGCAGCACTGTACAGAGGCTGATGAGCGGCAAATTGTCCAAAGACGACATCATCGGCATGGTGTCAGGCACCACCCCCCTGTCGCAGGTGTCACAGGGCATCGACGTGTGTTGGGAAGAGCCTGTGGTGGTGCGCTACAACGGTCAGCGTATGCAGCGCATGCAGTGCTCCCCGCGTCCCGGTGTATCTACCGAGGCGGCGCGCCGTGCCATCGCCCGCGACATAGAGCGCATCCCCTTGCCCCAGGGCTATACCCTGAGTTGGGAGGGCGAGCACAAGGCAAGCACGCAGTCCACCTCGTACCTGTTCAAGGGCTTTCCCCTGTCGGTGGTGATGATGATACTCATCCTCATCATGCTGTTCAACGACTTGCGCCGCCCGCTTGTCATCCTCTGCTGCATTCCTTTTGTCATTGTGGGTGTGCTGCCTGTGATGATGCTCAGCGGCAAGGATTTCGGCTTTGTCTCCATTGTGGGTATGCTGGGGCTGATTGGAATGATGATCAAGAACGGCATTGTGCTCATCGACGAGATTTCCTTGCAGCAGTCGCAGGGAAAACCTTTGGAACAGGCGCTTGTGGATAGCAGCAAGTCGCGCCTGCTGCCTGTGGTGATGGCATCTCTCACCACCATCCTCGGCATGATACCCTTGCTCTCCGACTCCCTGTTCGGCAGCATGGCGGTGACTATTATGGGCGGCTTGTCTGCAGGCACTGTCATAATCCTTGTGTTCATACCGGTATTGTATTCATTGATGATGAAACGAAAACCATGAAAAGACTTTCCTTCCTTTTGCTCCTCCTCGTGGCCGCAGCTATGGCTGCGGCGCAGGATTCCCTCAGTCTGTACCGTTGCAGGCAGCTGGCTTTGCAGCACAACAGGCGCATCTCCTCCGCTGCGGTCAGACAAGACCAGGCAACCTATACCCTGCAGGCGGCGAGGGCGAATTTTTTTCCTGACATCAAGTTCAGTTCCTTGGGTATGCTGAGCACCGCCTCGGGATCGTTTAACACCCCTGCCTCCACCTTGCCTGTCTGTCAGTTCAGTGTGCAGACGGGCGGCTATGTGCCCATGGTGATGGCTGATGCGCAGGGCAATGTGCTCGGATTGTCGCAGTTTGCCGAGTTCCCTGCCATGCAGGTAAAATACGATATGCACCGTTTCTTCAACACTTCGCTGGTACTCACCCAGCCTCTGTACATGGGAGGCAAGGTGCAGGCTGCCTACCGTATGGCAAAGATAGGCAGGCAGATGGCTGAACAGAACAGGCAACTCACTGCCCAGGAAGTGCTGACAGAGGTGGATGAGGCATACTCCCTGCTGGTCAAGGCGCACGAAACGGCAGGTGTGGCGCGTGCCTACAGGCTGTTGCTTGCCGAACTGGAGCGTACGGTGGAGTCTGCTGTCCGCCATGGTATGCGCACCCGTAACGACCTGCTCAAGGTGCAGGTCAGCCTCAACCGTTCGCAGCTCGACGTGACGCGTGCCGACCATGCAGAGAAACTGGCACGCATGAATCTGTGCCATATCATCGGACTTCCTTTGGATAGTGCCGTTTGTGTGGCTGCACCCGAATGGATGGAGATAAGCAGCCAGGCGGAATCGGCTGTGGACAAGGGAGCTGATGCCTCCGCTTTGGAGCTTCGCCCTGAGTTTGCCATGCTGGAACAGCAGACGCAGATGGCGCGCCAGCAGGTGAAACTGACCCGTGCCGACTTCCTGCCGCAGTTGGCTGCCTTTGCCACGGGCGGCTATGCCTGTGGGGGCAAGGTGAAGGTGGATGCCACCACCGCCCTTGCCGGCACACAGACCCTTTACGACCATACCCTCACCGACAAGTTCTCGGCATCCGCAGGCGTTTCGCTCTCCATCCCCATCTTCCACTTCGGCGAGCGACGTGGCAAGATACGCTCAGCCAAGGCTGCTCTGCGCATGGCAGAGATAGATTGTGCCGACAAGACGGAACAGATGCAACTGGAGTTGGCACAGGCGTGCAATACACTTGATGAACAACTCTCTGCCTGCCGCATTGCGACCCTCTCCGTGGAGCAGGCCGCCGAAAACCTAAGGCTCTCACGCAGTGCCTACGATGCCGGTACGGAAACCATGAGTGACCTGCTGGAGGCGCAGGCATTATGGCAACAGGCAAAGGCTGAGGAGATAGATGCCCATGCCCGGTTGATACAGGCGCTGTCCAGATGGCAGAAAGCAGCAGGACGGATGTAGTCAGATTGTCAGTAAAGTTTAAAAGCCATTAACCTTTGCCGCCAATATGGCAAGTTGTTGTCCCCTCCTTGTGCAGAGGCACGCCTGTTGCACTTGTATAGACAGGAGCGATACCTGTAAAAGGTTGAAGTCCTGATAGATATAAGTTTAACAAGGTTTTAAAGAAGGAGGTTATTATGTTACCGGTTTTAAATTCAAACAGTTGGTTTCCTACAGTGTTCGACGACTTTTTCAACAGCGACTGGATGCCCAGGATGAAGGCTACAGCGCCTGCCGTCAACGTAAGAGAAGATGAGAACGCCTATATCATGGATTTGGCTGTACCCGGTATCCGAAAAGAGTTTTGCAGGGTAAACATCAATGATGAAGGCAATCTGGAGGTGGCTATCGAAAACAAACTCGAACACAAGGAGGAGAACAAGAAGGAACATTATCTGCGCCGTGAGTTTTCTTATTCCAACTACCAGCAGACGTATGTGCTGCCTGATGACATCTCCAAAGACGACATCGCAGCCAAGGTGGACAACGGTGTGCTCACCATCACCATGCCTAAGGAGGCAAAGGAGAAGGAAAAGAGAATACAGCGCAGGATAGAAGTAGGATGAAAAAGATGCTTGGACGTGAGTTGCCCACTGTCGCATGGAGAGTCGGATGGGACAGATGGTGACCATCGTCAGTGAAAAGGCACCGGACAAAATGATGAAGGTCATTGCTCCGGTGCCTTTTTTGATGCCTCTATCTGAAAAATCTGTCACTTTTATTGCGGAGTTTCACATTATTCATGTACTTTTGCAGGTAGTAACTCACCTAAGACGGAACGAAACCTAACAAAAGTTCATTGTTTCCATTAAGGATTATCATGAAAAGACAATTGCTGTGCCTGTGTGTTGCACTCTTCGCCGCTGCCTCTTTCAAGGCTGCGCCGTTGGCAGTGTGCGGTTTTGAAGACTATGCAATTGGCACCACCTGGATTAGTGGAATAAGATAAAACTAAAACTCTAACAATAAAAAGCAACATTATGCAAAGTACAAACATTCCTCAAGTCAAACTCGGCATCATTGCCGTGAGTCGCGACTGCTTCCCCATCGCATTGTCAACACAGCGTCGTGAGAATATCGTGAAAGCCTACAAGGGTGAACTCTTCAACTGCCAGACAACTGTAGAGAACGAGCAGGACATGCTCAAGGCAGTGGCTGAAGTGAAGGAAGCCGGCTGCAACGCTCTCGTTGTATTCCTCGGCAACTTCGGTCCCGAAACTCCCGAAACTCTTATTGCCAAGAATTTCGACGGTCCTTGCATGTTCGTTGCAGCCGCTGAGGGCGACGGCGACATGATTAACGGTCGTGGCGACGCTTACTGCGGTATGCTCAACTGCTCATATAACCTTGGCATGCGCCACCTCAAAGGCTATATCCCCGAGTATCCTGTCGGCACAGCCGAGGAAGTGGCTCAGATGATTGCTGAGTTTGTTCCCGTTGCCCGTGTCATCCTTGGTCTCAAAGGCTTGAAGATTATCACCTTCGGTCCGCGTCCACAGGACTTCTTCGCCTGCAACGCTCCTATCAAGGGACTCTATGAACTTGGCGTTGAGGTAGAGGAGAACTCAGAGCTCGACCTGCTCGTGGCTTACAAGAAGCACGAGAACGACCCACGCATCGACGCTGTATGCGAGGACATGGCAAAGGAGATGGGCGAAGGCTGCTACTATCCTACTCTGAGCCGCCGCATGGCACAGTTCGAACTCACTCTGCTCGACTGGGCTGAGGAGCACAAGGGCTCTCGCCAGTATGTGGCATTTGCCGACAAGTGCTGGCCTGCATTCCCAAGCCAGTTCGGTTTCGAGCCTTGCTATGTCAACAGCCGTCTCGTAAGCCGCGGTATTCCTGTTGCTTGTGAGGTTGACATCTACGGAGCACTCTCTGAGTACATCGGTATGTGCGCAAGCGACGACACCGTCACTCTGCTCGACATCAACAACTCAGTGCCCAAGTATATCTACGACGAGGACATCATCGGCAAGTATGGCTACAAGCTCACCGACACCTTCATGGGCTTCCACTGCGGTAACACTCCCCAGTGCAAGATGTGCTCTAACCGCAAGATCAAGTATCAGCTCATCCAGAACCGTCTGCTTGAGAACGGTGGCGAGCCCGACTTCACACGTGGTACTCTCGAGGGCGACATCGCAGCCAGCGACATCACATTCTATCGCTTGCAGTGCGACTCTCAGGGCAACCTCCGCTCTTACATCGCCGAGGGTGAAGTGCTCGACGTTCCCACACGCTCGTTCGGTGGTATCGGTATCTTCGCTATTCCTGAGATGGGCCGCTTCTATCGTCACGTCCTCATCCAGAAGGGCTATCCTCACCACGGAGCCGTTGCCTTCTCTCACATCGGCAAGACTCTCTTCGAGGTGTTCAAGTATTTAGGCATTCAGGACATCGCTTACAACCAGCCGAAGTCACTGCCTTATCCCACAGAGAATCCTTGGAAGTAATATCCCGTCATCTTTCCCTCGTGGAATGATGCAATAATAAAAGAAATGGCCTGGAACTATCCAGACCATTTCTTTTATCCCAAATTCCAAGCAAAATGGAGTGTTTTCTAAAATGGTGCGTTTTGCGTTCTAAAATGGTGCGTTTTGCAAAACGATGCGCAAAGGAGGGAGGCAGGGAGGGGAATTTCCTTCTCCTTACTCCCCTTGGGGGCACAGTTCCGTCTGTATATACGTGGCGTGTACCACCTGTTTCTCTTTGGGCGGGATGGTCATGTAGTTGCGGTAGAGGTCGCTGAGGTACTTGTCGGGTGAGGCGGGGGCGCGGAAGGTCTTGCCCTCGAAGGTGATGGTGGAGAGAGGAAAGATGGAATCGCGGCGGTGCATGATGCCGTAGCCGTTGTTGATGAGTATGTTTGACATGTATTCCTTCTTACTGAAGAAGGGGCAGAGCAGTGCCCACAGCGTGCGGCACATCACGTATTTCATGCCGAAATAGACGAACTCCGCTGCGGCGCGCCATGAGTAGTAGTGCTGGGCGGAAAGGATGGAGTAGCACTTGGAGATGTTTTTGCAGATGAACTTGATCCACTTGCGCGACATGGAGGGGTAGGGGATGAAAGGAAAAATATCCACGTAGAGCCCTTTCTGGTAATCCACGTTGAAGCGGTCGCCGCCCTCGATATAGAGTGAGTTCAGGTCGCGTATCTTGGTGATTGGCTCCTTGCTGGTAGGGTCGCTCTCGGGCGTCTGCAGAAACAGGTGTCCGGGCAGTTCGGCGGGTGCCACCCGGATGAACTTCTCCAGGTCGTCCAAGGTCATGGCAATGTCTATGTCATCGTCCCAGGGGATGAATCCCCCGTGACGCACCGCTCCCAGCAGGGTGCCTCCGTCCAGCCAGTAGTTTATCTGGTGGCGCTGGCAGATGCCGTCAATCACTTCCAGAATGGACAGCTGTTTCAGTTGGCACGACCTGAGTTGTGTCTTCACACAGGCTTGCAGATAGGGGTTCTTCATTTGTCGGCTCTCTTTACGTCAATCACTGGTCCCGTGAAGTCAGAGGTGAGCACCTTCACCGTGGCTTCTGCCACTGCCTCGGGTTTCAGCAGCGACTCTTCGGGCTCTATGCCGAAGTTACGGGTGCGCATGGGGGTCTTGGTGCGCTCCGGGTTCATGCAGTTCACGGTGATGCCCTCCTGTTCCCATTCCTGTGCAATGGCCTGCACGAAGTTCACGATGGCTGCCTTGGTGGAGGAGTAGATGCTGTAGAAGGCCCTGCCTCTGGTGTAGGAACTGGAGGTGAAGAATATCAGCTTGCCTTTGCTCCCGCTCAGATAGCGGTACGACTCCATGGCCACGAACACGGTGCCCAGATAGTTGATATCTACCGACTGGCGGATGATGCTCTCGTCGGTGCTCATCAGCGGTTCCTTGTCCAGTATGCCGGCGGTGTTGATTACGTAGTCTATCCTGCCCCGCTCGTCATACACCTGTTTCAGTGCCTTTGCCACGGTGCTGCGGTCGCTCACATCCACGCCGTTCATGCTGCGCGAGAAGCAGTGTACCTGCACGCGGTACGACTGCAACAGGCGGGCAATGTATTCCCCGATGCCGTAGCTGCCGCCGAAGATGACAGCCGTCTTGCCTTTCAGCATCTCCCCGTTGATGGTGTCGCTGCCCATCTCGCTGCCCTTGAGTTGGAAGAACTTGTCGAGCAGATAAGTGTCTTCCTTGTAGGTGAGTTTCATGTTGCTCTCCTCTCCTGCCACCACATACACGGGTGTGTCGGGCAGGTACTTCACCACCACGCCGCAGTCGTCGGTCACCTTGAAGGCTTCGTCCTGCAGGGCAATGCGGTAGGCCTTGTCAATCACGTCGATGTGGAATGCCTGCGGTGTCTGTCCGCGCTTCAGTTTCGACCTGTCGGGAATCTGCCTGATATAGTCGCCGTCCACCTCTATGATGGTGTCGGTGGCAGGCAGAGCCGCATCCACGGCACCGTATTTCTCCAGTGCCTGCACCACGTCGTTGATGATGCGGTGGCTCACCAGCGGGCGTACGGCATCGTGGAATATCAGGTTTACGTCGCATCCCTCGTAGGCGCGGATGGCGGAGAGGCTTGAGTGGTAGCGTTCCTTGCCGCCCTGCAGTATCTTCTTCACCTTCTTCCATCCGTTCCTGATGACTATCGTCTCGAAGTCCGACACATAAAAGGGGTTGGAAACGATGGCAATCTCGTCGATATTCGAGTTGTGCTCAAACACGTCGATGGTGTGTTCCACCACCATCTTGCCGGCTACTTTCAGGAACTGCTTGGGGGTGGACAGGCCCAGACGGCTGCCCACGCCCCCTGCCAATATTACTGCTACGTTCTTTCTCATCGTAAAAAAAGTGTTGCCCTGCAACTGATGCTGTAACGGGACTGTATGTCCGCGGCATCAGGCACAGGGCAAAGTTACCACTTTTTTTTGAATAGCGTATCAATCAGGCAAGAGAATTGACGCCTATGCTTGTTTCGGCAAAATCGGGACGGAGGAGGCTTATCCCAAATTGCCCGCCATCACCAAGGCGGGCGGCTTGCCCTCGTTGAGCAGTTGCGCCATGCGCTCCATATAGGGGGCGGCATGCTCGAAGAAGCGGTAGTAGCCGTGGCACAGGTGGTTCATGCCGAACTGTCCGTATCTGTCGTACAGGAAGCGGTTCTTGGGGCATTCGCCGTGGCAGGCGAACAGGTAGCGGCACTCCTTGCACTGGCGTGGCAGCGACTGCCGCTTGTATTGCGCAAACCGCCGCTGCCTGGCAGAGTGCATCATCTCCGTGATGGTGTGCCGATGCAGGTTGCCCAGCAGGTACTCGGGATATACAAAGTGGTCGCAGGAATACAGGTCGCCGTTGTGTTCCAGCACCCCCACGTGCCCGCACTCTGCCGAAAGGGTGCACACGCCGGGCGCTTCGCCCACCCAGTTGGCTAATGTGGCGTCGAACAGTTGCACGAACTGCTCGCCCACATCATGCCTCACCCACTCGTCGAAGAGGGTGCAGAGAAACTCTCCCCATTCCTCCGCAGTGACGGAGAGGGGCGACAGACTGCCCTCCGGCTGCATTCCCGGTGCCAGCGTCAGGCCGTCGCTGCGTGTGGCGGTGCGCTCCACGATGGGGGCAAACTGCAGGTAGCGGCATCCGATGCGCCTGAAGAAACGGTAGAACTCCAGCGGATGCTTCACGTTGACGCTGTTCACCACCGCCATGCCGTTCCATTCCACTCCGTGGCGTTGCAGCAGGCCTATGCCCCTCATCACCTGATGAAAAGTGCCCTGCCGTGAAGGTGTGCGCCTGCAGGCGTCGTGCAGGGGCAGGTCGCCGTCGATGCTGATGCCCACCAGGAAGCCGTTGTCCTTGAAGAAGCGGCACCAGTCATCGCTGAGCAGTGTGCCGTTTGTCTGTATGCAGTTGTCTATCTGTCTGCCTCCGGCATAGCGCTGCTGCAGTTGCAGGGCGCGCCGGTAGAATGCCATCGTCTGCAGCAGCGGTTCTCCGCCATGCCATGTGAAGAGCACGCAGGGGGTGGTTTGTGCCTCGATGTATTCCTTCACAAACTTCTCCAGCAATGCGTTGTCTGTCATCATCCCGCCCTTGCTGCCGGCATGCAGTTTTGCCTTCTCCAGATAATAGCAGTAGGCGCAGCGCAAGTTGCACTGCGCCCCTGCGGGCTTTGCCATCACATAGAGCGGACGGGAGAACGGATAACCTGTGTCCATTTTGCCGTCTCTTATTCTGCTCCGTCTCTCACCACACCGTTGTCGAGTGTGAATGCCCTGAAGTTGGCGGGGTCTCCTTGTTTTCTCACCATGAAGGTGTATTTCCCTGTGTAGCCCTGTGCCTTCAGTATGTCGGCTATGGCACTTACGTTGTTCTTGATGTTGTCAAACCTCTTGACCATGTTTTCGTCTATTTCCTTTTTCGTCACGGCGTAGGTGGTGGTGTTCGAGTCCCATGAAATCTTCAGTTGGTCCTTGATGTTCTTGAGCAGCGCTTCGTCGGTGCAGCTCATCACCCACTCCTGGTAGTAGCGGCTTGGAGGAATGAGGTTGAACGTTCCGGAGTCGCATGTCCGCAGGGTGGTAAACTCCTCGTCATCTCTCTCGTTGCTGATCTCTCCAATCATTTCGGTGGGGTTGATGCTGATGGTGCTTATTCCGTCCCTGTCGGTATTCTTGAAGCGCCAGTACCATGTCATGTCGGCATCCCAGTCGTTTATCTGGAAAGTGCCCACCGTCTCGTGTTCGTTCCTTGACAACAGATGGGTGATGACGTGCGGCCTTATTCCCTCGAATTTCCAATTGGGATAACGTGGGTCAGAGCTGCTCCTCTTGACGCTGAGGTCTGATTCAGAGTGGGTGTACGATTCGCTCCAGCTCCAGCTCACTGATCCGCCCTGGACACCGTTGTCTCCGCTGAGTCCTGCATTGCCTGTGATGCTGAAGGATGTACCCGATGTATATCCGTGACTGCCTGAGGTGGTGCTTGATGGTGAGGCATCATAAATCCCTAACTCCGGTTGCTTGCCGTAGAATCTTATGTGGACGTGGGCATCCTTCATATAGGGGCCGAAGCATTTGCTTATATCGTAAATTCCTTTGTCCGTGCGAATCCATTTATCGCACTCTATCCATTTGTCTTTCTCGTTGATGTCTCGTGAACCCAGGTCGCTGGCGTGGAATACTGCGTGCACACGCACCATGTAGTATTCTTCTTCTTTATTGAAATCGAAGAGCGTATATACATAGCACTGGTATTCGCAGAGCATGGATGTGCCGCGTACGGCACTCGGTCCTACAGTGCTTTGTACCGTGAATTTCTGGGCTTCCATCAGGTCTTTCAGGTTGTTGGATGCTGCGCTGTGGGTGCATATCCTCGTCCATGCGGCTGCCTTCTCCTGTTCCATCTGGTTTTTGCTTGCCTCTGCGTTCTTCACCCAGTTCACCAACAGGTCGGCAGACTTTCCGTAGTTGTAGGGTGTCACCTCGCACGCATCGTTTGCCTCTACCGTGGCTGTGGATGTGTTGCCGTTCTCGTCGGTGATGCTCACCATCGTGCTGTCTATGCAGTTTCTGGCCTGTATCTCTAAGTCGTTCACCACGTAGGTGTCGTTGAACCTGAAGGCTACCGCCTCTTTCTCCACGTTGTTCACATCGATGCCGGCATTGTTTTGTGCAATCGCTATTTCCATGCGCTGCAGGAAGGAGTGCACGTTGTCAGAGCAGTAGCCGGTGCTTTCCAGAAGGGTTTCTGCGTTCTTCACCGTTTGGATCATGCGTTCCCAGGTGCTCTTGGCGGGTTCCACCAGAATCAGACTTGCGCCTTTGTCGTATTGCCTAATCAGGTAGGCGGCCTGCTCTGTGGTGATGCCTGTCTGCAGGGTATTGGGTGTCACCACCACCACCTGTGCGTCTTCGTCCATCTGTGCCGTGCGGTTGTTCATGCGGTTGGCAAGTGCCTGTCCGAAGTCGGTGGCGTCGCTGCCCATGAAGCATGCCTTCCCGTCGTAGGTCACCTTTATCAGGTCGTTGGTTGGCACTGGCGGGTTGGGCACTACCTCCACATCGGGAGTCTGCTCGGTGGCATTGTTGTCGTCATCGCTACATGCTGTTACTGTCCATGAGAATGACAGTGCTGCCAGAAAAGAAACCATCATCTTTCTCCATCCGAAATTTGTGATTGCAGTTTTCATATCAATAGGTTTTAGTGTTGTTATCTGTAGGCGAAGTTAGGGCGTTTTTCCGTCTGTTGTACCTGTAGGGGGCATTTTTTTCATGGGATTGTTGTGCCAACCCATCCATTTTGTGCCATATCTCGCCATGAGGTTCGGAAAATGTCACAAATGGGCCGCACATCACTGCCTTTTCCCTGCCGCAGGTGTCTGAGGGGGCTACTCCACCAGTTTCCTGAACTCGTGGGGCGAAAGGCCGAAGGCGTCCTGGAACTTGCGGTAGAAGGTGCGCACGCTGGCAAAGCCTGCCTCCTGGGCGCAGGCGGCTATGTTGTAGCCGGGGTTGTCGTGCAGCATGCGCAGGGTGCGCATCAGCCTCAGGAAGTCCAGGTATTCGTCCACCGACCGGTAGATGGTCTTCGTCTTGTACAGTTCCGCTATCCTGCCCTGGGTCACCCCTGCCAGTTCGGCTATCTGCCTGATGCCGAAGTCGGGCGGCAGCGGAATGTTCTCCTGCTCCAGCCGCGTCTCGATGATGGCGAGCAGTTCGGCGTCGTCTGTCCTGTCGGCGCTGTCCATAAACTCCCGGTGCTTCCTTATCAGTTCCTTCAGCCAGTCGATGCGGCGGCGCACCTCATAGCCCATCTCCACCTGTTCTGCCAGTACCATGTTGCGTGCGATGAGTCGGGTATTGGCTTCGCGCAGTTGCTGCACTTCCTTGCGCAGAGCCTCCAGTTCGGTGAGTATGTTTGTGTTGTTTTCCTTTCCAGTCATTTCTGTTCCTTGTTTGTCCGGATGATGGGTTTCCTGTCTGTCCGGATGTGGTTCTTATTCATTCAAACCGCAAAGAATGCAGGCATTTGTGATTGCAAAAGTAATGGAAAAAACTTTATCTTGCACGACAATCCGGATATTTTTGATGATTTTCTCCGTATGTCGGGTTCTCCGGTTTCCAAGGGAGAGAAGATACATGCCATGGCGGCAGCACCAAGTGTTCTATATGGGTTCTTGTTGCTCTGATTGAATCACGGCACAAGGTTATATTCCCGTTTTTTATATCATTTTATCGCTGTTTCTGACCTGTTTTTCCTGTTTTCTTCATTTTTTATGGGGAAAATCTGTATTTTTGTAGTGAATACTCTTGGCGTTGCAGTCGCCTGATTGCCGGAATACACCGCTTCGGGATGCTGCAATGAAGACCGTGACACCGGTGTGCGCATGCTGCCTTTTTCGCTGTGCAGGATGCCGTGGAAACCTGATTTGATATTTACATATTATAATACATGAAGATGAATGAGATGAAAAGAAAAATCTTTTGGATGTTGTTGTCGCTTGTAGCGGCGGTGACAGGAGCGACGGCACGCCAACTCACCCCGGCGGAGGCGTTGGAGAGAGCCATGCAGGGCAATGCCGCAGGTGCCGCCCGTGCACAGATGTTTGTGGCGGAAGCCCCCGTGTTCACGGCAGTGTATAACCAGAAGAACTGTTTTTACGTGTTCAACCGCACCGGAGGCTTCCTGATGGTCAGTTCCGATGACGTGGCTCCCGCCATACTGGCCTATTCCGACCAGGGCACATTCGATGAGAGCCGCATGCCCGAAGCCGCCCGCATGTGGATGGAGGGCTACAGGGAAATGATAGCCTTTGCCGCAGAGAAGGGCATCCCCCTGAACGCCATCGGCGAGGCAGGCACACGGCCTGCAGTGGAACCCCTGGTGCCCTGCAGGTGGGGACAGGAGAGTCCCTTCAACGGAAAATGCCCCGTCATGGCAGGCTACCGCTCGCAGACGGGCTGCGTGGCCACCGCCATGGCACAGGTGATGTATTCCTACAAGTGGCCCAAGACGGGCAAGGGCAGCGTGTCTTACACCAATGCCGTCTCCTTCGCTATGGCGGGAGTGGGCATACTCCGAGACACCGTGCAGGTGGATGCTGTCTTCGAGGGCGTGGAATACGATTGGGACAACATGATTGATAACTATTCCACGGTGGAATATACCGCTGCGCAGGCAGATGCCGCGGCCACCCTGATGTTCCACTGCGGTGCCGGTGCCAAGATGACTTATTCTCCGGAAATCTCGACCACGACAACACAGTTTGCCATGTATGCCATGTGCAAGTATTTCGACTACGACTATGGCATGTCGTATCATGAAAAAAAAGATTATAATGACGATGAATGGGACGATTTACTGCACAGTGAACTGGAGGCGGGGAGACCCATGCTGTACGGAGGATGTCAGAGCGGTGGCGGAGGACACCAGTTTGTGATGGACGGATGTGACAACCAGGGGCTTTACCACATCAACTGGGGATGGGACGGATCTGCAGACGGCTACTTCACCATTATGGGCACCAACCCCCTGAACCCCTATTTCAGCGGTGCTGGAGGAGGCACCGCCGGCGAAGGATTCGGCATGAGACAGGACGTGCTGACAGGCATCAGACCGAATGCGGGAACACCCGAACCGGGACCTGAGGTGGAGTTCGCACCCTACACGCTGGACAAAAATACTGTGAATCGTGGAGATGTGGTGATACTGTCGGGGAAGTATGGCAAGGCGAGTCTTTATGACGGTATCACTTTTCTGGGAGTGAGATACGAGAATGTGGAAACCCATGAAACCTATGACGAGATGGTGGGCGAGCTGCCTCTGGACCTGGGTTATGTCGGAGAAGCCATGAAGTTCTATGCCACAGTGCCGCTCAATGGCACCTACAGGATAACCCCTGTATATAAGGGGAAACTGGAAGATGAGTGGAAACTGGTTGTACTATCGGAGGAACAGACAGAGCAGTTGCTCACCGTGCAGGGGGATGAACGCCCTGCCGTGGCAGCAGGCAAGATGTATATCGCAGAGGCTGTTGACAACCGTTTCAACCCCACCGAACCGTTTACAGTGGTCATGCCTGTCAAGGTGTACACCAATGCCAACAATATGTATTTCAGTGTGATATGCGCAGATGCCGTGACCGGTGAAACCGTGGCTGTACAAAAAAAGACGCTCAACCTGAACAGGGACATGACCACAGAGATAAGAGTTCCCTTCGGCGCCATGAGCCAGTTGGAAAGCGGAAAGGATTACGTGTTCCAGATGTGGATGAGCGACGGCGTGAACTACGACGAGGTGCTGCTGCCAGGTTACTATAACACCTGGGACTTCACCGCAGACGTCAACACCTCCATCGGGGGTGTGGAAACCGACCTCGTCGCTCCCCGGCTGAAATGCAGCGGTGCCGTATATGGCATGGGCGGCATCAAACTCTTCGAGACCGGTGACCTGAGGCGGCAGTGGGACGCACTGGACAAGGGCATCTACCTGTGGAACGGAAAGAAAATAGTGAAATAGTACCGGAGCCGGAACCGGCCTTGGCAGGTGAGGAGCCTGGGTACAGGGCGCAGTAAGGCAGAAGGCTGTGTCGTAATCAGGATTCTACGGCGCAGCCTTCCTTTTTTTACCTGTCTGCAGAGGATGTGTTGTTTTTGGACAGAAAAAGCCCCCGATATAATAACCGGCAAACCGTACAGATGCAATAAAAAACATTAAATCCTGTTTCCATAACGTCTTGGAAAACAGCAAATCCTACCTTGGGGTAACTGAATGACGAAAAAGTGCCTTCTTGCATGACTCCCGATTTTGCAGTAGTTTTGTGCCCGAAAGACAAACAAAGGTCATACAATTGGAAATAAAGGATTTATGAAGAATGTGACATTGATTGGTGCTACAGGATTTGTAGGTAAAGCCATTTTGAATGAACTGCTGCTGAGAGGTCACAAGGTGACTGCAATTGTGCGCAATCCTCAGAAGGTTGGGGTGAAGAATGAGAATCTGAATGTTGTCGAGGGCGACGCAACCTGTCCAGACACGCTGGCTGGAGTGGCAAAAGGAGCGGATGCCGTAATCAGCGCCTACAATCCCGGCTGGCAGAATCCCCGGCAATATGAGGAGACTCTGGAGAATTATCCCAGAATCGTAGAGGGAACGAAACGTGCCGGAGTGAAACGTCTGCTCATCGTAGGAGGCGCAGGTACTCTGTTCGTCGCTCCCGGCCTTCGTCTGGTAGATACAGGCAATCTTCCTGCTGAATGGCTGCCGGGAGTGAAGTCGATGGGTGAGTTCTATCTTGGCTGTCTGCTGAAGGAAAAGGAGATAGACTGGGTGTTCTTCTCGCCGGCAGGCAACCTCGGCAATATGGGGCAGAACGGCCCGGGTGAGCGCACCGGCAAGTTCCGTCTCGGCAAGGATGACATGCTCTTCGACGGGAACGGGGAAAGTTTCATCTCCGTAGAGGACTATGCCTATGCCATGGTGGATGAGCTGGAACAGGCAAACCATCATTATGAACGGTTTACGGCAGCATACTGATGAAGGGCGGCGGATAGTCAGCCTTCTTGTTGCAGCCGCTCTGCCGGACGGCTGCAACATCCGTTCCTCCAACTATACGAACCTGTCCATTTCCGCTTTGCTGAACACCCAAGGCGAATCCATGTTGAGACAGGCTTTCATGATGATTGTCCTGACTCCTGCAATATACCAGACAAGCATGATGGCAATTCCCGACACCCAATCCCAGACTGAGACCATTTGATGGTTGTAGATATGGATGAGGTACGCAATCATGACGGGTACATGACCGAGCAGGACGGCCGCAAGACCTGCATTGTAACATCTTCTGAGCAAGATGTTGTTGTACACGCCGTGCATGAGAAGCTGTGAAACGCCTCCGAACAGGACGGGTGCCAAACCGAACCAAACGGCATCGGGCCAGATGATTGGCGGAACATAAAGGACAAGTGCGCTGAGCCAGTTGGTGAGGAGTGCCGTCATGCGGTTCAGCGGATAGCGGTCGGGGTATGGGCTGTCTTTCATGGCAAACATGGTGTTGCAGAATTTGGGGAAGCCGCCTGGCAAGCGGAATTCCTCGAACACATGAAGGTTGATGACGGCGAAATTCAGGACCGCAAGCAAACGGAGTGTTGACAGATCGCGCCAGAAGACAATGGCGGTTGCCAACGTCAGCAACCCCACCGCGCCATTGATATTATACCAATTGCGCATCAAGAATGACTCATTGAAGCCGGATTTCTTTTTCATATAATATATTTGCAGATTGTTTGATGCTGCAAATATATGGGAATCTTCGGAACATGCCCTTAAACTAATTTAAGAAATGGAGAGTCACTCCCGTTTGTCCGTGCCCTTCAACACTCTGCGCTTGATGTTGCTGAGCCATACAGGTGTGACGCCCATGAAATTGGCTATGTCCTTGCTGAGAAAACGCTGGAAAAGGAACGGGTACTTCTCCACCAACCAGTCGTACAGTTCAGTGCTTGTCAACCCCAGCAGGTGGTTCTGAAACTGGTTGAGGGAAGACAGGTATTGAATGGCGTTGGTGTAGATGAACGATGCAAAAGCAGGGTCACGGCTTACCCATGACCTCCCGAACTCCTGGTCAAGGCATAGCAAGGTGGTTTTTTCGTTTGTCCGGATGCAATGGCGGACAACAGACTTGTCATCGTCTATGTACAGGTTGCCTGTCATTGGCATGAACGATTCCGTGTGGAACATGACCGCCCTCTCATCATAGGACAAATTGATGATATATCTGATGCAACTGCCCGACAGTATATAAAAAATCTTCTCTCTTCCGGCTGCCATGCGTGGAAGAACCTCGTTCTTTTCAAGCACCAACAGTTTGGCTTGCTCCCTTAAACCGAGAACAAACTCCCTTGAAATGTCTTTCGGAAGAATCCGGACAAAGACATCTGAAAAATCTCCGGCACTGTCCATCTGCATACTATTCCATTCAAACATCACTTGCCGTTTCTCCATGCCCGCGATGCGAAGGTAATAAGGAATATGGCAGTGACCAAAATATACGGCATAAAAATCATTAAATTCCTGTTTCCATAACGTCTTGGAGAACCGGCAAATCCTGCCTTTGGGTAACTGACGGATGCTGAACCTGACATTCAGAAGTCGGAAGTTACAGCGGATATCACCGGGTATTTTTCGTGGTTTGTGAATTTTTTACTACATTTGCAGCAGTTACCAAAACGATAAGAATAACTAAAAGGCAAAATCATGAAAACAGGTTTTATCAAAAGCATTCTGGTTGCGGTGCTGGCATTGCTGACCGCATCCTCTTCATTGGCGGAGACACCAGAGCTGGGCATTGTGAGCAGAACTGATTGCGGCATCTTCTGGCGCTACAACTTCAACTACACCACGACGGACGTTGACGGGGTGACACCCATCACCCTTTCGGGTGCCATTTTCCTGTCATCGGAAGTGCATGAAAGACGTACTGTAGCCAAGGGATTAGGACTTCTCAACCACTACACCATCACCGCCAACAGACAGCGCCCTTCCAATGTCACGGCGTTTGCCACGCTGGAGGGCTTCATCTCCAATACAAACTACATCCTGATTGAGTCCGACGGCTTCGGTTTCGGCATTGACTCGCTGCGCAACCAGAAATACCTTCAGGGGCGTGCGACGGCGCGTGTCAACATCGACGCGTTCATTGCAGGGCGCAAACTGATAGAGCAGGAGGGATACAGCCATGGTGATGTGATCCTCAATCTGGGCTATTCGCAGGGAGGTCATTCCGGCATGTGGGTGAACAGACTTATTGCCGAGGGCTATCGCAATGACGAACTGCCCAGGATAAACTACTGTCTGCTGGGCGGAGGCCCCTATGACATGTACAGCCATTACAACAAGCTGCTCACGGAGGACAAGACGCAATACCCCGTTGCACTGCCGCTCATCCTCAGTGGAATGATTGACGCCGGCGGCTACAAGGTGAAGTATGAGGACGTGTTTACCGATGAGGTGCAGGAGGCGCTGCCCGAACTGTTTGACACGAAACTCCACGACACGGAATATATCAACGAGTTCTTCTACGAGAACTTCGGAGGCAGCAAAGAGGATGGACTTGAGATGTCGAAGATTGTGAAGGATGTGTTCTTCGACCCGGAGAGCGAGGCGATGTCTGACATTGTGTATCACCTGAAGGAGAATTCCTTGGTGTACGACTCATGGTCGCCCGACAAGACAGACTCCATGACCTTTGTGCACTCCCCGGCAGATGAAGTGGTGCCCTACCTCAACATGGCAAGCATGGAGAAGTATCTGCAGTCGGTGGGCTACAATGCCTATGACATAGACAACACAAGTACCGAACTGCATACCAGTACGGGCACAAGGTATGCGTTCAAGGTTGCGGTGAGCCTTGCCTACTACGTGCCTACAGGCATGGAGGAACGCTTCGGGAACACGCCGGGCGAGTGCCTGCACGACATCTACAGCATAGACGGGCGGCTGATATACAGAAAGGCGAAGATGAGCGAGGTGTATCCCGCACTTCCCAAGGGCATCTATGTAATCAAGGGCCGTAAGGTGGTGAAGAGATAAGGAATGCCGGTGGCTGGCTCAGTCGTACAGATGGAACATGCGTTCCATCATCTGCCACTTCTCGTCAGAGGTGGCTTCGGCAGAGCACTGCTGGAACTGTGAAACGTATGCCTCCCACTCCGCTTGCCGGGGCAGGGAGGCAAGTTTTTTCATGGCGCTGTCCCAGTCGAAGTCGTGGGGCGTTTCCACTATCATCACCAGGCGGTTGGCAAGGATGTATATCTCCATTTCCAGGATGCCCACCTGTCTGATGCCCTCCTTGATTTCGTCCCAGAAGTGCTCTTTGTCGTGAGCCTCGCGGTATTTGGCTATCAGTGCGTCGTCGTTGCGCAGTTCCATGGTCTGGCAGTAGCGCTTCACCGCGCATTTGTATTCCTTGCGCGGGTAGCCGTTAGTCTTGTTTTCTTCCATAGCAGTAGTGTGTTTTGTGGTATTGGCAGAACAGGTATTTAGATTTCTCCGGTGGTGAGCAGGCGCGAACCGTCGGGTTGTGTGGTGATGCTCACCCTGACAGCATCTTCGGGCAACAGGTCTTCGATGAGTTCGGGCCATTCTATGAAGCAGAGGGCACCACTGTAGAAATAGTCTTCGTAGCCCATGTCATATACCTCTTCCAGCTTCTTGATGCGGTAGAAGTCGAAATGGTAGATGAGGGCTGCCGTAGTGTCGCTCTGGTACTCGTTGACGATGGCGAAGGTAGGCGAGGTGATGACCTCGGTGACCCCCAATGCGCGGCATACCTCCTTGATGAAGGTGGTTTTGCCGGCACCCATGGCACCGTAGAAGGCAAACACACGTGCATCGCCGATGGCATCTGCAAAGGCTTTTGCCGCCTGTTGCAGGGCTTGGGAGGTGGTGTCCTCCTGAATACAGGGAATAGTGATGTTCATTTCTTATGTTTTTTGCCCTTCATGGTGATGAGCGGAATCATCATCTCCTCCATGGAGATGCCGCCGTGCTGGAAGGTGTCTTTGTAATAGGATACGTAGTAGTTGTAATTGTTGGGGTAGGCAAAGAAACTGTTGCCTGTGGCGAAGACATAGCTGGTGCTGAGGTTGGGAGAGGGCAGGAACGCCTTCTGAGGTTCCTTGATGACCATCAGTTCCTTGTTGTCATAACCCAGGTTCTTGCCCAGCTTGTAGCGCAGGTTGGTGTTGGTGTTCTTGTCGCCCACTATCTTCACTGCCTTGTTGGCGCGGATAGAGCCGTGGTCGGTGGTGATGACCACGGTGCAGGGTGTGGCTGCCAGTTGCCTGAGCAGCTCGGAGATGACAGAGTGGCGGAACCAGCTTAGGGTGATGGAGCGGTAAGCCGACTCATTGCTTGCCAGTTCGCGCACCATCTTGGATTCCGTGCGGGCGTGGCTCAGCATGTCGATGAAGTTGAACACCACCACGTTGAGGTCGTTGTTCTGCAGTTGTCTGAACTGCTGCATCAGCCGTTCGGCACCGCTGGAATCGTTGATCTTATGGTAGGAGAACGACTCCTTGCGCCTGAAGCGTTCCAACTGTGTCTTTATCAGCGGTTTCTCATTGAGGTTCTTGCCCTCTTCCTCGTCCTCGTCCACCCACAGTTCGGGAAACATCTCCGCTATCTTGTTGGGCATCAGTCCGCTGAAGATGGCGTTGCGTGCATATTGGGTGGCGGTGGGCAGAATGCTGAAGTAGAGTTGTTCGTCTATATCGAACCACTCGCCCAGCTCGTCTGAAAGGATGCGCCATTGGTCGTATCTGAAGTTGTCGAGTACCACCAGAAACACCTTCTCTCCGCTGTCGAGCAGGGGGAACACGGTGCGTTTGAATACCTCGGGGCTCAGCATGGGCCGTTCGTCGCCCTTATATCCCGGCTGCATCTGTTCCATCCATTCCGGATAGTTCTTGCGGATGTATTTGGCAAAGGCGTTGTTGGCATCTTCTTTCTGCATCTGCAGCATCTCTGCCATGTTGCTGTCGGTGTTGCTCAGCTCCAGTTCCCACTTCACCAGCCGCTTGTAGAGTTGCACCCAGTCGTGGTGGTTACGGCACTCCTGTATCATCATGGAGATCTGTGTGAAGTCCTGTTGGTAGCCCGACTGTGTGACCTCGCTCACTATCTCGCGCCGGTGGATGTTCTTCTTCAGCGTCAGCAGTATCTGGTTGGGGTTGACCGGCTTGATGAGGTAGTCGGCAATCTTGGAACCTATCGCCTGATCCATGATGTTCTCCTCCTCGCTCTTGGTCACCATCACCACAGGCACGGCGGGCAGCAGGTCCTTGATGCGCTGCAAGGTTTCCAGTCCGCTCAATCCGGGCATCATCTCATCAAGCAGCACCAGGTCGAAGTTGTGCTGCCTGCATTGCTCGATGGCATCTGTGCCGTTGGTCACGGTAATCACTTCATAGCCTTTCTTCTCCAAAAACATCAGGTGGGCCTTGAGCAGTTCCATCTCATCGTCTGCCCACAGTAAAAGTCCGTTGTTCATCTGTAAAAGTCTTCGTCAAAGTCAAATCCGCCCGGTTCCTCCGGCGTGGAGGCAGGCATCAGGTCATCATAGGTGTCATCACCGTTCTCTTGTGGTGCTTCCTTCCCGTCGTCCTCCTGTTCCTCAGGTTGCACAATGGTTTCGGGAATGTTCAGCAGTTGTTCCTCACTGACCTTCAGGGGAGCAAAGTTCTCCTCGAAGAAGGTCTCGTAATCATTGTAGCTGTAGCGTGTGCCCAGCATCTTCAGGTTGTCCTGGCTGATGATGATGCGGCGGCATCCCCGCAGTTTTTCGCTCATCTCTTCGGTGCTGTACAGTTGGCGGGCATATTGCAGGGCCTCGTCATAACTCAGGAAGCCCGTCACCATCATGCGGTTGATGCCGTTGTCCTGGTCAGTGACCAGATCGAAGTTGCGCACCATGAAGTTGGTGAAGTTGTATTTTGCCAGTTCGAACAGCAACTGATGCGCATTGACAGAGTCGGGCTGGTATGCCAGCATGAAGAGAAAACTCGTGTTGCGCTCAGTAGAGAGGGTGTCGGTTCCGATAGAATCACCGGCAGCAACCTCGGCACTTCTGCGGCTCCATACATCGCCCAGGTCAAAGCGTCCGCCATAGAGCCGCCGCCCCTGCTGTACACCCTTGATAATCATGCCCGCCAGTTCGCACACCTCGCTCTGCGGATATTTCTCCACTACGGTTTTCAGCTTTTCGATACATGCATCGGCGTTGCCCTCGTTGAGCAGCGTGAGTCCCTGTACCAACAGGAACTTGTCGCGATGTGCTCCTAAGGGGAATCGCTGTTCTGATACCGTGCTGTTGCCCTGGACCTCGTCGTAGCGACCCTCGTTGAAGGCCTTGTAGGTAGCTGCATACATGGAGTCTTCTATGTGCTCTCCGAACCTTTGGTTCTCTATGAAGAGGGGGTCGGAAAGCAGGGTTGTCCAGTCGCTGTCGGCATATTTCTCCTGCATGTGCGCCAGGCATCGGTCGGCGATATCCATCTTGCCCATGCGGGCGTAGAGCAGGTAGAGGTGGTACCATGCCACATCGTTCTTCTCGAAGTCGGGATAGTTGTCGGTGAGCCTGAGCAACGCCTTTTCGCTGAGAGGCAGGTTGTAAAGTTTGTCCTTGAAGATGATGCCCGAGTTGAAGAGTCCGTCCTGGATAATCTGGTGACATGCCTGTTTCTGTTCCTCGCTGAAGGGAATCTGTGCCAGATAGTATTCGCGCTTGTGGGGGTCGTTGGCGGCACTGTCGGCCTCCGCCTTCTCCTTGTTGTCTGTCGCTGCGGCTATGCTGTCAGTCATCTCTTCTGTATTCTCGTTCTCTGCCTGTTCGCTCTCTTCGGATGTCTCGGTGTCCTCTGGTGTCAGGTTCACCACCGTGCGGTTGACACGTTGCCAGTCATCCACATTCTCGCGCTTGCCCCATTGCTGCTGGAACATTTGCTTTCCCTGACTCACCGCCATGGGGTTGTAGAAGTACCATACTCCTTTCTCGCCTGTGGCTTGCGCAGCAGAGCCTGTCGTGCGGTTGCCCAGCCGGTTGCCCATGGCACCTTGCGCCTGCTGCCGTTTGGCTACCTCAGCCTCCTGCTCCGCCCGCTTCGCTTCCTTTTCCTTCTTCTTCAGGTCATCGATAACGCGGTCGATGGCTTTCAGACGGTCGCTCTCGCTCATCACCGAGAGTGCCAGCAGGGAATCCTGCAGATGGATGGCGTCTGTATAGGGCACCAGTTCGTCGAGTATCTTGGAGCGTTCGGACAGTTCCTTGTAGTCGGGGCGTTCCTTGTCTAATAGTCCTATCGCCTCGCCATAGCACCGCTTGGCGTCGCTGTACCTCTCTTTCTGCCAGTACAGGTTGCCCAGATGCAACAGCAGTACTCCCTTTTCTATGCCCGTGCGTGTGGCTTTGCTGCAGCCCTTCTCGTATGAGCTGATGGCATTGGCAGTATCTTTCTGCAGCAGATAGATGTTGCCCATGGCGTAATACACCTGATCCAGATAGTCCTTGTTGTTGTCTGAAGCCGCCATGCGCTTCAGTTTGCGTATCATCTTCTTGGCGTTGCCCTGTGCCATCACCTCCGTTTGGGCGATGTGGGCGTTGAACTCCAATTCATAGGGAGGGTTCATGCGTATCACCTTGCGGTATGCCCTGTCTGCCTCTTTCTTGTTGCCGAGGAGTGTCTGTAACTGTCCCATCAGGAACCACTCGCGTGCTTTCTGTGTCTTCCGCTTCTCGTGCTTGATGACCTTTTGCAGATAGGTTACCGCCTGTTCATATTGCTTGCTCTCTATGTAGTAGTCTGCCAGGGTATAGTCCCAGTCGGTGCGTGCGCGGTAGTGCATGGTGTCGCGCCGCTGCTTGGTGATGAGGTCTTCGGCATCGTAGAGCCAGTCCAGTTCCACATAACTCTTCGTCTGCCATGCACGGGCGATGCCCAGGATGGCAGGTTGGGTGGCATAGAGGCGTGACATGTAGGAAAAGGTGGCGGCTGCCTCGTCAAACTTGCCCATGTTGAACTGTGACTTGCCCATCAGCAGCCATGCCTTCCACAAGAAGGGGTTGTATTCGCGGCGGTTGAGCCATTCGATATCCTTGTCGGTCTTGCGCCGTGACTTGTTCCATTCCGGGCGTTTCTTGATGCTGTGGCGTTTGATGGCTTTTTCCATCTTCTCTATGGCGCGTGTGTATTTGGCGGCACCCATCACCTTGGTGTTCTTGTCGCCTGCCACATAGAGCGGTATAAGTTCCGTGAAGTTGTCCTTATGGCCTTTCTCCTGTTCCTCGGCACCCTCGATAAACGCCATTTTTCCGTTATAATAAGTATTGTAACGGGCGTTGAAAGAGTGCCACCAGCGTGACTTTCCGGTGTTTTTCTGTGTGGAGCATGCCGCGCATACAAGGAGAAATGCCACGGCAGCCAGAGTGTATAGGTATCTTTTTTTCGTGCGGTTCACTTGATTTCAGGTGGAAATTGACAATGCCCACCTTATAGATAAAAACAGAAGAGGGGCATTTTTATTGTGTAGGCAGAGGCTTAATCTAATAATTCATCCGCGTCAACACGTCGGTTTTTACCTGCTCGGGCAGCTCTATGCCCCTGCGGCGAAGACTGCGGCACCACTCGTTCACCTCGTTCCCGTGCATAGAGTACAGGATGCGCCTGAAGGTATATGCCTCGTCATCGGTATAACTGTCGGCACTGCGCCCCATGAAGAAATTCAGTTCTGCGTCGCGGAAGAGGCGTGTTTCTGTGCTGCCGCCGTGCATTGTGCAGTGCTCCACACAGGTATGGCCGGCAAAGGCGCAGCCGCCGCATGGACCTGCGGGCTGTTTCTTCTCCTCCGTCAGAGCCTCTTCAAGTTCTGTCGCCGCCTCCTTTCCGCTCAGCCATATAGCCAGCACACTGAGCAGTATCACCAATATCGCCACAAAAAAAATCCAAGCCATGCGGTCGTGTTTTGTCGTTTTGTATTCTCTCTGTCTGTACAGGATGTGGCTGTGCCGCTCATTCCTGTGTGCTCACCATGAAGACCTCTTCCCAGAAATGCGGGTAAGACTTGCTGACCACCTCGGGACGGTTGATGACCACCTTGCCCCTGACGGCGGCGGCAGGAGCGAAAGCCATGGCCATGCGGTGGTCTTCGTAGGTGTCGATGGCTGTGTTGGCAGCCTCTTCGCAGCGGGAGCCGTCCCAGCTCAGTATGCTGTTGTCTCTGTCGGCAAGCACGTAGCCCCATTTGCGAAGCTCGTTCTTGAGAGCCTCGATGCGGTCGGTCTCCTTGATTTTCAGTGTCTGCAAGCCGGTGAAGCGGAAGGTGATGCCCAGCAGACAACAGGTCACTACCACCGTCTGTACCAGGTCAGGACAGTTTACAAAGTCATATTCAAAGTGCTCCACCCGTTCCTTTCCTTTGGTGAGGGTGAGGGCGGTACCGTTGAAGGTGCTTTCCACGCCAAGACTGCTGAAGATGTGGCGTACTACGCTGTCTCCCTGTGCGCTCTGCTGCTGCAGATGTGACAGGGTGATACATGCCTTGCTGTCATGGCTTAGTGCTACCATCTCAAACCAGTAGGAAGCTGCACTCCAGTCATTCTCCACCTCGTATGCCATTTTGCGGTAGGGCCTTTCCTCTACACGGATGGTGTGGTCGGAGATCCATTCGGCACACGCGCCGAACTGTCGCATCATGGTGAGCGTGAGGTCGATGTAGGGGCGCGAGATGATGTTGCCCTTCAGTTCGAGGGTCAGTCCGTTCTGCAGTGTAGGGGCAATCATCAGCAGTGCTGATATGTACTGTGAACTTACGTTGCCCGATATGCTGATGGTGCCTCCCTGGAGGGTGCATCCCTCGATGTCGAGAGGCGGATAACCCTCGTTGTGAACGTATTTGATGTGTGCTCCCAAAGAACGCAGGGCTTCCACCAGTACACCGATGGGGCGCTGTTTCATGCGGTCGCTGCCCGTGATGAAGTGGTGCCCCCTGGTGGCTGCCAGCAGGGCGGTGGTGAAGCGCATGGCGGTGCCCGCCGCTCCAATGTTGATGGTGGAGTGGGGTACACTCATCTGTTCAAACGCCTGTAGCATCACGTTGGTGTCATCGCAGTCGGAAAGGTTGTGGGGCATCATCTCCCTGTTGCCTGCGAGTGCGTTGATAATCAGTGCCCTGTTGCTGATGCTCTTGGAGGCAGGCAGGTGTATGGCTGTCTGTAAAAGTGAGGGAATCTCTATGCTGTAAGGTAAGGATTGTGGTCTCATCATGCTTGTCTGTTTTGGTTGCAAACTTACATATATTATGTGTAATTCAAGAAGAAATGGAGTGAAAGATGGTGAAAAAACATGAAAGTGTCAGTTCACCGTGTAGTTGAACTCTTCGTGTGAGTGCAGGAAGTCGATAAGGTCTCTCTGCACGTCAAGCTGTCGGCTGCGACTGGTGAGCAGCAGGTTGCGGTGCTCCTTGCTGTCGTACAGTTGGATGTAGAGACGGGCTGTGCCAGGATGCTGGTCGATGATGGCGTTGAGTTCCTCCACCGTCTTGCTGTCAAGTGCCCTGTAATCGCACGAGATGGTAATCTTCTCAATGGCTTTCTCCTTGACCGTCTGCAGGTACTCTATGCGCTGGATGCGCAGGTCGTACATGTTGCTGTCGCGGAACCGCTGTTGGCGGCGGGCACTGACATATACGGTGCTGCCTTCGAGCAGCATGCCGTTCCATCGTCCCCATTCCTCGCCAAACAGGGCAATCTCGCCATTGCCGTTGAAATCTTCTATGGTGACAAAGCCGCAGGGCTTGCCCGTCTTGGTGAATTTGGAGCGCACAGCCGTGACGATGCCTCCGAAAGTCACTTCATCACGCCCCTGCAATTGTGTCAGGTCGCCCAGCTCCGTGCAGGAGGTGTTGCACAGGTTGTCAAGCACGATGCGGTACTCGTCAAGGGGATGGGCGGAGAGGTAGATGCCTACCAGTTCGCGCTCGCGGTTCAGTCGTTCCAAGGCACTCCACGGCTCGCTCTTGGGGATAGGTGGAGTAAGGATGATATTGGCATCGAAGCTGCCGAAGAGTGAGGTCTGTGCACTGTTCTGTTCCGTCTGGTAGGTCTGTCCGTAGCGCAGCAGTGTTTCAGTAAAGGCAACTCCCTTGTTGTTTGTGGCGAAGAAGTCTTCGCGACGGATGCCCGCAAAACTGTCGAAGGCGCCGCTCAATGCCAGATTCTCAACACACTTGCGGTTCACGGCATTCAGGTTGACACGCTGGATGAAGTCAAAGATATCTTTGAAAGCTCCGTTTTTCTCGCGCTCGGAGATGATGGCGGTGGCGGCAGCACCTCCCATGCCCTTGATGGCTCCCAATCCGAAACGTATCTCTCCGTGCGAGTTTACACCGAACTTCTCAATACTCTCGTTCACATCAGGACCGAGGGTGGCTATGCCCAGCGACTTGCATTCGTCCATCAGTTTGGTGATTTCCTTGATGTCATCCTTGCGCCGGCTCATGATGGCAGCCATGAACTCTGCGGGGAAATTGGCTTTGAGATAGGCGGTTTGGAATGCCACCCATGAGTAGCAGGCGGCATGACTCTTGTTGAAGGCATACGAGGCAAATTTCTCCCAGTCTGCCCATATCTTCTCCAGCACTTGCGGGTCGTGTCCGTTCTTCTTTCCTCCCTCGATAAACTTGGGTTTCATGGCATCCACAATATCCTTCTTCTTCTTTCCCATTGCCTTGCGCAGCGCATCACTCTCGCCTCGGGTGAAGTCTGCCAGCTGTCGGGAAAGAAGCATCACCTGCTCCTGATATACCGTGATGCCGTAGGTGTCTTTCAGGTATTTCTCCATGCAGGGGATGTCGTATTTGATGGGTTCGCGCCCTGTCTTGCGGGCGATGAACGAGGGGATGTAATCCATAGGTCCCGGGCGGTAAAGGGCGTTCATGGCAATCAGGTCCTCGAATACCGTGGGCTGCAGTTCGCGCAGATACTTCTGCATGCCTGCTGACTCAAACTGGAAGGTGCCGATGGTGCGCCCCTCCTGATACAGTTTGTAGGTGGCGGGGTCGTCGATGGGAATGTTGTCCAGGTCAATGTCTATCCCCCGGGTGCGCTTGATGAGTGCCACCGCCTCTTTCATCTCCGACAGGGTCTTCAGCCCCAGGAAGTCCATCTTGATGAGTCCTGTCGATTCAATCACGTGTCCATCGTACTGGGTACAGTTGGTCTTGGTGTCCTTGAAGTCAGGGTCATCGGCGGTAGATACCGGAACCCAGTTGCTGATAGGGTCACGGCAGATGATGAAGCCGCAGGCGTGGATGCCCGTGCCGCGCACCGTGCCTTCGAGCATCTTGGCATATTTGATGGTATTGCTCAGTTTCTCGTCGGTGGACGCCTCGGCATCCCTCAGTTCCGGGGTGCACTTGATGGCATTCACCAGATTCATCTTCATACCGTCGGGCAGGCGGTCGGGGATGGCCTTGCACAGCGCGTTCGAGGTGGCAAGTGGCAGGTTCTCCACCCGTGCCACGTCCTTGATGGAGTTCTTGGTGGCCATGCTGGCATAGGTAATGATGTGCGCGCAGTTCTCGTGCCCGTATTTGTCTTCCACCCACTTCAGCACCTTTCCTCTGCCGTCATCGTCGAAGTCGGTATCAATATCAGGCAGGGAGATACGGTCGGGGTTCAGGAAACGCTCGAACAGCAAATCATATTTCAATGGGTCTATCTTGGTGATGCCCAGGCAGTAAGCCACCACGGAGCCGGCGGCAGAGCCGCGTCCAGGTCCTACCATCACACCCAGTTCGTCGCGGGCGGAGTTGATGAAGTCCTGCACGATAAGGAAGTAGCCGGGGAAACCCATCGTCTTCATAATGTGCAGTTCGAAGCGCACACGGTCATCCACCTCTTTGGAGAGAGGCTCCCCATAGCGCCGCCTGGCTCCCTCGTATGCCAGTTTTGCCAGATAGTCTGCCTCGAACTTGATACGGTACAATTTGTCATATCCTCCCAGTTTGGCAATCTTCTTTTCTCCTTCCTCCTGTGGCAAGGGATTTTCGCCGTTCTCATCGGTTGTGAACTCACGGTACAGGTCTTGCTCGGAGTATTTTTTCCGCCAAAGTTCTTCCGTTCCGAACTCTTCCGGAATGGGGAAGAAAGGCATGATGGGGTCATGGTCGATGGAATACATCTCCACCTTGTCCAGTATCTCAGTGGTGTTTGCCAATGCCTCGGGAATGTCGGCAAACACCTCGTTCATCTCCTCTTTTGTCTTGAACCACTCCTGTTTGGTGTAGATCATTCGGTCGGGGTCGTTCAGGTCCTTACCTGTAGAAAGGCACAGCAGATGGTCGTGGGCTTCGGCATTCTCTTGATCTACAAAGTGTACGTCGTTGCTGCATATCAGTTTGATGCCAAACTCCCTTGCCAGTTCCATCAGTCCTGCGTTGGCACGCTGCTGTAACGGAAAAGCTTCCCTGTTGGCGCGGATGGTGGGGTCTTTCACCTCATGCCGCTGCAGCTCCAGGTAATAGTCATCGCCAAATACCCGCTTGTACCACTGTACTGCCTCGCGTGCCTCGTCCATACGCTGCTTCTGCACCTCCTCGCCGCACACGTTGCGTTCAGCTTTGCCGCCCAGTATCTTGGCAGGCACCTCACCGGCAATACATGCAGAGCATACAATCAGTCCCTCGTGGTAGCGTTCCAGGTCGGCACGGTCGGTACGGGGGCGCATATAATATCCGTCTATCCATGAGTTGGACACCAGTTTGATAAGGTTCTTGTATCCCTGCTCGTTCTTTGCCAGCACGATGAGGTGATATCCGCTTCGGTCGCCCTTCTCCTTGTCCTTGTCCTCTTTTCTGCGGCGTGCTACATACATCTCGCAGCCGAAGATAGGCTTGAAGGGCTCCAGACCCTCCTTCTTGCGCTTCTTGTTCACACCGCAGCAACAGTCGAAAAACTCCTTGATGCCAAACATGTTGCCGTGGTCGGTGATAGCCATGCCACGCATACCGTCTGCCACCGCCTTGTCAACCAGTTTGCTTATCTTCGACTGTCCGTCGAGAATAGAGTAGTAGGTGTGCACGTGAAGGTGTACGAAATCTTGCATAGGAAAAAAGGATTATGATGTTGGTTTCGGGTCGCTAAGTTACTTCTAATCGCCGAGACAACCAAAAGAAAAGTGGTAAATATTTGTGAATGTGTAAAAATAATCATACCTTTGCAAATTGAATAATGGCAAACTTGTGCATGGTTTATCGTCTTTCAGCAAGAAAAAGAAACCTAAGACAATAATCTGACAATACATGGGAGAAAGAATCCGTAAACTGAAGAAAATAAGAATACACCACGAGGGGACGAACACCTTGGTCTATAGTCTGTTGCTGATTATAGCCATTGCCGTCCTGCTGTGGCAGTTTGTAGATTGCAAGTATGCCTTCTGGTCGTTTGTGGCAGTCTTTGGCACCGTTTGGGCGATAGTGCTCAACTTCTACCGTTGTCCCATACGCTATTACAATGCGGATACCGAGAGGACAGTGGTGGCACCTGCCGACGGCAGGGTGGTGGTGATAGAAGAGGTGGAGGAAAATGAATACTTCCATGACCGCAGGATGATGGTGTCTATCTTCATGAGTCTGGTGAATGTGCACGCCAACTGGTTCCCCGTAGATGGCAAGGTGCTTTCCGTGACGCACAAGGACGGCAATTTCCATAAGGCGTGGCTGCCCAAGGCAAGCGAAGAGAATGAGCATGCCGATGTGCTGATAGAGACTCCCGAAGGGCATCAGGTGCTGTGCCGTCAGATTGCCGGTGCCATGGCACGCCGCATCGTGACCTATGCCAAGGCTGGTGAGGAATGTTTTATCGACGAACATCTGGGATTCATCAAACTGGGCTCGCGTGTGGATGTGTATCTGCCGTTGGGTTCGGAGGTATGCGTCAAGATGGGACAATCCACCACCGGCGACCAGACATTGATTGCAAAACTGCCCGAATAAGGGGCTGTCGCATTTTTAGGAAAAGAGAACTTCCCCATTAAGGAAAGGAACAGACAATGGCTAACTTCATTACCAAGAACATTCCCAATACGATAACCTGTTGCAACCTTATCTGCGGTGCAATAGCCACCTATTTTGCCTTTCTGGGACTGTACGAAAAGGCGTTCCTCTTTATTGTTCTGGGTGCCGTGTTCGATTTCTTCGACGGCATGTCGGCACGCCTGTTAGGTGTGTCATCCCCCATAGGCAAGGAACTCGATTCGCTGGCTGATGTGGTTACCTTCGGACTGGCTCCGTCGGCGATGGTTTATAGCGTGCTCCTGTCTATATGCAGGGAAGATACTTGGGGAAGCATTGCTTCTGTCATACCTTTCAGCGCTTTTATCATGGCGGCTTTCTCCGCCTTGAGGTTGGCGAAGTTCAACCTGGATGAGCGTCAGACAACCTCGTTCATCGGCTTGCCCACTCCTGCCAATGCCCTGTTCTGGGCATCGCTGATTGTAGGACTGGAGAGATGCCTGTTTCAGTCGGCAGAGATGGTGATAGGAGTGGTAGTGCTGATGCTGCTGATGAGTTATATGCTGGTAGCGGAAGTGCCCATGTTTGCCTTGAAATTCAAGCATTGGGGTTGGAAGGGCAACGAGGTGAAGTATATCTTTGTGATATCGTGTGTGCCATTGATAGTGTTCCTGCGCGTCAGCGGTTTTGCTGCCATCGTGGCGTGGTATATCTTCTTGTCCGTGATTACCGCAAAAAGGAACAAGTGCTGAAAACAACCAAAGAATGAAGAAACGATGATACTGAAAGGCTTAGTGACTATCTTGCTTCTGCTGCTTGCCGTGCTCGCAGTAGCAGGCTTGGTGATATTGCGTTTCTTGTACAAGGGTGTAAGATTCTTCAAGAGATGGACCGATGAAGACGATGCCCGTACCAACAGGCATAACCGTGACTATACGGGAAGGCGGCAACAGCAGTATGGCTTCTATGGGAAAGCCGGTGATGGGACGTCACGGCAAGGACAAGGAAGCGGTACCGGCACTCAGCAGCATGTACATACCGATGAGGGAAACACCATTACAGACTTGCGTAATCCCCGGAATAAGGGGCCGCGCATCATCTCGGATGATGAAGGCGAGTATGTGGAGTTTACCGAGGAATAACAGGGCAGAAAGAGCAAGAACCGCCCGATACGGCAGAAGGTTGTATCGGGCGGTTCCTCGTGTAAATAATGACTGGTGAGGTCTTGGTCGTTTTTCGGGTCAGTCCGAAAAGCCGGTTGCAAGACTCCATTCAGGCCATAGTTCTGCAAG